>DATAVZ010000081.1:0-9913 GCA_036267475.1 Occallatibacter sp.
AGCGGCTGGACCAACTGAAGATGTGGAAGTAGCCGCCGAAAGGCGGCCCCAATCACGTCGGGGTCGCGTTAGCGCCCCCACTTAAGCCGCTTTGAGCGGCTCACACCGTAAAGCCCCCGGCTCTGCCGGGGGATATTTACAATGTCAGACTTGTGCCCGGCCGTTCATCCGGCTTTTCTGTCGTGCCGGGCCGGAGAGTTGAGTCGGCTCGATTCCATTGTGAGCCTGGGTGAGGGAATTTTGTGCAAAGGAGATGAGGGCGGGAATGGGTTCGTACTTTCCCAGGTCTCGAAGGAGACCTGGGGCACCCGGCAAAATTGGCCGCTATGGTGCGGCACCGGGCTATTTCTGTGCGGGAATGGACGGCACTTTCTGAATCCGGACAGTCCGCAGGGAGAACGGCCGAGAATCATTGAACGTAAGCTCATTATCCTATTGGGTTGTGGTACGGGATCCGAATGGCGGATGACGTGCAGAAGGGACATGTGGCTCGTCACGTAGTTTGGGTGAAATACCACCCACTTGCGGCTGGCGACCATTGGTCGTGAGGTCGGCGATGCGCGATGGTTGGCAGGATCTGAAGATTGCGGCGCGGCGGCTGCGTTATGCGCCGGGGTTTGCGCTGACTGCAGTGGTGACGCTGGCGGTAGCGATCGCGGCGAGCCTGGTGGTGTTCGGGCTGCTGAACACGGCAGTGCAGCGGCAGCTTGCGATTGCCGGCGCGGACCGCGTCTGGCAGGTGGTGCAGAAGCCCGAGGGTTACATAAGCGAGTCCTATCCTGACTACATCGACTACAGAACCAGGAATACGACGTTCAGCGATATGGCCGCGGAGCGGATCAGCGAAGCCGCGATGAGCACGGGCGGCCATGCGGAGAGGGCCTGGGACTACGAGGTCTCGGGGAACTACTTCGATGTGCTGGGTGTGCAGCCGGAAGCGGGGCGATTCTTTCATGGGGCAGATGAGCACGGGCCGAACTCGGCGCCATACGTCGTGTTGAGCGACGGGTACTGGCGTTCGCGGTTCGGGGCAGATCCGCGCGTGGTAGGAACGACGGTGGACGTGAACAAGCACTCCTTCACGATACTTGGGGTGGCGCCGGAAAGCTTTCACGGAACCGAGTTGTTCATGTGGCCGGATTTCTGGGTTCCGATGGTGAACGAGCGGCAGATCGGCGACGGGGATTACCTGGACAACCGATACACCCACGGTCTTTTCGTCTTTGGCCGGCTGAGGCCGGGCATCACCCCGCAGCAAGCCGCGGAGAATCTGAACGCCATCGCCGCCCAACTCGCCAAACAGTATCCCCAGACCGACGATCAACTGGGCGCGCGGCTGGTGCGCCCGGGTATGTTTGGCGACGAACTGGGGGATTCGACACGCGGCTTTCTGGCGGGCATGCTGCTGCTGGCGATGCTTGTGCTGGTGGCGGCGTGCCTGAATCTGGCGGGCATCTTTGCGGCGCGGGCGGTGGATCGCGCGCGGGAGCTGGCGGTGCGGATCGCCATCGGTTCCAGCCGATGGCGGCTGTTGCGGCAGATGCTGGCGGAAGCGGTTCTGCTGGCGGTGGCGGGGGCGCGGCGGGCTCTTTCGCGGCGATGTGGCTTCTGAAGGCGTTGAGTGTTTGGCGACCGATCGCAGAGTATCCGATTCACGTGACGGTTAATGTGGACGTGCGGGTGTACTGGCTAGCGGCTCTGCTGGCTGCGGCGAGCGGAATTCTGCCGGGGCTGCTGACGGCTCGGCAGATCTGGAATACGAATCCAATGCAGGCGATGCGCGGAAACGCACAGATGGTGCTGCGGCGCTTCACGGTGCGCGATTTGTTGCTGGGCGCGCAGGTGGCAGTATGCTCGCTCTTAGTGACCTGCGCGCTCGTGGGTCTGCGGGGGATGGAGCGGTCGCTGCGCGCAAACTTCGGCTTTGAGCCGCAGCATGTCACGCTGGCCGAAATGGAAATGAAGATGGGCGAGTACAGCGACGCGACAGCATTCCCGCTGCAGCGGCGCATGATTGAGGAGGCGGAAAAGATTCCTGGAGTGACAGCGGTCGGAACGGTGGATGAGCCGCCGCTGGATGGAGGAGGCAGTAGCACGCCGTTCTATCGCGCGGGCACTACGGACTTCCGAAATTCGAACGCAGCAGGCGTGGCAAAGTACTTTACTGTTTCGCCGGGGTATCTGGAAGCAGCGCGGACGAGGTTGCTTGCGGGACGCGGCTTCGCATGGAGCGACGATGCTCAGCATCCGCACGTGGCCCTGATCAACCAGACGATGGCGCGGATTTTGTTTGGCAACGAATCGGCAGTGGGGCAGCATTTCACCGAGCCGGGGCCGACAGTGTACACGGTGGTGGGCGTGGTGGAAGATGGGAAATACGGTACGCTCACAGAGAATCCGCGGCCGGCAACTTACTGGCCGCTGGCGCAGAACAATGAGAACGACATCACGCTGGTGGTGCGTTCGCGACGACCGTCGGCGGAGACGGCGCAGGCGCTGAGCGCGATGATCGCGAAGATTGATCCGAACCTACCGGTGACGATCGAGAGCTGGCCGGAGCAGATGCAACTGGTACTTTTCCCCGCCCGCGTGGGAACGGTGGCGCTGGGCGTGCTGGGGTTGCTGGCAGCGATGCTGACGGCAACTGGAATCTTTGGCATGGCCAGCTACGCGGTGGCGAAACGGTTGCGCGAGCTAGGGATTCGGGTGGCGCTGGGTGCGCAACGGCGCCAGGTGATGCACGCGGCCATAGGTCGGACGGTGTTGCTGCTGGGGATCGGCTCCGTGGCGGGTCTGGCGCTGGGCGTGCTGGGAAGCCGCGTGCTTGCGAGTATTGTGTACGAGGCGACGGCATACGATCCTGTTGTGCTGGGAGGCGCGATTGCGGCAATGATCACGATTGGCGCGCTAGCAGCGCTGGGCCCGGCGCGGCGAGCGGTGCTGGCGGATCCGGCAGCGTTGCTCAGAGAAGAGTGAGCGGGAGAGGCAGGCGGATGGACCCCCGCCGCGACTCAAGTTGTGCTCTTTTATAAGGCGTGGTTTCGGCGCGTGGGTTAGACGAGGGAATGAGCCGTCCGTTGCCCGCCATCCATCGAGCGGCCATCAAGCATCCATCAGGCAGTCATAGACGTGGAGTGGGATTTGGTTTATATCTTATCCGTTCCGTTCACTATCGGCGGTGCTCAAAGAAAACCGACATCATAAGGAGAGATCCATGGAAGAATTCCTGGGAGTGGTCAAGCTTGTGGCCTTTCAATTCGCGCCCCAGAACTGGGCTGCGTGCAGTGGTCAACTGTTGCCGATCAACCAGAACACGGCGCTTTTTTCGTTGCTGGGAGCGACCTTTGGCGGCGACGGACAAACCAACTTCGCGCTGCCCAACCTGAATGCCGGCACGCTGCAGGAGGGGCTTCACTACATCATTTGCACGAATGGGGTTTACCCCTCTCGTCCCTGATGGTGTCCGCCGTAAGTAGCATCTGCTCTTTGCGAGCCAAAATTGGCGGATGATGCAAGCGACATTTCCTCAGGGGCTAAGCAGGGTGCGGAAAAACTCTTGAGATGAGTAGAAAGCCGATTTGAGATGGAAAAATCCCCGGCAGCGGCTGAAGCCGGGGTTTGAGTAGGAAGCCTTTATCGGCACGACTGAAGTCGTGCCCTGACACTTCATGCTTTCCATGGAGAGTTTTTCCGCAGCCTGTGAAGCCCGTACCCTTCAGGCCATCGACTGATTCGGAGATTCCTTCGCGATTTCCGGGGACGTTAATTGCTGGCCTGGGCGGAGGATTCGCGGCGCGCGTTGCGCAGCCACTCGGCGAAGAGATTGCGCACGTCGTGCCGCTGCCTGCCGGAGATGTCGAAGTGATATTTCCGATCAGGAAAGACGAGGATGCCGTTGTTGTCGAGATCTTTTACCTGTGCGGCGCGGACGGCGACGCTTTTGCCCGGGTCCGTGGGGCAGGTGAAGGTGACCGACGAAGTCTCCATCACCAACTCGCCATGCTTGCAGCCATTGCTGAAACCGTCGCGATCGGCGGACATTCTTACCCCGAAGGGCAGGGAAGGCGCGGCGCGTTGGACTGGAGGCACGGCGGGCGGTGGAACAACCATTGCGACAGCCGGCTGCGGCGAGGGCGCGGGGAGCGCGATTGTCGTTGCAGTCGTGGCGGGCCTGGCGCGGTTTGGCTGAGCGGCTGGAGCGGGCGTGGGCACAGTTGCCGGAGACGGAGCGCGGCCCATCGGGCTTGGCTTGGCAATGGAGGCGCTGGAGTTGGGGGCGGGGATGGGGCTTAAATTGCGGATGAAGCTGGCCGCGCTTTGCGGGCCTGCCACGCTGTACCGCGAGACCGCGTAGACGGTAATCGAGACGATGGCCAGAACGGTGAGGCATCCGATGCCGACGTAGCGGACCATGGGCAATTTGAAAGCGGCAAAAAAGGAAGCGAGCGCGGTTCTGAATTGAGCCGGCGGAGTGGGAAGCGCGGCCGGACCGGGGTCGGGCATGGGGTCAGGCAGCGGGTTGGCGCCGGGGCCTGGCAGCGGGCCGGGAACGGGATCGGGCTTGGGAAGCGGAGATGGAACCGGATCGGAGACGGGATTGGGGGGCAAATCATCTTTCACATACGAGGATTCGTCTGGCCGTCGGGGGTGTTCGTCTGTCGTCATAGAAGTGCGGCCTGGTCGGGCATGGCTATAGTCTAACCACTTTGAGGCGCACTGATTGGACTGTCCGGGCGGGAGCAGGGGTTGTCTGGCAGCCGGGCGGCGACGGTGTTTTCGCCTCGCTTTGTGGTATGGCGGCGCGGGCGGCCATGACCGATGCTTTGCTTTGAAGCATTTAGAATCGAAGCTATATGGAATCGAGAATGGAAGGTCTGACGGCCGGCAGTCCGCTGCTGGAGGGCACGCGTTTTGTGCGGGCGTGCCTGCGGCGGCCGGTGGATCGCACGCCGGTGTGGTTTCTGCGCCAGGCGGGGCGGTACATGCAGGAGTATCGCGAGGTAAGGAAGCACCATACGCTGGTGGAAATCTGCAAGCAGCCGGAGCTTGCCGCGGAGGTGACGATTACGGCGGCGGAAAAGCTGGGCGTGGATGCGGCGATCATTTTTGCCGATCTGCTGCTGCCGCTGGAGCCGATGGGGCTGCCATTCGAATTTCAGGCCGGCGAAGGGCCGGTGATTCATCAGCCGCTGCGCACCGCCGAGCAGGTGGCGGCGCTGCGCACCGATCGCGCGGCGGAGCTGGATTATGTGGCGCGCGCGATTCAGAAGGTGGCGTCGCACTTTCGCGACCGGCTGGGCATGATCGGGTTCTGCGGGGCGCCGTATACGCTGGCCAGCTACATGATCGAAGGCGGCGGGTCGCGCAATTACATCGAAACCAAGCGGATGATGTACGGCAACTCGATTGCGTGGGGCAGCCTTTTGGATAAGCTGGTCACGGTGCTGACCGAGTATTGCCGGATGCAGGTGCAGGCCGGGGCGGACGTGATCCAGATCTTCGACAGCTGGGTGGGTTCGCTGTCGCCGGCCGATTATGAGCAGTATGCGTTTGAGCCCACCATGCGGCTGGTGCGGGCGGTGCAGGCAATGGGCGTGCCGGTGATCTACTTTGGCGTGGAGACGGCGGGACTGCTGGGCGCGATGGCGGCCACGGGCGCCGACGTGATGGGACTGGACTGGCGGCAGCCGCTCGATGCGGGCTGGCGCGCGGTGGGGCCGGGGTGCGCGGTGCAGGGCAATCTGGACCCGATTACGCTGTTTGCGCCGCTGGAAGTGCTGGAGCAGCGGGTGAAGGAGATTCTGCGCGCGGCGCAGGGGCGGCCAGGACATATCTTCAACCTGGGGCATGGCATTGTGCCCGGAACGCCGGTGGAAAATGTGCAGGCGGTGGTGAAGATGGTGAGGGAGTTCCGGCTGGAGGGGTGAGGGCCGGGAATTATGGCTGGATTGCGTTGGGGGTGAGCGTGGGAAAGCGGGCGGTGCTGCTGCTGGCGCATGGAACGCCGGAGACGGTGGAACAGATTCCGGAGTATCTGCGCAATGTGGTGAGCGGTCGGCCGATTCCGCCGCAGGTGGTGGAGGAGATTCAGCACCGCTACGCGCTGATCGGGCACAGTCCGCTGACCGAGATTACCTGCGAGCAGGGGCGGTTGGTGGAGGCGGAGCTGGCTGCGGGCGGGCTGGATGCTCCGGTGTATGTGGCCATGCGCAACTGGCGGCCCTACATTCCGGACGTGGTGAAGCAGATGCGCGCCGAAGGAATCGAAGAGGCCGCGGTGATCTGCATGGCGCCGCAGAACTCGCGCACCAGCGTGGGGCTTTACCGGCGGGCGGTGGAGGCCGAGGCGGGCGGCTTGCGGATCGACTTTACCGAGGGCTGGGCAGATCATCCGCTGCTGGCCGAGGCGTTTGCCGAGCGGCTGCGGGCAACTCTGAGCCAGATGCGCGCCGAGACGGGCATGGCGGCGCCGGTGCTTTTTACGGCGCATAGCGTGCCCTGCCGCACGATCCAGACCCCGGCGGCCAGCGAAGGGTTGCCGCGGCTGTGGCCGGGGCAGGGCGTCGATCCCTATGCGCAGGACGCCAAGCGGACCGCAGAGCTGGTGGCGGAGCGGGTTCCGGAGATTGCGAAGTGGTGGTTTGCCTTTCAGAGCCAGGGCGCGAGCGGCGGCCCGTGGATTGGTCCCACGGTGGAGGACACGCTGAACGCCGTTGCCGGGGAGGGCGTAAAAATGGTGGTTTTACAGCCGGTGGGGTTTCTATGCGACCACGTGGAGATTCTCTACGATGTGGACCGGGCTTTTCGCGCGTACGCGGCGAAACTGGGCATGCGGCTGGAGCGGCCGGAGTCGCTGAATGGGTCGGCTCTGCTGGCCCGGGCGGTGGCGGAGCTGGCGCGGGGCGGGCTGGAGCGACTGGAAAGCCGCGCCACGGCATGAGGCTGCGCCCGGCGCGGTGGAACCAAATTTTATGTTTGCTATACCCACGGGATATGTTTTTATTGAATGGTTCGAGAAATTCTGAGAGACTTTTCCGTTAGAATCAATGGGTTGTGATTGCGGGTTGTGATTGCGGGTTGTGATTGCGGGTGTCGCCTGGGCGTATTCCGCTGGGTGGCGACGGGCCGGATGGGTTGGTGGGGTTCTAGAGCATTTTCGGAATCAACGTAAGCTTTTGAGCGCCGCGAAAGGTGGCTTTTCCTTGAGGGAAAAGCCGCTTGAGTGCGTGGCTCCGATGTACAGTCATTCCGAAACTGCTATAACGGAATCGCAGCGGGGATTCCATATCGTTTCGAGGGGTGGAAAGTGTCTGACGGAAGCCGTGGCGAAGCCGCGAAGGGGTTTGTCGAGAAGGTTGCGGTAAGCCCGAAGATCCTGTGTCCGGAGTGCGGCGGCGACCGGCCCCGGCGGCTGGAGCGGAAGGGCTTTCTGCAGACCCAGATCTACGCGCTGTTCGGGTATTTTCCATGGCTATGCACCGACTGCAAGAAGACATTTCTGACGCGCAAGCGATATCGCAGAAAGTCCAAGAGCAAGGAAGAGTACGTTGCGCGCGAGTCCGGGAAGAAGGATTAACGCAAAACCCTGTCGATCCGGCAATAAAGCAGTGACATTGTATTCCCATCCATTTCCGCAAAAAACGCGGAAATGGATGGGGCACCCTGACGGTATTTAGTTGCCGGATCAATAGAGCCTGCGAAACCGGCAGGCAACATCTACTTTTGCTCGGTTGGAATCTAAGTCTTGCATGCCGCTTGAACTGCACTGGCCCGCTATCGCTCTCCGGCTGCTGCTTACTGTAGCCGCAGGCGGACTGCTGGGGATGGAGCGAAGCAGGACCGGTCACGCCGCGGGTCTGCGCACAACGCTGCTCGTCACCCTGGCGGCTTCAATCGCCATGATCCAGGTGAACCTGCTGATCGGCACAAATGGAAAGCCGCAAAGTTCCTATATTGTGATGGACCTGATGCGGCTGCCGCTCGGCATCCTTACCGGAGTTGGCTTCATAGGAGCAGGCGCAATTGTCAGAAAAAACGAACTGGTCATCGGCATAACCACGGCGGCGACCATGTGGTTTGCGACCGTGATCGGGCTCTGCATGGGCGGCGGACAGCTCATACTCGGATCGGTATCCACGGTAATCGGCTTGCTAATCCTGGGGTGGCTGCGTTTTCTCGAAGCCCGCGTGGAACATACTCGGATTGCGGAGCTGACGGTCATCACGGTGGGCGATCCGCTGTCGGCGGCCGAACTTCGAAGGCGCCTTCAGGCGGCGAAGTTTCAGGTGAAGTCGTTCTCCATGACCCATGCCATCAGCGAAGGGAGTCGAAAGTTCTCCTGCGAGGTGCGCTGGCAAGGCGGCAAGGGAAGCGACGACATTCCAGCGTCCATCCGTGATCTGGAAGAACTGCCGGGCATAACCAGACTAGAATGGAAAACCAACGAAATGGGTCCCGGGTAGCGTCCGTGATAAGCCTGTATACCGGGCCGCATGCCGCTATCCCGCCGGAATTCCGAGAGCCGAAATCTGGAGAAGGCTCATCGGCTCCGCGCTGCCTTTACTTGGACAGTGCCGACGGAGGCCGCAACAGCGCCCGTTTCTCATTTTGCTTGCGCCAACTCCGCATCTACTTTTGTTGCGTGCGGCGAAGGAGCAGCTCCCGGGCCTGTTCCAGGCTGTGTCTGCGCGAAGGACTGAGACGCTTTCCCGCGTAGGCCATATAAACGGCAAGCAAACGCAATCCCGCGGCCGGACCGCCGGAAAAGATTTCTTTGGACGAGAAATAGTCCGCCATCATCTTAGGCGGCTTGGCAAAAATACCGGATAAAGACCCAACCTCACTCGTTGTCATAGATTCCCTCTGGGGGCAATGGGCCGCCCGGTTTGAACTCTGAAAAGTGAACGCTCAAAAAGCGCAACAACTGGACGGTCTGTTGTCGGCGTCGCGGGAGCGGCAATTGGCGACAGGCAACGATGTGGCAAATGATTCCGTGACAGGCAATTCAGGCGGCCTTCTGCGCGGCCGGATTGATTCGTTCAGCGATCTGCGTGAGCTGATGATCGGCATGGCCCTCTTCCTGGATCGTCATGTCCAGCACCATGGCGTCGTCGGTGCGGCCCAGCACGCGCGCGAACTGGCGCACGGCTCCATAGGCTGCGATCTCATAGTGCTCGATCCGCTGTGCAGCCGCGATCAGGATGACGTTGCGGACCGACTCATGGCCGGCATCTTCCATCAGGTCTTCGGCTTCATCGAACAGCGCATAAATCACTTTGCACTTGAGAGGATCGGCCTTGCCTGTGATGCGCGTGAGAATGTCTCGCAGGCGCGCGGCATGCCCATCGTCTTCGTGGAGGTGATCGCGAAGCGCCTGATGAAGCTCAGGATCTGTGGCCGCGTCGATCAGCATCTGGGTTTTAATCGCAATCATCTCCTCTGCCGAGAGCAGAAGGCGAAGCTGCCGGATATAAAGCGCTTGAAGATCAGGCATCTGTTCAATCATCAGTTTCATCGCTACCTCTGAGAACGTACCCGCATAAGCGGTGATTGAGCCGGCAACTTTTTCTGCTCCGGCCCAGTTGTTGTTCAAGCTTGTGCCTGCAATGCCCTGAAGATTCTTCACATTTCTGCAGGCGCGCCCGATGTGAGCGCTAATGGTTACGATGCGCGTTCAATCTTTAAGGAAGGCCGCACGCGCCTGAAAGCACTGCGTGCAATCAACAATCCCGCCACAAGGCCGCCGCCCGCGATTCTTTCCGGTAACAATTCGAGACCTGGGAGCCTCTTGCAAAATTCCGTAACTGCGCGGCACGTATAGGCCGCAAATTGTATTTTTGCACTTCGATGTCTGTCTCTCGGCTTTGTTTTCGCGCGGGGTTGGCCGTTTTTTGCTTGCAGTTGTGTTTTCGCG
>DATAVZ010000082.1:0-19989 GCA_036267475.1 Occallatibacter sp.
AGCCATTTGCTCTCGACTATGAATCGTCAATCGGGCATTCTGGTGGTAGTCCATTCGATCTCCTCTCGGAAACTGCGGTTTGGTCACCATCAGCTTCTCTGATTCAGGTCGAATGGACAACCTGTTGAAACTTCACATCTAGTCGGCGGGGCAGAATCTGGATCTTCGACTTCACGCCAGGTGCTTCTTCAAAAACTCGAGCGATCGTTCCCGCGCCTCTTTCGCAGCCGCGGCGTTGTAGTTGGCCCGCGGCTCGCAGTTGAAGGCGTGCCCCGCGTCGTACCAGTGGATCTCCACCTCGGGATGCGCCGCGTGCACCTTCTCCACCTCGCTCGCCGGAATGTGCGTATCCTCGCGGCCAAAATGCAGCATCACCGGACAGGCCGGCGCCTCGGTGGCAAACCTGCCGATGCCTCCGGCGTAGTAGCCCACCGCCGCCGTGGGCCGCAGCCGCGCGGCGGAAAGCCACGCCAGCGTTCCGCCCAGGCAGTAGCCGATCACGCCCACGTTACAGCCCGAGGCGCTCGCTGCAAACTCCACCGCCGCCTGAATATCTTCAACCGCTTTGGCAAAGTCGAGTTTGGGCATCATGCTGCGCGCGGTCTCTACGTCCTCGCCCTCATAACCCAGATCGACACCCGGCTGAATGCGGTCGAACAACGCCGGGGCCACGGTCAAAAACCCATCCTTCGCGTAGCCGTCCGCCACCGAGCGGATATGCGCATTCACCCCGAAAATCTCCTGAATCACCACCAGCGCGGCCATCGGCTCGCCCGCCGGCAGCGCTACATACGCGCCTAGTTCATGTCCATCCGCAGCGCGCAGCTTTACAAACTCGCGGTAATGTCTCAGTTTGGTTTTAGCCCCTCTTGCGCCGTCCAAAGCGAAAGCCTCATACTTGATACATGCCGAAACGACCACGCGATTTGAATCAGCTAGCCAAATTAATCGTGGACATTACCACGGGTGAAGCTGAAGACACAGAATCCCCAAAGAAGCGAATTGGCACTATCCGTGGCCGTTCTGGCGGCCGTGCAGGGGGAGCATCGAGAGCCGCAACATTGACACAGGAAAGACGCTCTGCCATCGCTAGAAAAGCCGCGGTTGCTCGATGGGGTCAATCGAAGCCTTAGATACAGTTTTAATTGGGGGTTTCGGCTTCTCATCTGGAGCGGATTCCCCGGCGACCGCCTTGAGTTTTTCCACTGGTTTCGCGGCTGATGTGTCTACGGAAGAGATTCCTATTAGAGCATCCCCTATTGGCTGAATCACTCGCTTAGCATCGTCAGGCGAGAGGCATTCTTTCGCCCATTGCGCACATAGCGCGTGCCAGAGTATGTTTCCCGCGACCACGAGTTTGTTCCCTGCATGCTTTACCCACTCGTGGTGGTCTGTCAAAAGCATTGCTTGATCGCACGCGTCTGCTACATCTGAAAATCCCCTCCCGATTCGGGCCGAAACGTTTAACCAGTTCTTTGCGCGTAGTGCTTCAAAGACTACTCGCTCAGGCGCATCATCGCCCGGCAGGTTGATACACCCGATTGCTGTAGCCTGATCACCGTCCAGAAACACGCAGGACGGTCTTGGAAAGCGCCCCTGGGAAACCATAATCCCCAATGCCGAGCCTACAGAAGCAGCCCCATACGGGATTATTTGGCATCGCTGGACCAATTCCGAATTGCAGGAGGCCAATACCTCCGTGAGCATCACCTTTGCTCTTTCGTCTTCTACGTATAAATCACACTCGTGCTGCGGAACATCGTCCATTTTCGTCATGGCGAATTCGGGACTCACTCCATAAATGATCGTCCGTCGCTTCTCAGTCTGAATGATTTGAGCCCGTGCCTCGTGGGGAAGCTCATCTAACACATACGGAGAATGTGTAGTGAGAATGATCTGCAACTCAAGTTCCCTGCATTTCTCGGCTAAATCGCGCACAAGACGCCGCTGGGATCGTGGGTGGAGCGAAGTCTCAATTTCATCTATTAGAACGAGGCTGTACCGGGGAAGATCGGCTTGGAGCAATTCGGCGATTGTAGTTTCGCCGGCTCCCTGATGGAATCCAGAATAGATTGCCCCTTCGTGGCCGAGCACCGGGACTGATCGTTTCGCGTCGATGTCTGTAAGCGCCATCTTTGCAAGTTCAAAGGGTCGCCCCATAATCTCACTAAGACGAGAAAGCCGCTGTTCGTCAAAAGTCTTGGCCTCTACTTCGACGTGTTGAGATTTTGCGATTTTGGAGTAGCCCACACGGGCCGGGACCGGCAGTACCCGGCTCAGGTCGATGTAAACTACCGCTCTTTCTCTGCGCTCGATGTTGCCGTGCCATCTCTCGCCGGGCTTGCGGACTGTATCTTGGTGAACGCACTCCCCCTCCCGAACCGAGTACCGGATTTGCGCATCTTCATTGATTAAGTCCCACGCCGTTTTCGGAAAGAAGTCAGAGGCAAACCCGCGCCCTTTGACGAAGAATTTTGGAGCGGTGGATTTGTAGACCGCCGCCGCGCATTGGAGGACGGTTGATTTTCCGACCCCATTTTCGCCAACAACTGCCATCATCGGATAGCGCATTTCAAACCGCTGCCCAGTCCATCCCCGAAGTCCCCTAATGTCGATGTAATCGAGGCGTTTCGGCCATCCGTTCCCACTCCTCCACTTCGCTGTGAGCCTTCTCATCTCATTGCTGTTTGGCACTTCACGCTCCCGGCAGTCTATGCGACCACCTTTCACTCGCTTCCATGAGGCACGGGAGCGAGTGAAACAATATAAATCTAGCACTATCTAGCTAAAAATGATAGAAAATAGTGGTAGCGGCAACCATAATGCTTACTGAAACTGAATTTATGCTTGACAAAGGAGTTCGCATTCAATAATATCAATGACATGAATAGGCTTCCGATTGCCAAACGCGCCCAGATCATTCAAATGCTCGTTGAAGGTGCAAGCCTTCGCGCAACGACCCGTATGGCCGACGTTTCAATCAACACGGTTACGAAGCTCCTGCTTGATGTGGCTGGAGCTGCCTACGCTTACCACGATCAGGTTGTGCGGGATGTGCGCTGCAAGCGCGTTCAGGCTGACGAGATTTGGTGCTTTGTTGGGGCCAAGCAAAAGAATGCCAGCCCAGACCGCAAGGCTGAGGGCTGGGGAGACGTGTGGACCTGGACGGCACTTGATGCCGACACCAAGCTCTGCGTTTCGTACCTCATCGGGGGCCGTGACGGATGGTGGGCCAACGAGTTTATGCAGGATGTTGCGAGCCGAATCCGTGGCCGCGTTCAGCTAACCACGGACGGTCACCGCGCGTATCTGGAGGCTGTAGAGAACGCCTTCGGCGCGGATGTAGACTTCGCGACTCTCCAGAAAATTTACGGTGCGTCCAGTGAGCCGGAGACGCGTTACAGCCCTGCAAGGTGCATTGGGTGTGATATGAAAACGGTTATTGGCGATCCCGATCCTAAGCATGTAAGCACATCGTTCGTGGAACGCCAGAACCTAACGATGCGGATGAGCATGCGTCGGTTCACCCGTCTGACCAACGCGTTCTCAAAGAAGATCGAGAACCACGCCGCTGCTGTCGCGCTGCATTTCATCCACTATAATTTCGCCCGGATTCACAAGACACTGCGGATCACGCCAGCGATGGCGGCGGGGATTGCAGATCACGTTTGGTCCTATGAAGAAATTGCTGGTCTAGCTCAATAAAATTACTATCCCGCTCCTTGGAGGAATCATGTAATATGCCCGCTATGCCAGATGATAAGAATTCAAAAGCTCCAGAAGAAATCTGGGCCATTTACTGCGGTGACATAAATGCCGCGAACGCAGCCAAGCTGCTCAATGGACTTACCATTGTCTCCTCGGCAGGGACAAAGCGCATACATATCCTGTTTCAGTCGTGGGGAGGGTTTGTCGGAGACGGAGTGTTTCTCTACAACGCCTTAAGAAAAATCCCAATCGAAGTCTTTCTCTACAACGCTGGCCAAGTCGCATCTGCTGCGACCTTGGTTTTTCTTGGTGCCAAAGCCCGAAAGACCACAGCTAACGCTGTCTTCATGATCCACAAGAGCACGAATTCCACTGACCGGGCTGGCGTAGATCGATTGAAAGCCGTCACAGCCAACCTCACGGTTGACGACGCGCGGGTTGAAGAAATCTTGCGTACTCATCTCAGGCTGCCCGAAGAACTCTGGACTCAGTTTAGCTACCATGACGTGTACCTCACTGGTTCGGACGCTGTCCAATATGGGATGGCCGATGAGATTGCGGAATTTTCTCCGCCTCCCGGCGCGAAGGTGCTCAACGCTCTTGGCTAGCACCTGCTGATTTCGTTGAGCCGATTCCTCTCCTGAGGTTGGATGCACAGTATTCATCGGCGGCTCCATCGCCGTCAATACCTATAGAGTAAACAGTATCCCTATACATTTCACGAATCCCAGAAAAGTGGCACTGAAGGCGAATACGGAGCGAATTCGAGAACCAGCTTGGGAAACCGCAACCTCTTGCTCAAACTGAGACACTACCAAACTCGCCCATCCTTTGCACCTCTGCCGGTCAAGGTATCGGTTCGCTCCAGTATCGCCGTACCGGCGACGCCTTTCAACCCACACCTTTCAACTTGGATGCAAATAAGGCGGCGAAAACCACAAACCCAGCCGTGGGGGGCAGAATCAGTTCACGCTCGGCGGCAGCATCAGCGGCTTGCGCGTTCCCAGTTCTTCCCGCACCAGTGTCAGCCCCAGGATGCACCGCTCGAAGCGGTCCGACAGCCGCGCAAACAGCGGCGCCTCCTGCTCATACTCGAACAGGTTGAACTGGCTCACGATGAAGTAGCTTTCCTTGCCCGCGTGGATCAGCTCGCTCAGGCTGGGATAATGCCGCCGCATGCGGCGATTGGAGCCCGTCGCCTCCGGATACATGCCGGCCACAAACAGCGCGTAGTCGCCGATATGCTTGCGCAGCGCGCGCTCGGCGTCAAACGACGGAGCCGTGCCATGAACCGGGTCGGATGCTTCCAGCAGCTCGTCCAGCTCCGCAATAGGGCGGCCCATCTCGTCCCGCACCCGGTAGAGATTGTCCGATTCAGAGAACTCGCACAGCAGTCGTGCCACATAGCCGGTTACATCGGGATCGTGCAGTCCCAGCTTGCCTTCGTAACTGTTGCGGACTGCCTGCTGAAAGAACGATTCGAGCGGATGATTTTGCGACTGCATACAGACCTCCTGTGGCCGTGCACGCGCAGCTACCGATTGCATCGCATCGGCTGCCTTGCGCGTTGCCACTAAGGAGCAGCCGCTGCAAATCTATCTTGCTGTAACACTGAATCTATCGGAAATACTCTGTTACGCAACAGGGCCCTGCCACTTTTGTTGGCAGTGTGAACCATTGATTGCAAGTGACCTGACACAAAAGAGGCAACCCACATGGGTTGCCTCTTCGCATTACAGATCGCTTGTCGAACCGGTTTACACAGCCGCAGGCGTTCTGGACTCCAGCGCCGCCAGCCGCGCCGCCAGCAGCCCCTCCAGCTTTTCGAGCGCGGCTGAAAATCCCTCAATGCCTTCCTTCAGCTTGTCGTGGGCCATCCGGTCCGCCGCGTGCATCTTGTCGAAGGTCGCCTTGTCTATCGTGATCTTCTCGATCGACATGCCCTTCGCCTTTTCCGGATCGAGCTTGCGCGGCAGCTCGGCCTGGGTCTTTTCAAGCTCGGCCAGCAGTTGCGGAGAAATCGTCAGCAGATCGCAGCCGGCCAGCTCGGTGATCTCGCCAGTGTTGCGGAAGCTCGCGCCCATCACCACCGTCTTGTAGCCGAACTTCTTGAAGTAGTTGTAGATTTTGGTCACCGACTGTACGCCCGGATCGTCGGCGCCGTGAAAGTCCTTGCCGGTGTCCTTCTTGTACCAGTCCAGAATGCGGCCCACGAAAGGCGAAATCAGCGTCACGCCCGCCTCCGCCGCCGCAATCGCCTGGTGAATCCCGAACAGCAGCGTCAGGTTGCAGTGAATGCCTTCCTTTTCCAGCACTTCCGCCGCGCGCATTCCTTCCCACGTGGACGCGATCTTGATCAACACACGGTCGCGCCCGATTCCGGCCTTGTCGTAGAGGGCGATGATCGAGCGAGCCTGCTCGATCGTCTTGTCCGTCTCGTAGGAAAGCCGCGCGTCAACCTCGGTCGACACGCGTCCGGGCACAATCTTCAGAATTTTTTTGCCGAAGGCCACCGCCAACCACTTGAAAGCCAGGTTGGCCACGTCCTTGTCCGATGCGCTCTCGCCCAGTTCGTTGCGCGCATCCTTCAGCACGCTGTCCACAATCGGCTGATAGGCGGGCATTTGTGAAGCCGCGGTAATCAGCGAGGGGTTGGTCGTCGCGTCCTGCGGATGGAATTCCTCCATGGCCTGCATATCGCCCGTGTCAGCCACCACTACGGTATAAGTACGTAATTGCTCAAGAAGATTCTGCGGCATGTTCCCTCCTCGGGGAGAAATCCCGAATTCGCTGCCCTTCGGCACCAGTGTACGCCATTGTTAGGATGCGCACGGTAAGCACAAGTTGCGCACCAGCCGCGAATCGGACCTCAATCCGCTTCCACAAAATTCACCAGCGTCCCCAGACCCGGCACGCTCACCTCCACCCGGTCTCCGGCCTTGAGCGGACCCACACCGGAAGGCGTCCCGGTCAGGATCAGATCGCCCGGCTCCAGCGTGAACACCGCTGTTATGGCGCACAGCAGCTCGGACACGGGAAAGATAAGCTCCAGCGTCGAGGCCCGCTGCCGCACTTCGCCGTTCACCAGCGTCTCGATCCGCACACCCGCCTCCAGATCGATCTCGTCGCTCACAATCGGGCCCACCGGGCAGAACGTGTCGAAGCCCTTGGCCCGGGCCCACTGCACATCCTTCTTCTGCAGGTCACGCGCCGAAACATCGTTGGCCAGCGTGAAGCCGCGCACCACGTCCCGCCAGTCGCTCTCCGGCTTCATGTTGCGCACCGTACGGCCGATCACCAGCCCCAGCTCGCCCTCAAAGTCCACCCGCTCCGACAGCTTCGGCAGCCGGATGGTCCCACCCGGCTCCAGCAGCGACGAAGGCGGCTTGAAGAACAGCAGCGGCTCGGTCGGCATGGGATTGCCCAGCTCCAGCACGTGTTCCTTGTAGTTGCGCCCCACGCAGATAATCTTCGACGGGGTCACCGGCGTCAGCAGCTCGGCGGCAGCAGCCGGCATCGGCTCAAAGTCGAAGTCCGCGCTTTCGCGCTGCTCCAGCGCCAGCCGGTAAACCAGGTCCTCGGGCGGAGCCGGGGCCGGACCCGAGATCCACAGATCCCCGCCCAGGTCTTCCACCGCGCCATAGCGAATCCGGTCATCCAGCAGAAATCGGCAATACTTCATGGCAGCCACTCACTCCTTGTTTTCGCGGTGATCACGGTTGCGGTACGCTCTCCTGCACCTCGGCCGAGCGCCCGCTCTCGTGCCCTTCCTGGTCGATAGCCGATACAGCATAATCGTACGTTTGCGCCGGCTGCACATGGCCGTCGTGAAATCCCGGCCCCACCACCGGCTGCGGCTCTGAAATCCTCAGCCACGCGCCGTCGCCTTGCCTGCGGTACACAATGTAGCCGGCAAGGTCGGCCTCGGTGTCCGGCATCCAGCTCAAATCGATCGCAGGCCCGGCGCCATCGCCGCCACCGGTCGCCACCGCAACCAGATCCCTCGGCACATCGGGCGGAAAAATATCGACCGCATCAATCTGCACCGCCGGCGAAAGCGGCCCGTCCAGTTCCAGCGTGCGCCCGTCCGCGGTCACCGTCGCCACCCGCTGCGCCCGATAGGCATAGGTCCCGCCAAAGCGAATGTCCCTGTCCAGCGCCCGGCCCTGAGGCAACCCCGCCGTAACCAGCAGCACCCGTTTCATCGGCTCCTGCGGCGGAGCCAGCGGGCTCTCCCGCTCGTGCTTCTTTTCCACGGCCGACGGCGGCGTCAGCAGCGTCCGCCGCAGCCGGATGGCGACGCCCGGGCTCTCCGGTTCCTGCGCAGTCCAGCGCAACAGCACTCCGGTCTTGGCCACCTCCGCACTCAGCCCCGTTACCGCCTGTGGAGCGGCGCCCGCCGCCACATCCGCGCCGTTGGAAAGCCCCGCCGACCGCCCCTTGCTATTGTTCAGCTCCACAAAGTAAGCAATGGGCCGCGCCGGCCCGCGCGCCAGCGCGTCGGGCAGCGTCTCGGTAAATGTCGCATCCGCGCCGGGAGCAAATTGCAGCGTTTCCGCAGTCCCGCATGCGCCCGCATCCGAGATCCGCCGGCACACCTGCGCCGTCACGACGCCCTGCAACAGCAACTTGTCGGTATTCTTCTTCGGCATCGTCCAGGCGAGAGTGACCTGGTCGCCTGTGCGCACCGCCGACAGGTCCGTCACCCGGCCCGGCAGATTCAGCGACGGCGGCTGCGGCGCTCCCGGCAGTCCGCAGCCGCTCAATCCCAGGCCCACAAGCACCGCCGCGGACGCCATCCATCCCACTCTGCCCATCGATCCCATTGCCCTACCAGTCTAACCGCAGCACGCAGAGAACCCGGCCAATCTTGCCCCGCCACTCCGCGCTCCTGTATGTTGGTCCCGTTCCTCGAAAGGACCCGCGTGCTCATCTTTGCCGCCATTCTCGCCATCTTTGTCTACGGCATGATCGCCGCCATGCTCGGCACCATCCTGCCCGATCTCTCCGACCGCTTTCACCTCACCCCGTCGCAGAACGGCGCCATCGCCTTCGCCCAGGCCCTTGGCCTCATGATCGCCTCGCTCGCCGTGGGCCCGCTGCTGGACAGCCAGGGCGACAAGATCGGCCTCATCCTCGGCCTTGCCTTCATCATTGTCGCCCTCTTCGCACTGCCCCGCTCCCAGGGTTTCCGCAGCATCGTTTTTCTGCTCTTCCTGCTCGGCGTGGGCGGTGGCATCGTGGTTACCGGAGCCAATGCGCTGGTCAGCGGCGTCAGCGAGGCACACCGCGCCATCGCGCTCAACCTCGTCAATCTGTTCTTCGGACTCGGCGGCCTGGCCACGCCCTTCATCTCCGCCAATCTCTTCAAGCGCAACTGGGTCCGCCTCTGCTACACGGTCGCCTCACTCACTGTTCTCACGCTCGCCGTGCAGGCCGCCGCGCACATGCCCGCGCCCGCCGGCTCGTCGGGATTTGTTCTGGCCCACGCCGGACCCCTGCTCGGCCGTCCGTTGCTCTTCCTCATCGGATTCTTCCTCTTTCTCTACATCTCCTGTGAAGTCGGCGTCTGGAACTGGCTGCCGCGCCATCTCATCGCACAGGGCATCCCCGAGTCCCGCGCGCTCAACATTCTCTCGCTCGGTTTTGCACTCGGACTGCTCGTCGGCCGCGTGGGCGTCTCGCCCATCCTCATTCGCGTGCCGGCCATTGAGGTAACGCTGGCCGCGTCCATTGCCATGGCCATCACCACCTTCCTCATGCTGCGCACCAACAAGCCCTCCGCGGCCGCGGCGCTGGTTTTCATGGCCGGACTTTCCATGGCCCCGGTCTTTCCCACTGCGCTGGCCATCACCGGCACCGCCTTCCCGCAGATGACCGGCACCGCCATCGGGTTTGTCATCACCTGCGGCTGGGCAGGCCTCGCGGTAAGCTCCCGCGTCATTGGCGCCATCGCCGGCGGCGATCCTGCGCGGCTCAAAAAAGCCCTGCTCCTCATCCCAGGGTCCGCCGTCCTCATGGTTGGCATCAACCTGGCCATCTGGTCCGCCTTGAAGTAGACCGGCTCAACCCGTCAGCAAGCGTCCGTCCGCCCGCCGTCCCAGAGCGTGACGGAGACCAGTGCGCGTCGGCGATTATGCGTCAAGTTGGGACTACGCCCAGCCAGGGCAATCGCATTTGAAAGTCGTTGGGAGCAGGTTGCCGCAGGACGTGTTTTCCATTCGCAGTCGAGGTTTTGTGTCAGTTTTGTAACAGGGCACGACTTTAGTCGTGCCGAATCAGGCAACAACAGCGATGGGGCTTTAGCCCCCGCCAATGCGCATCTCCATCAATTGAGCTTTTGCAGCGGCTGAAGCCGGTCTGATCGCAGCCCCACCGGCGGCACGACTCAAGTCGTGCCCTGTTACAACGCACCCAGAAATCTGGGTTTACAGTTTGCAAGGTTTACAGTTTGCGCGATGCTGGTACCTCATAAAATCCAAATGCGATTGCCCTGCACCCAAGAGGGCGTCGAATCCGAGACCTTTGGGTAAGATCATCTGGATAATCTTGCTTTGCGCCTTCCGCAAACCGTGGGAGAAGAGAGACATAGGCGGAAAGCCGCGTCTTGCCCGGCTGATTTTTCAGGTGGTCTGGTGTTGTCGGGAGATGCTTTGGGAGATGTTTTCCGGGGAGGTTTTGAGAATGGCTTTGGAACGCCCACAACTCCGCCCATCTACACCCTGTCAGCAGATGAAACGATGGAGGTGGATGTTCTGGTGCGCCCGGAGAGATTCGAACTCCCGACCTAATGCTCCGGAGGCATTCGCTCTATCCAGCTGAGCTACGGGCGCGCTCTTCAAGAATACCTCATTTTGCGATCGGGGCCGAATCGGACTATCGGCCAGATCGAATCGTGCGGGTCGAATCGGGCAGGCCCGGAGTGTCCATTCTGGCGCAGAGCCCTGGCCCAAGCCGCAAATGCGCCGCGATCAACCTTGGCTGCCGGTGCCCGATCTTTCTTCCCTGCTTTTCCTGAGCTCTTCCATCACCGACTGGACCAGCGCCTTGGCGCCTTCCATCCCGGCGAGCACCGCCTGCAGGTCCAGCGCGGGCTTGGATGGATTCCGGCTCGACGAGCAGTACACACCGTGCTGCCCCACCAGGATGAGCGAATCCGTGAGCAGGTCGAGCGCCACCGCCAGCCTGCCCCGCTCCACGCCCATCATGAACTCGTGCTGCGCCAGTTCCGACTGCTTCTCCTCGAATATGTTCATGTCTCCAGCCTACCGGAGACGGCCCGATTCCTTCCACGCGCCCATCTTCCGCGCATCCATCTTCGACAAATTGCGTTTCGACGGAGCGCGTTTGGACAGAGTGCGGCGCGGCGCATTACGCGCCGCGCGCTCACACGTTGAGGTTGCGCATGTACTGGGCCTCGATGCGCAGTTCCTGCATGGGGTCCATCGTAAACTGCTCCTGCTCGATAAAGTACTGCTTGAGCCCGGTAGCCGCGCGCATGATGGGCGCGTAGTCCATCTTGCCCTGTCCGAGCACGGCGGAGTGGAACTTGCCGTCGGCGCCGCGCGCCACATCTTTAATGTGCATCAGCGGGAACCGCTCCGGCGACTTCTTGAGATAGTCGATCGGATTGAACCCGGCGGCCGAAACCCAGCCAGCATCCATCTCGAAGACCACCACCTTGGGATCGGTGAGCCGCAGCAGCTCGTCGTAGACGATGGTGCCGTTGAAGTTGGCGAACTCGGGAATATGGTTGTGTACGCCAAAGGTCATGCCCGCGGCCTTTACTTTTTCGCCGACCTTGTTGAACTGGCCCGCAATCCAGCGCCAGTCGTCGAGAGTTGCCGGCCCCTTGGCCGTCGGGTCGCGATGCATTCCGCCGGATGAAGAGCAGATCATGTACTCAAGCCCGATGCCGTGCGCGTACTCCATCAACGAGTCAAGCTGCGTTTCGAGCAGCGACAGCGTGTAATGAGCGCTGATGCAGCGAATGCCGGCCTTGGCCATGGAGCCGCGAAAGTCTGCGGCGGAGCGGTTGTAAAACCCTGCCGCCTCGGCCACGGTGTAACCCGCGGCGCGCACCTGAGCCAGCGTGCCGTCAAAGTCCTTCGGCAGCATGTCACGCACGCTGTAAAGCTCAAGCCCGATGGGCATGTGAAGCCGTTTTGCCGCCAACGGCTCTACCCCAACACTCGCCGCAATACCCACAGCACCCGCGGCCTTCAAGAAATCTCTGCGCGAAGCAATACCCATGAATCCACTCCCTGCTTTCCGATGGCTGAATTGAAACCTTGAATTCGAATCCTGAACTTAAACTCCGATGGTCCGCGACTCCGGCTGCCACTGTGCAATCGCGCGGTGGAAATAGGACTGATTGGCCATGTGGCAACCGATGGCGGCGTTGTTGCCGAAGACTTCGTCTTCAGTGACGTGCTTGCGAGTCACCACGGCCTGAAAGAAGTTGCCGATGTGTACCGCGGTGTCGTCGTATCCCCGCGGCAGTGTAAAGGTTTCCGCCTCGGGCAGCGGCGGCAGCGGATCGGGATGCGCGGCCTTCCACTGGTCGCGGCCCTTTTCGCGCTGGGCCTCGGTCATGCCGCCCCAGCCATAGGCTTCAAACTTGGGCCGCACATCCTGGGGCAGAAAGGTGACCGAGTTGCCGGTCACGATCATGGTTCCCAGGTGTCCGTTGAAGACGATCGTCTGGTCGCCGTCATCGTTGCTCTGGTTGCAGTGCACATGCACCTGCACAGTGCCGTCGGAGGCTGGAAATTCGAAGGCCGTTTCCAGCAGATCCGGGAAATCGCGGCCATCTTTATAGGTGTAGATATCGCCGCTCGAGTAGGCGCGATTGGCCGGCGTGTTGATTCCCGTTATTACCTGGATGCCGCTCAGCAGATGCACAAACAGGTCGCCGCCCAGGCCCGATCCGTAATCGCGGAAGCAGCGCCAGCGGAAGAACCGCTTTGGATCGAAGGCGTGATCGGGCGCATCGACAAGAAAGCCCTTCCAGTCGATGGTCTGCGGACTGGCATCGGGGGGAATCGGATACACCCAGGCGCCGCCCGGCGAGTTGCGATTCCACTTCGCGTCGATCTCGTGCACTTCGCCCAGCCGGCCGGAGGCGTAAATCTCGTGCGCCCTGGCATACAGAATGGAGCTGACCCGCTGGCTGCCCGCCTGAAAAATGCGCTGGTGGGCCTGCACGGCGTCCAGCATCGCAAAGCCATCTTCGACGCTGTGCGACATGGGCTTTTCGCAGTAAACGTCCTTGCCGGCCGCGACCGCGTCGAGGGTTACGCGGCGATGATGATGATCGGAGGTGGCGACCAGGATCGCGTCCACATCCTTGCGGTCGAGCAGGCGGCGATAGTCGCCGGTGGTCTCGAAATCCGCGCCGTAGGCCTGCTTGCCCGCTTCCAGGCGCGTCGAATATAGATCGGCCGAGCCGACGCAGACGCCGGTGGGCAGCTTGCGCGCCGAGCGCAGCAGATTGCAGCCGCGGATGCCGGTGCCGACAATCCCAAAGCGAATCCGGCGCCCGTCGGGCAAGGCCTGCGCGGCCAGCGGAGGGGGCTCAAGCAGCGTGGTTTTGGCTGCGGCCCCGGCGAGCGCCGCACCCGCGCCGAGACGCACAAAATCCCGCCGCGTCAGTTCAGGCAACTTCATTCCCGCTCCCTCAAATGCGAGCACCATTCTCGCTCGCACCCCCGCCTACTGTCCACAAACGGCAACCACGGTGTGAGATGAGGCGGTGCTCGGCCGGATCGTGGGACAATAAACAAGTACTCGCCATGACCAACGAAAACATCCCTGAGACCGAGCCCGCTTCACCGTCCTCCGCCGAGCCCACCGAGCCCACCGAATCTTTCGCAGACTTGCTGCGCGACTTCGAGAGCAGCCATCGCAAGCCGACCGAGCCCGGCAGCCGCCAGCTTCAGGGCGCCGTGGTTTCGCTCTCCGCCGATCAGGTGTTTCTCGACATCGGCTACAAGATGGAGGGGGTTCTGCCTCGCACCGCATTCGAGAACGATGGGAAAGGCGTAAAGAGCGGCGATGTTTTTCCCGTCTCCGTTACCGGCCGCAATGAGGAAGGCTACTATCAGCTCTCGCGGTTCAAGGTGGCGCAGCCGCGCGACTGGTCCGCGCTCGAGAGCGCCTTTGCCGAAAAAGTTGCCGTGGCCGGCACCGTAACCGCGGTGGTGAAAGGCGGCCTTACGGTAGACGTGGGCGTGCGCGCCTTCATGCCCGCTTCGCGCAGCGGCGCGCGCGATGCCGCCGAGATGGAAGCCCTGGTGGGCGCGCAGATCACCTGCCGCATCACCAAGCTGGACGTGGCCGACGAAGACCTGGTCGTGGATCGGCGCGTGGTTCTGGAAGAGCAGGCGCGCGGCCTGGCTGCGGAGCGCCGCGCCGCCCTGAAAGAAGGCGACACGGTTTCTGGGACCGTGCGTACGCTCATGCCCTACGGCGCGTTTGTGGATATCGGCGGCGAGGCCGGCGGCCACGGCGGCCTGGACGGCCTGCTTCACGTGAGCGACATGTCTCGCGCGCGCGTAGCCAGACCCGAGGACGTGCTGAGCGTTGGCCAGCAGATCACGGTGCGCATTCTCAAGATCGATGCCGGCACGGGAAAGATTTCACTTGGCCTGAAGCAACTGCAGCCTGAACCCTGGGAGACGGCGGGCGAGCGCTATCTGACCGGTGCGCGCGTAACCGGCACGGTGACGCGGCTCACCGACTTTGGCGCATTCGTGGAGCTTGAGCCGGGCATTGAAGGTATGATTCACATCTCCGAGATGTCGTGGGCCAAAAAGGTTCGCCACCCTTCGGATCTGCTCAAGGCAGGCGATCGAGTGGACGCGGTGATCCTTTCTGTCAAGCCGCCTTCGCAGTCCGAGCCGGGCCGCATTGCGCTGGGGCTCAAGCAGACACTCGCCGATCCCTGGCTTGAGGTGCGGCGCAACTTCCCTCCCGGCTCGCAGATTGAAGGGCCGGTGACCAAGCTGATGGCCTTCGGCGCGTTCGTCGAAATTGCCGAAGGAGTCGAGGGCCTGGTGCACATCAGCGAGATTGTCGCCGACCGGCGGCTCAATCATCCCAGCGAAGTGTTGCGCGTGGGCCAGCGGGTGCAGGCACTGGTGCTCGCCGTGGACGCGGAAAAACGCCAGATCAAGCTCTCGATGAAGCAGCTCATTCCCACCGGCTTTGACGAGTACATTGCCGAACACAAGGTGGGCGATACGGTTTCAGGCCGGGTGGTGGCCGTAACCGACGCCGGAATGGATGTTGAGCTGGGCGAAGGCATTCGCGCACGCGGCCGCACTGCCAAAGGCGCTGCTGCCGCACCCGCCGCGGAAGCCGCAGGGTCTGGAAAAGCCGATCTCTCCAGCCTCACTTCCATGCTGCAGGCTCGCTGGAAAGGCGGCGCATCCGCGCAGTCCGCGAAGCCCGGGCCGCTGGCCGAAGGACAGGTCCGCAGCTTCAAAATCATCAGGCTCGACGCGGAGAAAAAGGCGATCGAAGTCGAGCTGGGCTAGCACTGCCTTGCACAAGCCGGAACGCCTGCACAAGGCCGCACTGCTATTCGTCTTCCTCCTCATCGAGAAGGAACTGCCCCAGGCGATCGAACCGCTTCTCCCAGAGCGTGCGATGATCGGCGATCCAGCGCTCCAGCGCATCGAAGCCCGCGGACTGGATTTGGCAGGTGCGCACTCTGCCGATCTTCTCTGTGCGCGCCAGCCCGCTTGCCTCAAGAATCTCAAGGTGCTGCGCCACCGCCGTGAGGGTTATGGCAAGCGGGCCGGCGAGAGCTGACACCGAGGCCGGCCCCGCGCTCAGCCGGTCGAGAATGGCGCGGCGGGTGGGATCGCCGAGCGCGTGAAACACACGATTGATGTCGATCTTCTTGGTGCGCATGGGTCCTGTCCAGGTGGAAGCGGTCAGGCGGTTTCGAGCGACACGGCGAGCTTGTCGAACAGGGTTTTCCAGCCGGCTTCACGCATTTCGGGGCCGCCGGAGCCCTCGAAAAACGCGCCCTGATGCGTGCAGATCAAGTCCGTTCCGGACTGCGCCGGCACCAGCTCGATGGTGACCAGGGAGGCTGAGACGCGCTTGTCGCCCAGGGTCATTGCCGTGGCCATCACGATGCGGCGGTTCTCTATGATGTCCTGGTAGACGCCTTCGTTGGTGAGTATCATGCCGGGAAGCGGCGATCCCTCTTTGAAGCGATAGCGGAGCCGCTCGGTGCCGCCGGGACGGAAGTCCTGTTCGAACAGCTCGATGTCGTGATTTTCTCCCTCGGCGAACCAGCGCCGCCGCTTGGCAGCGAATGCGAAAGCGGAAAAAACCCGCTCGGGTGATTGCGGATAAGTACGCTCCAGAACGAACGTGTTGTGAATGACAGCGAGATCGGGTTGAACAGCGGATTGCTTTGCCATGGAAGTTCTCCTTAATAGTGAAGTTTGCGCTTCAGTATCTAAAGCATCGCGCGGATCGATTTAATTGTCAAGTCTGTACTTCAGTATTTTTTTAGAAGCCGTGCTATTTTTCTGGAGTCCATTCAATCTGCGCGAAGATTCTGCGCAGACGCGCACCCTTCTGCGGATTGATCATCGCGACAAACGCAACGCGGCCGGCGAGATGACCGCGAAAATCGGGATGTCTCTCGCGGTTCTGGCTTACCGGGCCGTGCTTGAGGCAATTTGTGAGCGTCGCTTTCAGGCGGTCGAAGTCGGCGCGCACCACGTTTACGCGCTCATTCGTCACCACGCCGGCGAGATATTGCCGCACGCCGCGGCGCATGATGCGTGTCTTGCGATGATGCACCTCGAAGCCTTCCTCAAGCAGAATCGCGGCTGCCTGGGCGGCGAAGCGCTCCACACATCTGTCGAAGGCCTCATTGCCGGAGAAGGCGAGATCGTCCGCGTAGCGCGTGTAGACAGCGTCTGTGGCCTGCGCCAGGCCGCTCAAGCGGCAGTCGACGCGATAGGCGCAGAGATTGGCGAGGGCAGGCGAAGTGGGCGCACCCTGTGGCAGATGCATCCATGCATAGCGATGGCGGGCCTCGAAGAGGGCGAGCGGATCGATGGCGAACGAATCAGCGGAGCACGGCGCGTCCTTTGATGCAGTGGACCACACATCGCGCGGTGCGGCATTGGTGCACAGGCCGCCAAGCAGGTCCGCAACCCGTTCCGGATAACCGGCCATGCGAAACAAGGCCTGCACACGGCCGATCTGCAGCGATGGAAAAAAGTCGCGAAGATCCATACGCAGAACTACACATTTGCCGACATGCGGCGCTGCGAATGTTTTTATGGAGCGCCCTCTCACGAAGCCATGCGCCGCCGGATGCGCGGGAATCGCGTCGAGAATGTCAGTCAGAATTTTGCGCTGTATCTGCTTGAGCCGCGGCTTGGGCGACTCGATCAACCGAACGCTGGCGAAGTTTTTCGCGAGTATGCGATAGGAATAGTGGCGCAGCTTCTCTTCTCTTCGTCTTGCGCTGAGCCGCTTGAGGTCGGCGAACCACTCGAGTTCGCCCGCGCTCACGCCAAGCCACCCGGCCAGCGCACCTTCTGATGCGACCACGGGAATGCGCCAATGCAATGCCTTCGGCGCGGGCAGCATCTCGGACGACGCGGCCAGCCAACCAGAGATCTTGAGCTCATCGGCGTGTTTTGCGCATGCGCGCTGCAGGCCTTCATCGCGGCGCAGAAACGCGACCACTTCGCGCCGCCGCGGTCTTGTTCCGCGTGCAAACTGCTCCACGTAGCGCCGCACCATCGGCTTGATCCAGCGCCACTCGCGGCCAAGTGTGCAACTCACTCGCGCCGCGATTGCATCGATGCTTGCCTCTCCGGCGAGGATCGCACCGGCCAGCGCCCGCAGAAACGACGGATTGGGTTCTTTGTACGGCAGCGCAGTGCTCCAACGAGTCGCGCCTTGCGTGAGAAGCTCTGCGCAGCCGCGCAGTTAATCTCACGCGCTGGATTACCGAGTTATTCACGTTTCCCTGGGGTGACCCCAGAGAGGCCGAAGCCGAACCGCAAGGTCCGGCGCCGTCCGAGCTTGGAGCACTCCACTACCGTACGACCATCTTATGCGAGGACGCTTTGCGAAAGGAACTCCGCCCTTTGTCGCACTCACAAATAGGCTTCGTCGATGTAGCACCAGCGCCAGCCTTCGCCGCGTTCGGCGGACTGAATGAGCGGATGGCCGGTCTCATGGAAGTGGGCGCGGGCGTGCCGGTTCTTCGACGAGTCGCAGCAGCCCACGTGCCCGCACTCAAGGCACATGCGCAGATGAACCCAGCTATCGCCGCTCTTGAGGCACTCTTCGCAGCCCTTGGTGCGCGGCTTTACCTTCTTCGCGTGTTCTGCAACGTGTGTACATTTGGTCGCCATCGAAAGCCTCCATCTTGAATCACACTACACGATACTTTTCAGAAAGCGCGAGGAACTCGCTTATCTGGGCGCGTACCCACACTTCGTCGTGCCCCAACTCCTGCGCCAGCAGACGCGCCACCGGCTCGGCCATGGCGCGGGCGGCGTTTGCATTCAGAAACAGGGCGCGGGTTCTGCGCGCCAGCACGTCTTCGACAGCCTGCGCCATCTCGTTGCGCGCGGCCCACACCACCTCGGCAGCGATGTAGGGCAGGTCGGGATGCAGGCGCTCGGCCAGCCCCGGCTCACGCGCCAGTTCCTCAAGCTCTACAGCATCCGCCCCGTATACGGCAAAGTGCTCGTCCACGCTGCCCAGTCCCACCGGCTCGGCCGCGTATCCGTGAATCTTGAGGTGTTTGGTTGCGCAGTCTAGATCCTGCAGGCGCCCCAGCGTGATGGCGTGATCCACGCAGTCTTCCGCCATGTGCCGATACGTGGTCCATTTGCCGCCGGTGATGGTGAGCAGCCCCGACGCATCGACGTGAATCACGTGGTCGCGCGACAGAGCTGCGGTTTTGCCTCCGCCTTTGCTGTCCGACCTGACCAGCGGGCGCAGGCCTGTGTAGACGGCAAGCACATCTTTACGGCTGGGCGGGCGCGTGAAGTAGCGGCCCGCGGTTTCAAGCACAAACTCGATCTCTTCGTCGAACGGCCGCGGCTCCAGACTGGGCGCATCCACCGGCGTGTCAGTTGTGCCGGCCACCGCGTGCCCGTGCCAGGGAATAACGAACAGCACGCGGCCATCGCTGGTGCGCGGCACCATCAGCGCGGTATCGCCTTTGAGGAAGGAGCGATCGAAGACCAGGTGAATGCCCTGGCTGGTGACCATCATCGGTTCCACGCTTGCGTCGGCCATGCGCCGCACGGAGTCAGTAAATACGCCTGTCGCGTTCACCACCACGCGGGCCGGAATGGCGAGCTCTTCGCCAGTCAACTGGTCGCGCGCCATTACCCCGTTCACATAACCTTCGGCATCTTTCATCAGGCCGGTCGCGGGGCAATAATTCACCACCGTGGCGCCGTGGTCGGCGGCGGTCATGGCCAGATGAATGAGAAGGCGCGAGTCGTCGAACTGGCCGTCGTAATAAACCACGCCGCCCATCAAGCCCTCCGGCTCCAGCGCCGGCAGACGGGCCAGCGTTTCCTCTTTGCTGAGCAGTTTGGAAGCGCCGAAGCCGTACTTGCCCGCAAGCAGGTCGTAGAGCTTGAGGCCGATGCCGTAAAACGGCGCCTCCCACCAGGAGTAATTCGGCACCACGAAGGCCAGGTCATGCACCAGGTGCGGCGCATTCTGCCGCAGCAGCCCGCGCTCCTTGAGCGCCGACATCACCAGCGGAATGTTGCCCTGCTCGAGATAGCGGACGCCGCCGTGCACCAGCTTGGTGCTGCGGCTGCTGGTGCCTTTGCCAAAGTCGTGCGCCTCCACAAGGGCCACGCTCAGGCCGCGCGATGCCGCGTCAACGGCCACGCCCGCGCCGGTGGCGCCGCCGCCCACTATGGCAATGTCCCAGGGAATCTGCGCTTGAGACTGCTCCCGCAACCTCTGCACCATGGCTTCTCGCTGCATGTCTTGCTCCGTAGAAAAATTCCGTTCAGTCGATCCGCTTTTTAGATTGTTTCCGAGTGCCCATGGTTGCGGCGCAGATTGCTTCTATGAGACGGCTGCGGTAGTCAAGGTGTTTTTGTTTTTTTCCTTATTGGTGTTTTTGTTTTTGCGGTTGCGGTTGTCTTTTGGATTCATCTCGGGCTTCTATACGCACTCGAAGTGAGCCGTGTGGGGCTCGGTGCCAGTTGGGACCCGATGGTGATCAATTGGGTGCTGCTATCTAAAGCACGG
>DATAVZ010000083.1:0-23906 GCA_036267475.1 Occallatibacter sp.
CATGGCGCATGAATACCCGCCCCAGAAAAACCCTCGGATGGAAAGCTCCAGCCGAAATCTTCCTCCCGCATGGAGCCTTCGACTTTGTCAAATACTGGTCTACGATAACAACACCTGTTGCACTTGGAACTTGAATCCGCCCCGTTCCGAAACCAACATTGCTTTCGCAGGGACTATCTATCGCAGAGATCATTCAGCGTAGCCGTCATCTCATGCCAACCGACCCTGACCCTAAGGAAGTTTGGTTATATCCCGACTGGCTGGCACGCTGGGCCCTGGAAGCTTTTCCCGACACAATGACTCGTCATGAGGCCCTCGGCATCGCCCTCGGAGAACAGATCAAATACATCCCCGGCCTACCGAAACGGCATATAAAAGGGAGCTGACTACCGCGCGGAATTCCTTCATGCCGCCAATTGACGAAACTCAAGACTGACTCGGCCTTCTCCACTCCGTTCCGCCGGTAGTGTGTCCTGTTGCGAGTTGACAACGATCCCTCGGAAAACAGCATTTGCTGAACCCCGTCAGTCGACCTTCCGTTGATCACGCAATGAAATCAACCATCAGCGGCGCTCACGTATGCCACAAATGTGCAGCTCTTTGTTCTTGGAGGTACTATGACCCGCGAGAATGGCCAGAGTAGTATTCGCCTTCAGGGCCGGGTTGAATTTCTGGATGGGCGACGGTCGGGAAACTCATGGACACCAGATGGTTTTCGTAATTACTATCTGTCTCAGCCCCAAAATTAACTTGGTTTAGGAGCGCAGCCAGCCCGTCCACCGAATACGGCTGCAGGATTCGAAGCCACATGCCGAAGCTTATCGCCATCACGTTGGGCGTCGTTGCCGCAGTTTTGGCTTCGGTTCGGTTTGGTCGTCGTAGGCAAATTGACTTTTTGGTAAGGCCACTATACCATTGCCGCACGAATGTGAGGTAATAGAGAGGCAATCCATTGATGTGCCCCCTTCTTCACCAGTCCGCAACGCCGCATAAGCCAGACAAAATCCGGTCAAGCAATCGAGCGTCTCTGACGATTGCTGTGGTAATCGCGTGCTGCCTTGCAGGCAGCGCCGACACATGCGCGCAACGCTCGGCGGCCGCCACCTACTCTCGGCAACAACTTATCGGCCTTGCAGCGCAAATGAAAATGGAGTCAGAAAATAATAACGCCACGAACGGTGCGCTCGAGCGGCACCTCGATTCTTCAACCATTCTTGCTGTTCGATTGAAGAGCGGCCGGGCAGAACTCCATACAACTTCCGCTGATGAATTCTTTGTGGTCGAGGGCCATGCTAGCTTACTCACGGGCGGCGCCATTGTTAATCCTAGTGGCACAGCGGAGGTTCGAGGCGATTCCGTGCGGGGAGGGACACGCGCGGAGTTGAAAGCTGGTGATGTTGTTCATATCCCCGCAAATACTCCGCATCAATTGCTCCTTGATAATACGGGTCCATTTGTCTACATACTGGTCAAGATTCCAGCGGTCTAGCGAAATCGGTCTCCTGCGGCCCATCCTGGCACGACAACTCGCAGCGCAGTCCCGAGCCAGATCGCGCATTACCGTTTATGGCAATGAGGCAGAACGACGGGTGAAAGCCTATTCATGGGGCGCTATAATCGCCCGTGATTAGTACAATCGCATTGTTCCGAGAGGTTGCACTTCGCTTGTAATTGCATTCGCACCGCCTTATGTATTCAGCGTGGGGCACTTGACTCCAAAGGAGCGCTGCAAGATGGGACGAACCGTCAAAGCCGTCACGCCTGTAGAACGCACAAAGCTGACAGTTTCAGTATTTGAGCAACTTCTTTCGTACGTGGTGAAGGGAAACTGGAGGCCCGGCGATCGCATCCCGCCGGAGCGCGACTTGTGCCAGCAATTGGGTATCGCGCGTACGTCGCTTCGAGAGGCGCTTAAGGCCATGGAACTGGTTGGCATGCTGGATAGCCGCGTGGGCGATGGCACCTTTGTTTGTCCCCGTTCGGAATTTCTAAGCCGCCCTTTGCTCTGGGCTTTCACCGGCACCGATCATGAAGAACTTCAGGAAATCATGGAAGCGCGCACAATCATCGAGGAAAACCTTGCTGGTCTGGCGGCTAAACGTGGATCTACCCAGCAGATTGAGGAGATCGGACAAGCAGTACAACTCATGCGCGACAGCATTGCACGAGGCGACTCCATATTGGAAGCCGACATGGCGTTCCACCTTGCCGTTTCCGCCGCTGCACAGAACGAAGTGTTAAGGAACGCCGTGCGGTTGTTGCGCAACCTGATGCGCCAATGGATCTATTACAAGCTTCTTATGCCTGATATCTCGGAAGTTGTTCTTAAGCGGCATGTGGCAATTTATAGAGCTATCGCGGCTCGAAAGCCAAATGCCGCGCGTACTGCGATGCGTCTCCATCTGGAGGAATCTATCCGACTGGTTACTCATGTAGTTGAACAGCGGCAACCGGAAAATGGGACTGGCTCCAAGCGATAAATGGTGCACCGCAACGGTGTTCTCATTGAGCTTTTTCGTCGACGGCACACGATTGATTTAGATGGCATCTTCTGTTTCATGCCTATGGCCGCCCAGTGCGAACCGAAATTAAATTATTGGGCGCTTTCTATTGAGAATCCCACCGTTCTCATCCGGCTCACACAGGAAAATCACGAAATATCAGATAGATGAATAGCACTCCTCCGCCCGAAGAACGCACCGCCCTGGCGACGCTTGAGCGATTTCCGGACCGGAGCGAAGACCAGTAGTCTTCTCAAAAAAAGCTCTCTAGAAATCTTCTTGACACATTGGTCTTACCTATATACCATCGCTCGCGCGGTGAATTTCTGCATTCCAGTCTCATCTTGTTTGCGCGTGCTCAACCATTCACCGAAGCTTTGGACGGCTTAAGACATCTCTTCTGGAGTTCCTGGATGAGTTGCATGGCACAAAGTGCGCTCTACGCCAGATCGGAAAGCACGCTCCGATTGAGCCCTGTTCCAACCGTCCTCTCCTTGGGGGGTCTTCATGTCGGTAGTTTCCAAAATTGCGTCTGCACTGCTGTTCGCAATCTTTGCCCTGAGCGCGGCCTGGGCGCAAATTGAGACGGGAACGATTATCGGAGTCGTTCAGGATGGCAATGGCAAGTTCGTTCCCAATGCCACAGTGACCCTCACCCAAACCGCTACCGGTCAGCTGCGTCAGGCTCAGACCGATGAGCGGGGTGCGTTCAATGCACAATTCATGCCGCTTGGCACGTACTCGGTGACTGTGACCGCCGAGGGATTCCAGAAGAAGACTCTCTCGGGAATCACTCTGCAAGTTGACCAGACAGCGAATCTGACTATCGTGCTGGCGGTCGGCTCTGTGAGTCAATCCGTTGAGGTGACGGCCGCGGCGCCGCTCGTCGATACGACAACATCTTCTCTAGGTCAGGTGATCGACAATCATGAAGTTCTGAGCATGCCCCTCAACGGACGAAATGCGTTCGCACTTGGCCTCCTCGTTGGGAATACCGCCCCGGTACAAGGAATAGGAACCAATCTGCCTTTTGTAGGCGGAAGTGGCCGGTTCAGCAGCGGTGACGTATCCCTAAACGGAATCGACGACAACACGTTTGCAACGGCAGGCAGCATCGGGCGTAATGGCTACGCGATTGTCCCTTCGGTCGACGCTGTTGAAGAGTTCAAGGTAATGACGCATAATTTTGCCGCGGAATACGGTCATGCTGCGGGCACGATTGTCTCCGCAACTCTCAAGGCAGGCACAAATCAGTTTCATGGTGCCGTGTTCGAGTTCCTGCGCAATGACGATTTCGACGCGAACAACTTCTTCACCAATCGTGCCGGACTGCCCCGGACGCCCTTCCACCAGAATCAGTTTGGCGCTACCGTAGGCGGACCGATACTGCACAACCGTGTCTTCTTCTTTGGCGATTACCAGGGAACGCGGGAGAGCACCAAGTCTGGAAGCTCCATTGAGAGCGTACCTCCGATGGCTTGGAGAAGTGGAGATTTTTCTTCGAGTTCAACAGTCATTTATGATCCGACAACGCGCCATATCGGACCGAACGGAACGGTGGTTGCCACTTCCTTCCTTGCTGAGACAGGGGCCAACAAAATTCCTGCTAACCAAATTAATCCGACTGCCACGGCAATACTCGCCCTGATTCCAGATCCGAATTACGGGCCCGCCGGCGCGTCCGCTAATAACTACTTCTATGCGCCAACACAGTCGTCCAATACAGATCAGGGCGATATCCGAGTCGACGCAACGATCACTGAAAAGAATCATCTCTTCGGGACCTATTCCATAAGCAACAACTTTCAGCCAGCCGTAGGTTCCTTCCCAGGTTGGATTGGGGGCGGTTCCGCCGCATTGAATGATAACGACCAGATTACTGTGTCCGACGTCCACATCTTCGCTCCAACTCTGATAAACGAATTGAGAGCAGGCTACCTTTACAACAACGGCACTCAGCCGGGCGGCGGACCGGAAGGCGGGGCCTTCGGCACATCGATCGGTCTAGCTCTCTTACCTGCAAGTCCCTTACAGTTTCCGGCGATCAGCTTCAGTTATTCTGGCGCGGCGGCAAATACCACTGTAGAGTTTACTGGCATCGGCCCCGCCAGCCTTAATCTGAACACACTTCAAACCCGGCAACTGGCCGACAATATGAGTTGGACGCATGGACGCCACTCCATAAAGTGGGGCGCGGATATTCGCGAGTCGCTCTTCGATGTACTAAAGGGAGGACCGGGTTCTGTTTATGGCGCTATTTTCTCGTCCAGTTCGGATGCGCCGGGTTCCGGTCTTCCCCTCGCCGACTTTCTGATGGGATTTCCAGCCAATACGAATGGTATTCCGATGATTGCCAAGGGGCGTCAGCGCACCGCCTATTTTGGCGGCTATATTCAGGATGACTGGAAGCAATCTAACAAATTGACGCTCAATATGGGATTGCGCTATGAACTTTACACGCAGCCTATCGATCAGAATAACGTGGGCTCCCTGTTCGACATAACAACAGGCCAGTTCGCTATTCCAGGTCACACACCTTACAGCCGCGCAATGGTAAACGGAGACCACAACGACTGGGGCCCGAGGGTTGGGTTTGCCTATCAAGCATTTCCTAAATGGGTAGTGCGCGGAGGGTATGGGGTGTTCTATGCCATGCGCGACCAGAATCAACAAACCACTCAATTCTCCGGCAATACTCCCAACATTCCCACAATCGTTGTGCCGACGATTACAGCCGCCCAAACCGTAACGCCGCCATATAACATGAACACGCCAATCAACACGGTCCCCGCCACCGACTCGCTGGCTGGCTTTACTGCGGCGAGTCCATATTCGGGCCAAATCAAAACCCAGAGCCTGCAGCACGCACTTATGCCCCGCTTAATGCAGTACAACCTCGACTTGCAGTATCAATTGAATCCAACGCTTCTTTTTGAGGCATCGTACAGCGGCGCCCGCGGATCCAACTTTGCCTCATTCTTCATCGATGAGAACCAGGAGCCGTTTTCCTATGCGTTGAACGGAACGAATACCCAAGCTAATCGTCCATTCCCCTACATGGGTTCAAGTGTGCTCGCGGTTCTTGATACGTCCACGCAAAACTACAATGCGCTCAATCTAAAGGCACAGCAGCAGATTACGCATGGGTTGCAATTCCTTGCCAACTATACGTGGCAAAAGAATATGGAGACGAATGGAGATGGCCCGGACTCGTTTAACCAGACCGCAACGTCCGTAGCTCTCTACACCTACGACCTAGCGAGAGAGAAAGGCGTTGCTCCGCTGAATATCAGCCAAATCGCGAGTGTTAGTGCGCTCTATAGCCTTCCGCTCGGCTCGGGAAAGCAATTTCTCAATGTAAATGGTCCGCTCGATTATGTGCTTGGAGGTTGGGTGGTGAATGGTATCCTCTCGCTCCGGACCGGTTTCCCATCTGATATCAATACGAACGTGGTTCCTCCCACTTTTCAGACTTACAACGTTGCGAGCTGCGTTGCCGGAGTTCCCAAGAAGCTTCCCAATGCAGGGGTAGATGGGTACTTCAATCCTGCTGCATTTACCGTGCCCCTGACGACACCCAGCACATCGGGTGCTCAGATAACAGAGTTTGGCAACTGCGGGCATTTTCCAGTTACCGGCCCTGGATCAAAAAACCTTGATTCGTCTCTCTTCAAGAATTTCTATTTTTCAGAGTCGCATCGCACGTATCTGCAGTTCCGAGCCGAAGCGTTCAACACCACCAATACGCCAACATTCGCGCTTCCAGGCGCGAGCAATGTGACTCTCACCTGTGAAGGCGCCCCGGGCGCCGTCTGTAACTCAAAGAACCCGAACTTTGGTAAATTGGTCAACGGCTCTGCAACCGGAAGGCAACTTCAATTCGCAGCAAAACTCTACTTTTAAGCGACGTGTTCACTGCGCATGGTTTCGGCTGAGGAGATGCGCAGAGAGCACCTGCGCTGATTTGGCAAGAAGATCGCAGCTTCATTAGGATACCTATGCGTTGCGCCGGCGCCAGTGGCATCCCGATCGTCGACGCGATTGCGTAAGCGATTTCGGGCTTTTGCCCTGTCAGGAGCCACAAATGGACAGTACAAGACGGGTGTTTCTCAAGCAGGCAGGGAGTATTTCCGCTGCCTGTATGGTGGGCTTGGATGGGTTGCCGATTGCGGATGCTGCCGTAACCACAAGCGCTGGCGGCAATTCTGCCACCGAGAATAGCGGGTGGTATGACAGGCCGATGCGCTGGGCTCAGTTGAGCTTTGTCGAAAATGATCCAGGAAATTACGATCTCGCGTTCTGGCTCGACTATTTCAAGAAGGTTCACGCCGATGCCGCGCTACTCGATGCGGGCGGATGTGTAGCCTTCTACCCGACCCAGGTGCCGCTTCACTATCGCAGCAAGTGGCTTGGAAACAGAGACACGTTTGGCGAGATCACAGCAGCCTGTCGCAAGTTGGGTATGAACGTGGTGGCGAGAACCGATGCCCATGCATGTCATCAGGATGTCTACGATACCCATCCCGACTGGATCATGGTTGATGAACACGGCAACAAGGTCCGTCATTGGTCCGACAAGGATTTTTGGGTGACCTGCGCCCTGGGACCTTATAACTTCGAGTTCATGACGGCAGTGCATCGGGAGATCATGTCGAAGTATATGGCCGACTCCATCTTCACCAACCGCTGGTCAGGATCCGGGATGTGTTACTGCGAACACTGTCAGAAGAACTTCCACGACTTCTCCGGCCTCGACCTGCCGCGGACTCTCGACCCCCACGCCCAGGCGCGGAAGCAGTACATGGTATGGCGCCAGCAGCGCTTGTTTGAGCTGTGTCGCGCCTGGGACTCGGCGATCCAGCAAATCAATCCCAACGCAAGTTATCTGGCGAACGCCGGTGGAGGCGCGCTGAGCGAACTCAACATGAAAACCTTCGCTCAGCTTGCACCGATGGCCATTGCCGACCGCCAAAGCCGGCGGGGACTCATGGCTCCATGGGCGGCCGGAATGAGCGCCAAAGAATATAGGTCCACCATGGGCATGAAGCCGCTTGCGGGACTTACCTGCGTGGGTATCGACGACAAAAATCGTTGGAAAGACTCAGTCACCAACGGCGACGAAATCCGCATGTGGATGATCGATGGCATTGCACATAACTATCGCCCGACGTTCACAAAGTTCAACGCCAAGCCATTCGACATGCGCTGGTTTCCGCCGGTAGAACAGGTGTTCAATTGGCACTATGCTAATGAGCGTTATCTTCGCAACGAGAGGTGTCTGGCGCGTGTCGGGATAGTCTACTCACAGCAGACAGCGGCGCGTTATGGCTGGCCCGATGCGCGTGACAAAGTCGAAGGTCCTGCCCTCGGCTTCTACCAGGCGCTGATTGAAGCTCGCATTCCATTTGAAATGGTGCACGACGAACTGCTCGACAGCGCGCATGTGAGCCATTATCGCACGCTGCTTCTTCCGAATATCGCCGCCCTGTCGGATGCGCAGTGCGAACAGATTGGCGCGTTCGTTCGCGGCGGGGGGGGCATCGTTGCAACGTTTGAGACTTCGCTCTACAACGAAATGGGAGAGCGCCGGACCGACTTCGGTCTTGCTTCAGTCTTTGGGGCTTCGTTCGCCGGCAAGGTGGAAGGCCCCATGCTCAACTCGTATCTGAATCTCGAAAGGGACCCCACAACCGGCAAATTTCATCCGCTACTTGCAGGCCTGGAAGATACCACACGCATTATCAACGGTGTTCATCAGGTTCACGTCGTTCCCGCAAACGGCATGGCGTATTCACCGTTGCAGATTGTTCCCACTTACCCTGACCTGCCAATGGAAGAAGTTTTTCCAAGGCCAGCAACTTCGCACGATGCCGGAGTCTTCCTGCGCGAAGTGGGCGAGGGACGTGTTGTCTACTTCCCTGTGGACATCGATCGCACCTTCTGGGAAGTGCTGGCCGTGGATCATGCGATGTTACTGCGGAATGCCGTGCTGTGGGCTACAAATGAGCCGGCTCCGCTCGAAGTTGAAGGCAAGGGGGTTCTTGATGTTGCCATCTGGTCGCAAAAGGACTCGATCACTGCGCACCTCGTTAACCTTACCAACCCCATGATGCTAAAAGGTCCCATCCGCGAGATCATCCCGATTTCAAGCCAGAAGGTGCGCATTCGCCCGCCTAGGCATGGACGGAGGGTAACCAAAGCACATCTTCTGGTCGCCGGCACTGAGGTTCCCTTTCGCGAGGAAGCCGGCGCAATCGTAGTTGAAGTGCCGACGATTGAATTGCACGAAGTGGTTGCCTTGGATCTTTCTGTCTGAGTATTTTCAGCACTCGTGCGGTGTTGATCCTTACTAAACCTGGGAGTAAGAAACATCATGAAGGATGCATTCGAAATTACGCGCAGAGATTTCATCTCCAACTCGGTTTTGCTCACCGCAGTTGCAACGACGGCTCATGCGTCCCGCGTGCCTGGGGCAGGCGCGCTCTCGGATGCGGTGCAGGATTCAAGATCGGAACCGCTGGTTTTTCCGTACGGTGCTGTGTATTTTCGCAAATCGAATCCGCCGGCAGCAGACTGGGCACGGGACCACCAGACGGCCGCGCAGACCGGAATGAATATCTTTCGTCATTGGTTCATGTGGTCGGCGATAGAGGTATCTCCGGGCAAGTACGACTGGTCCGATTACGACCGCATGATGGATCTGGCGCAGAGAAACGGAATTAAAGTGGTCATCGCGGAGCAGGTCACTGCGGCGCCGGAATGGGCATTCCGCAAGTATCCTCACGCGCACTTTCTCGGAAGCGATGGTACGGAAGCGGGCAGCATCATATCGGAGAGCAGCGCGACCGGTGGCTTCCCCGGACTCTGCCTGGACAATCCCGATGTGAGGGCGATGGCGGAAACTTTTCTGACGACGCTCATCGAGCGTTATCGCAGCCATCCTGCCCTGTTTGGCTACGACTTATGGAATGAGAATACTTCCTTTGGCGGAAGGCCGGCCAGGATGTATTGCTATTGCGACGCGAGTAAGCAAAGGCTCAGGGAATGGCTGCGCAGCCACTACGGCACGCTTGAGAATGCCGCTAAGACCTGGCATAGATATAGCTTCGAGACGTGGGAAGATGTAGAGCCGCCAACCTCTTTCTCAGGGTATCCGGATAGTCTGGACTGGCTCGAGTTTCGCATCGACAACGCGTACAACTTATACGATTGGCGGCTCAAGTTATTTCGCAAGCTCGACCCCAATCATCGCATCACCGCACACGGCGTGGCTGGAACGCTCGATGATTTGCCCTCCTCCTCTCATAACGAGTGGCGTTCTGCCGAGAGAGTTGATATTTACGGACTGACCTGGATCGCCGCTAGAAAAGGGAACGAGCCTTGGAAGCAGTTTCATGCAATGGACCTGGTGCGCGGCGGGGCGCGCGGCAAGCCGTTCTGGCACGCAGAAGCGCAAGGTGGGCCATTGTGGATGCAGCCGCAGGTAATAGGCCGCCCGAAGGACGACGGCCGCATACCGGATGCGGATGATGTCCGCATCTGGAATCTGATCACCTGCGCGGGTGGCGCGAAAGGCATACTGTACTGCCGCTGGCGGCCGTTGCTCGATGGGCCTCTATTCGGCGCATTTGCTCCTTTTGCGATGGATGGATCGACTACGCCGAGATCTGAGATGGCTGGCCAGGTTGCGAAGTGGGCAAATACGCACCCAAATGTTTGGAAATCGAATCCTGTGAAGGGAGACGTCGGGCTAGTCTTCGTTCCCGAGTCGGAACTCTTCAATTATGTCCAACAGGAAGCCACAACTTTTTATTCACAGTCCATCTGCGGTGCCTACCAGGCTTTCTTCGATTCGAACATTCAGCCGGACTTTGTCTCGCTCGACGACATCGGTGAGTACAAACTGATCTATCTGCCCTATCCGGTGATGCTGAAGAGCGAGACTGCGGCGAAGCTGCGCAAGTATGTCGAACAGGGGGGAACACTGGTAAGCGAAGGACTGCCTGGCTATTTCGGAGATCATGGGCACGTGGGCACGGTTCAGCCGAACTATGGGCTCGATGAAGTGTTTGGAGCGAGAGAGAATTACGTTGAATTTATGCCCGATATCTCAGACGAGTTGATGTTTCAACTGAATGGCGCCAAGATATACGGCCGCTACTTCCGTCAGGAGTACAAATTGAACGGCGGCGCCGAGGTTGGACAATACTCGGATGGAAAGACTGCGGCAGTAGAGAATAAATTCGGCCAGGGCCGGACTCTGCTTATCGGCACCTTCCCCGGATCTGGATATTATTTGCATCACGGCCCCACGACCAAAGATGCATTTGCGGGACTGCTCAAGCTGGCTGGAGTTGTCCCCATGATAAAAGTCGACGATACAAGCGTGCAGGCACGGCTGCACCGTGGAGCAGGGGGCGCTTATCTCTGGGTCACAAATCCGACGCGGGAGAGCCGGATTGTAAAAGTGGGGCTTTCGCCAGCCGCCGGAGATTTCACAACGGGTAAGGATATTTGGGGCGGTCAAAAAGTTGTGGTAGACGGCCGGCAGATCACAGTCAGTGTTCAGGGGCGGGATGCCGCGGTAATCGCTTTGGCATAGGACACTTCCGCTGAAAGTGTGAAGAAATTGAACGATTTCACTCAGAGAAATCGTTTGAACATAGTGGTATGACCAACATACCGATGAGGATATCCGAGAGATTATGGATGAATGATGCGAGCGCCATCTGGCACCAGACGTATTCCCTGTTCGGACAAGGGCTGGGCATCTCCGCGTTGATATCCGCCTTGCCGATATTTACATTGCTGTTTCTGCTGGGGGTGCTCAGGAAGCCGGCCTGGTTCGCGGGCGTTGTGGGTCTCGCTGTGGCCCTGGTAGTTGCGATCCTCGGTTATGGCATGCCCACTAGCGCGGCCGTGAGCGCCGCCGTCTTTGGAGGAGCATTCGGACTGTTCCCCATTTCCTGGATCATCTTCTGGGCCATTGCACTCTTCAGGGTGACCGTGGAGACAGGCAAATTTGAGATTATTCGAGACTCCATCGGGCGCCTGACTCCGGATCCAAGAGTCCAGGCGCTTCTGGTCGCATTTTGTTTCGGCGCTTTTCTCGAAGGCGGCGCGGGCTTCGGTACTCCGGTCGCGGTGGCGGGGGCGATGCTAACCGGGATGGGTTTCTCAGCCTTCCGGGCCTCCGCGATATGCCTGCTGGCCAATACGGCTCCTGTCGCGTTCGGGGCAATCGGAATTCCGGTTATTACGCTCGCCGGTACGACGGGATTGCCTCTGAATAAATTGAGCGGTGCAATAGCCCTGATTTGTTCTCCGGCTGCGCTCATCATGCCGATCTATCTGATCATCGCGATGGGCGGTTTCAGAGCCATGTCGGGAGTCTGGCTTTCCGCTCTGGCTGCAGGCGCTTCCTTTGCATCGGCTCAAATACTTGTGTCGATCTTTATGGGGCCTCAACTCTCGGCAATCCTTGCAGCGCTTACGTCCATGGGCGTGCTGATTGCGGTTCTTCGTTTGCAACGCCGCCGGAGAGTGAGTGACAAAGAGAAATCCATAGCACTTGCCTTTGCACGCGATTCCGAAACCGATTCGGCCGTCGCCGAGCCGCGTACCCCGGTGGCCAGCCAGGAGGCCGTGACGGAAATCGCGTCAAAGCAGGCTCCAGGCGATGTGGCTTATGCGTGGTCGCCTTACGGGCTTCTCGTATTGTGTGTGGTTCTATGGAGCTTCACGCCAGTCCAGAAGATCCTGAATAAGGGCAACATCGTCTTCAAGTGGCCCTGGCTTCACGACGTCGTCCAGCGTATGCCTCCAATAACCCCTGTAGCTTCGCCTTATCACGCTGTCTTTTCATTCAGCTTTTTCTCCGCTGCCGGCACCGCGTGCATGGCGGCCACGTTCCTTTCTTGCATCTGCCTCAGGGTGAGCCTTTCCCGCTTCGCCGCAATTCTGCGTGGGGTGGTTTATCAATTAACGCTGCCCATCATTACCGTTTCCCTGGTCATCGGCATTGGATTCCTGATGAATTATTGCGGAGCGACCGCTACATTGGGCTTGGCATTCGCTTCAACGGGAAGAGTTTTTCCATTCTTCAGCCCTCTGCTCGGTCTTTTGGGGGTCTTCCTCACTGGATCGGATACTTCTTCCAATGCTCTTTTTGGAGGCCTGCAAGTAGTCACTGCCGGCCGGCTCGGGCTGGATCCGATCCTGATGGCGGCAGCGAACGCTGCCGGCGGAGTGATGGGCAAAATGATCAGCGTCCAGACGATTGCCGTGGCTGCGGCTGCCACGGGATTGTCCGTGATGGAACAAGCCCGGCTCTTTCGTTTCACCTTAAGGCACAGCATCATCTGGGGCCTGGGCATCGGATGTTTAGTACTTGTTGTCACGTACGGCATTCATAGATAGCAAACAGTCTTGAAGCAGTGCGCCCATTAACGCGCGAACCCCAATTCCGCCGGAACGATTTCTTAGTGAAGACTGTTGGGTAGCCAAAGCTGCGGTCCAGAGACCCGTATCCGTAGCGAGTTCCAGAAGGGGAGAGTGCATTTTATGCTTAAATTCGCGGCGAATCTTTCGATGATGTTTACCGAGGTGCCATTCCTGGATCGCTTTGCCGCTGCCGCAGATGCGGGCTTCAAGGGCGTTGAATTCCTGTTTCCGTATGAGTACTCGCCCGAAGCCGTCGAATCCAAGGCCGAAGCCGCGGGTGTTCAGATCATCCTGTTCAATATGCCCCCGGGAAACTGGGCTTCCGGCGAACGTGGAATTGCTTGTATCCCTGGACGGGAAGAAGAGTTCCAGGCAGACGTTGAGAAGGCTTTGACCTATGCCATCGCGCTGGGCACGCGGAGGCTCCACTCCATGGCAGGCATCGTTCCGAATGGCGCCGACCCGGCGGATTGTCGAAGGACTTTGATCGGAAACCTTCAATATGCAGCCGAGAAACTTGCTCCGTACCACATCACATTATTGCTTGAAGCAATCAATACGCGAGACATCCCGGGATTTGTTTTGTCCACCCAGAAAGACTCGTTCTCCATCTGCGAGGTAGCGAATGCTCCCAATCTGAAGATGCAGATGGATCTTTATCATATGCAGGTGATGGAAGGAGACTTGGCGACAAAACTGAGAAATTATGCGCCTCACTGTGGTCATATTCAAATCGCTGGATGTCCGGGACGAAACGAACCGGATATGGGCGAAGTCCGCTACGAATACCTATTTCGCTTGCTGGATGAGCTCGGATATGAAGGATGGTTGGGATGCGAATACCGTCCCGCCGGCAGGACCACCGACGGGCTGAGTTGGATGCGCTCTTTTAGCGAACCGTGACGATCTGAGGCATGCGCTCATGATGGACCGGCCCAACAGGGTCAGAGCAACAGGCTATGTTCATCAGGCGCCGGGCAGGGTTAAGCTATGTCACTCGGACGTATAACGTCCAAACCGTCCAAGTGGTCGATCTGCTCGCAAACCCGAGGTGCCGGGTTAGGCGCCGGGTGTCTATTGGACCTTATATTGTCGATCCCGTTGCCAATCATGGATTGGTATGCTGATCCTTGATCAACCAGTCGTGCAGCCCGATTGCGAGTTTTGCGTAGTCGTCGGCCCGACGGTGTGCAGGAAGTGTGCCGCGACCTTGAGGTGGCACCTCGACGGGTGAACGTCGCGCGGTTCGAGGGCCTCCGAAGGGTCCAGCCACCTTCGCTACCAACACTTGCTCGGTGGCATCAAAACATCCGCGCGACTGCTCTTGGCTTGCAATGGCAGGCGTATCGCTTAAAGAGATTCAGACACTCGCGGGACATAAGACGATTGCGATGGCGGCACGATATGCGCATCTCGCGCCGGACGTAACAGCCGTTGCATCCGAGCGACTAGTTCTGATTGACTCCAAAGCTGCTTCTTAAATCAACAGCCACCCTAACAGCCACCAGAAGATGCGGCTATCGTGCCACAAATGGCCGCTTCCTTTGTAAATCATTGATATTAGGTATGTAGGCTGGAGCCGACGGTCAGACTTGAACTGACGACCTGCTGATTACGAATCAGCTGCTCTACCAACTGAGCTACGTCGGCCTGCTCGTCCGATTGTATCTTTCGGGCTGAAGAAGGTAAAGTTGTGCCGCGCCTTCCTGCGCCTCCGCGAGCGCGTTCAACAGCAAGTTCAGCGGGACCATGAGACACTGTCACGGTCACCGCGCCAGTGCTGCTCCGCGCCACGTTCGCCGACCCTGGACTGCGGTCGTAGTCCACGTCCCACAGTCCACGGCCCACAGGCTGCGCGGCCCTTTTATACTCTTTCCCATGCAGATCGATCCGGTTGCCGAGTGGCGGCGGCTCACCGAGCATTATCGCCGCATGGGCGATGTGCAGCTTGAGGAGCTGGCGCTCGACTTTGCCGATCTGACCGATACGGCACGCCAGGTGCTACGCGACGAGCTGCGCCACCGCGGCATGAATCTCGATCGAATTCTGTCCAGCAGCATGCCGGCCGCGCCGGCTCGCGCTTCGGCAGCCTCCTCGGCGACCGTAAGCCATCCGGCCACACCCGCCGGCGCTGTTCAGTCTGCCGAGGCTGCCGCGATGGACAGACGCCCACGCCAGTACACCTGGAAAATCATGCTCTGCGAGTGCGATGAGTGGGAGCAGGTGCGGCAGATTCAGGAGATGCTGCGCCGCGCCGGCATCGATAGCTGGCAGGAAGGGTACGGAGCCAGCAACTGGGATCTGCGCTACCCGCGCGTCCTGGTAGCCGCCGACCAGCTCGACGAAGCCCGCATCGTCCTCGCCAGGCCCGTTCCGCAGGATGTGATCGACGAGTCGCGCATGACCGTGCCGGACTACGAGCCGCCACGCTGCCCAGCCTGCCGCGCCAACAACCCGGTTCTCGAAAGCGCAGACCCGGTGAATTGCTGGCAATGTGCCGCTTGTGGAAGGCAATGGAGCGATCCGACCACTTTGCCCGACGTTGCCGGTACGGAACCGCCCGAGACTGGCTCCTGAGCCCGCAAGAGCCCTTCAGAGACGGAAAGAGCCGCCCGGCAACAGGGCAGCTCTTCCCTTAGGGAGAATAGTTCCAACGGAGGCAAAACCATCAGAACTTTCTGGCTGCATGTTAGGAGCGGGGGCAGGCAGTGTCAAGGAGAAATGTGGGTCAAAATAAGTTCTTATTTTTCATACAGTTATGAAGGGTCTTTTCAATTGCGGCGGTCTATGGTTTTCGATTTTCGTTCGCCTTTATTTGTCCGTTATTTTCCGGTATTTACCGGTGTTTTGTAGGGTTTATGGCCATTTTTCCACAGGCTTATCTCCCCCATTAACCGTTCGGATTCGGCCCAGGGGCAACTGCTGGCTTTTTCGCTGGCTCTTCCCGCAGGTCGAGATGGATGAACTCCTCGTCGTACATGGACGAGGCGGGCTTGCCCTGCGCCACCCGCACCAGCGCCCGGCCGCCACCCAGGAAGAAGCCAAGCAGCACCGCCGCGATCGACCCGATAATCACAATGCCCGCAATGCCCAGCAGAAGCCGGCTGGTCTTGGACACATCGGATTCGGTGGGCTGTGGAATCGCCGTCAGGTCGGCTTCATAGTGGACCATCTCGAGCAAACGATGGCTCTCCTCGGGAATGGCGTCTCCGCTGACCAGAGCCACCAGCAGGCCGCTGCGACGGACCTCCAGTGAAGCCTGGTCGGAGCTCGCGAGCGCCTTGGGCCACGGCGGCTGCGCCTGGCTTCCCGCTTTAATGTAGCTACGGATCACCGCTTCCTGCGCCTGGGCAATCTGCGGCGTCGGGTACTCGATGATGGTGAGCGTGGCCGGGTTCGAGGGTAGCGAATAGCTGGCGGTCGCCGTCTCGGCCTCGCGGTCGAATCCTACAATGCTGGCCGGCAGCACGCCTCCGCCGCCGGTGTAGCCGGCGGGCCCAAGCGCGTAGTGGGTGGTCTGGCCCGCGAGCGATCCCTGTGGCAGATAAGCCAGAATGGGCGGCGCCAGGGACTTGTTGCCGGACGGCACCGGAAGCTGGCGCGCAATCTGGCGCAGCACCCCGGCCGACATCGGCCCTACCCGCGAAAAGGTCGCCTCCACCAGCGTGTCTCCCTGCCAGAACAAAACACGATCCTTGTCCGAGGCGGCCCCGGTTCCGATCTGCTCTTTGGCCCAGCCATTGGGGCGGTAGAACGAGTAGGCGCCATAGGCGCCGGTCGTGTCTGCAAAGTGCAGCGCGCGCAGTGTAAGCGTGTCGTTGTCGCGCTTGTAGTTGGCCAGCGCGCCAAAGGTGAAGCCGTACTCCTTGAGCGCAGCGTCGCTGGCAGGGTCGGCTTGCGCTGCATCGGTCAGGCTTTGAATGGGTGCGGAGGTTACCCAGCCGTCAAAAGCATCCGGAAGCAGCGCCTTCGGTGAGGGCGGCAGCGTGACGGTGGTGGCAGCGGACTTTTGAGCGGGCTTGGCTGGAGCAGCCTGACCGGAGGCCGTAGATGCGCCGCCAGCGAGCGCCAGGCAACCGGACAACAGAACAATCGGCCATCTCAAGAAAACTCTACGCAACACGCTGCTCCGTACCTTGTCTATCTCTGGCGCATCCAGATTCACCCTTTCAGGGTACACTCCGGCGGATGGAACTCTGTCTTTCCGGGCCACCTTAACTTGGACACTGAAGCGGGCAGAAAGGTTCCTGTGCCCGGCCGGTTCACCCTTCCGCGGCCATGCTCTGGCCTTCACAGCCAGGCCTTCGCGGCCAGGCACCGCTGCTGCCACGCATCAAACTCGGCCAGCGCCCGCTCGCACTGCATGCGATGCCGCTCTTTCTTGTCGCGCACCTTTTTGCGCAACTCCTCTTCCAGCGGCAGCAGCAGGTCGAAGGTGATATTGGCGGGCTGAAAATGCTTCGGATCGGCATGGGTAATGTAGTGCACCAGCGAGCCGAGCGCGGTGCCGCGCGGAACCGGCACCGGCTCTTCGCCATGCGCCAGCGCGGCCGCGTAGATTCCCGCCAGCAGGCCGCTGGCAATGGACTCCGTATAGCCTTCCACGCCGGAGATCTGGCCAGCAAACAGGAGCCTTCGCCCTTCCGCTTTCAGCATCAGGCTTTCGGTAAGCAGCAGCGGCGAGCAGATATAGGTATTGCGATGAATCTGCCCATAGCGTAGAAAGCGTGCATTCTCAAGGCCCGGAATCAACCGAAGCACCCGCGCCTGCTCGCCATACTTCAAATGATTCTGGAAGCCGACCAGATTGTAGCTGTCGGCGCGCACATTCTCCTTACGCAACTGCACCACCGCCCAGGGCGTTTTGCCGGTGCGCGGATCGCGCAGGCCAACCGGCTTCATGGGACCAAAGCGCAGCGTGTCGCGGCCGCGCCGGGCCAGTACTTCAATCGGCAGGCAGCTTTCGAAATAGTCGAGCTTCTCCCACTCTTTCGCTTCCGCTGCCTCAGCCTCCAGCAGCGCGTCGTAAAAGCAGTCGTACCCGGCGCGGTCCATGGGGCAGTTGATGTAGTCGGGCGTTCCTTTGTCCCAGCGCGCGGCAAAATAGACGCGATCCATGTCGATGGTTTCGGCATCGACAATGGGCGAGATCGAGTCGTAAAAGGCCAGGTGGCCGGCGCCGGTCAGCCGCGCAATCTCGGCGCTCAATGCGTCTGAAGTCAGCGGTCCGCTGGCGACAATCGTAAGATCGCTGGCCGGCTCCAGACTGGTCACCTCTTCGCGGATCACGCGGATCGCAGGCTCGGCGGCAATCGCTTCCGAGATGCGCCGCGAAAACTCCACCCGGTCCACAGCCAGCGCGTGGCCTGCCGGAACCGCCGTCTCATCCGCAAGCCGCAACAAGGCGGAGCCGCCCCGGCGCATCTCCTGCTTCAGCAGCCAGGGAGCCGTATTGGGCGACTCGCTTTTGAGCGAGTTGGAGCAGACCAACTCGCCAAAGTCCGTGGTCTGGTGGGCGGGCGTCAGGCGCGGCCGGCCGTCCACCACGGCGCGCATCTCGTAGAGATCCACCTCGCAGCCCAGCCGCGCCGCCGTCAGCGCGGCTTCGGGGCCGGCCAGGCCGCCGCCGATCACGCGGATTCTCACTGTGCCGTCTCCTCAGGTTCAAGAACCGCCAGCCGCGCCAGCGCCTCGCCGCTCACCCGCACGTTGCGCCACTCGTCCAGAAACTCGCCGCCCACGGCCGCGTAAAAGTCGATTGCGGGGGTATTCCAGTCCAGCACCGCCCACTGCAGGCGCTCGCAGCCATTTTCCACCGCGGCCGCCGCCACCCGCCGCAGTAGCGCTTTGCCAATGCCCAGTCCGCGCAGCTCGGGCAGAACAAACAGGTCTTCCAGATAAATGCCCGGCTTGCCCACCCAGGTGGAGTAATTGAAAAAGTACAGTGCAAAGCCGGCGGGTTTTCCGTCCTGCTCGGCCATCAGGCACTCCCAGAACGGGCGCGGACCGAATCCGTCGCGCAAAAGCCCTTCCTCGGTAGCAATCACCGCGTCGGGAGCGCGCTCATACATCGCCAGCGCGCGAATAAACGTCAATATCTGTGGAACGTCCGCCGCGGTAGCGGCACGAATGGTCGTAGCCATGCACTTATTTTAGAATGTGGCTGGTTTTCCGGCGTCGCAGGTTATAAAGTGTTGTGGGTTTTACGCAGGGTGACTTTGCGTATTCTTATTGTGGATGCAACCCTTGCCGTGAGGCGCCGTTGCCATTTGGCCCGGCGTAGACATGCGGCCGTTTCACGCCCGGAGCCATGCAACCTGCGGCCCGGTTCAACCGTCCACACGAAGGGTAGGGCCGCCTTCGGGCTGTGCGCTTCATGATACGTCCCTCTTGTCGAGGGCCTGCGCTTGGATTTAACGTTGGTTCTGCCACGAATTGACGAGTTTTTAAGAGCTGTGGGCTGCCCAGGTCCGCACCGCTCTCAAGGAGAAGAACATGACACGCAATTTCTCGCTCTGGCGTAGTCTGCCCATTGCGGCCGGCCTGCTGGCCTTTGCTCTTTTGCCCGGCTTCGCACAGCAACCGGCAGCCGGCGCCGCACCTGCCGAAGCCATGGGCAAGGTTCACGGACACGTAACCAACCCGACCGGCCAGGCGCAGGGCGCCGGCTCGGTAAGCCTCTCGACCGATGGTGGCAACACCCTCAAGTACACTTTCCCGGTCGACGCCAACGGCGATTACACCGGCCAGGCCGCGCCGGGCACCTATATGGCCGTCTATCGCGCCGCGGACACTCCGGCCGGCAAGATGGTAGACGATCTGCCCAACGTGAAGGTCACTGCAGGCGAGGATGTGGCCGCGGACATCGACATGTCCCGCCAGGCATACATCGACAAGATGCCCGAAGAGCAGCGCAAGCAGCTCGAAGACCTGAAGAAGACCAACTCCGAGGCGATGAAGGCGAACGTGCTCATCAATCACCTCAACTCAGACCTGAAGACAGTGGGCGACGACAAACGTGATATCGATGGCGCTCCGCAGGCCGCAGCGCAGCAACTGGGCGCTTCGGCGCAACGGGCCGCCGTCGAGGCCAAGACCGAAGAGATTCGTGCCGCCAAGTACGCCGACATCGATAGCTTGATGGCCAAAGACACGACAGCCAAGCCCGACGAGGCCCTGCTGTGGGACAACCTGGGCTACGCGCAGGCCGGCGAAAAGAAGTATGACGACGCCATCACGTCCTACAAGAAAGCCATCGATCTCGAAACCGCATCGAAGAAGCCACGCCCCGAGGTCATCGGCGTGGCCCAGGCCGGCCTGGGCGAAGTCTACGCGCGCACCGGCAAGGTGCCGGAGGCCAACGCGGCCTACGATGCGGCTGCCAAGGCCGATCCCAGCCGGGCCTCGCTTCAGTTGCGCAATGAAGCTGTGATCTTTTTCCAGGAGAACAATTCAACAGCGCAGGTGGCCGCCGCCGACGAGGCAATCAAGACCGACCCCAACGACGCCATTCTCTACTACATCAAGGGCCAGGGACTGGTGCAGACCGCCACCATCGATCCCAAGACCCAGCGGATCGTTCTGCCCGCGGGATGTGCCGAGGCCTACCAGAAGTATCTCGATCTGGCCCCCACCGGCCCCTATGCCGCCGAGGTTGCCGGCATTCTGTCGCAGGCTGGGGAGAAGGTCAGCTCTTCTTACCGCGCCGGCAAAAAGAAGTAGCTCTTCTTTTCCGGTTTCACCCCAGGGGCGTCCGCATGCCGGACGCCCCTGCTGTCTGCACCCGAGCCCCCGCCTGCCTACCCACTTGAATCGCGCCACTACAATCCAGCCATTACAATCCAACCATGAGCTCCGCTCTTCTCAAGTACGAAGAAGCCGCGGCGCTGATTGCCGCTCACGCGGCGCGGCTGGCTCCATCCGCCACAGTCCAGCGCGTTGAACTCGACCCCGCCCCTGACGGCGCTCCCGGCGGCGCTCTGGGCCGCGTGCTGGCGCGCCCGCTTCGCGCCGATCGCGATCAGCCTCCTTTCACTAGCTCCACGCGCGATGGCTACGCATGCCGCGCCGCCGAAGCCTCCGCCCACCGATGGCTGACGATCGCCGGCGCAACCCGCGCAGGTCAGCCGCCCGCCGGGCCCATTCCGCCCGGTTCCGCATGGGAGATCATGACCGGCGCGCCGGTGCCCGCGGGCGCCGACGCCGTCATGATGCTGGAGCACGTGGAGGCTGAAGCCGGCAACGTGCGGCTGCTGCCTCCGCGAGCCGTTTCTCAGGGTGAGAACATTGTGGCTCAGGGTGCGCAGGCCCGCGCCGGAGATGAACTGCTCGGCCCGGGCCACGCGATCGGCTTCGCGCAGATCGCCCTGGCCGCCTCCTGCGGATACACCGCGCTTGAAGTCTTCACCCGCCCAAGCGTGGCCATTCTCTCCACCGGCGACGAGTTGGTGCCCGTCGCAGCCGAGCCCGGTCCGGGACAGATTCGCAACTCCAGCAGCCAGATGCTGGCCGCGCAGGTTGCGGCCGCGGGCGGCGATCCCTGGATGCTGCCCGTGGCTGCCGACCGTGCCGAGGCTCTGGACCAGGCGCTCGAACAGGCCGCGCAGGCCGATCTGTTGCTGGTCATCGGCGGCGTCTCCGCGGGAAAATTCGATCTGGTCGAGCCGGCGCTGGCCCGGCGCGGCGCGCGCTTCCACTTCACCGGACTGCGCATTCAGCCGGGCAAGCCACTGGTCTTCGGGGAGCTGCCCGGCTCGCCCGGTTCAAATCCCAGCCCGAACGAGAATCGTGCAAAATACTTCTTCGGCCTGCCCGGCAACCCCATCTCCTCGGCAGTCACGTTTCTGCTCTTCGCCGCGCCGGTGCTCGGCGCACTGTGCGGCCGCGCACATCATGAACCACGCTTCGCCCTGGCGCGGCTGGCCGGCCCGGTCAACGGCAAGCCGGGGCTCACCCGCTTTCTGCCCGCCCGGTGCGGCTTTGCCGGTGAACTGCCACAGGTGGAACGCATCGAGTGGCAGGGGTCGGGCGATCTGGCAGCCATGGCCCGGTGCAACTGCTTTCTGGTTGTGCCGGAAGAAACCGGCAGCCTGTCCGCCGGCGCAACCGTCCGTATTCTGCTTCTGTGAGGGATTCCATGGCCGCAGCATCAGCACCTGCGGAAATTGTGGAAAACGACCCATCGCAACCTGAATTGTTTGTTCGGGAGAATCGAATGTCCGAGACCGCAAAACCGCAGCTTTCTCACTTCGACCAGGCTGGTCGCGCCTCCATGGTCGACATCAGCGCCAAGCCTTCCACCCGGCGCACGGCCACCGCGTCGGCGTTTGTCGAACTGTCCGCCGCGGTGCTGGCGGCTCTGCCCGCCAATCCCAAGGGCAACCCGCTGGAAGTGGCGCGCTTTGCCGGCATCCAGGCGGCCAAGCGCACCTCCGAGCTGATTCCCATGTGTCATCCGCTGCCGCTCACTCACATTGACGTGCAGGCCGAGATCGCCGAGGGTGGCGTGCGCATCACCGCCATGGCCGCCACCGTGGGTCCCACCGGGGTTGAAATGGAAGCCCTCACCGCCGCCGCCGTGGCCGCGCTCACCGTCTACGACATGACCAAGGCCCTCGACAAAGGCATTGTCATTCGGGCGGTCCGTCTGGAGGCGAAATCCGGCGGCAAGAGCGGCGATTTCCTGCGCGCCGTCTGACGCGTTGTCCACAACTTGCCCCGGCATGGTGCCCCCTCGTATGATCCGGCAAGAGCAAAACAACCATGAGTGAAGAGCTGACAAACTCCGGCCTGCGCGTAAAAGGCCGCCTCATGTCCGCCTCGGAGATCGAGCGGACGCTGGTGCGCCTGGCCCACGAAATCGTGGAAAAAAGCAACGGGAGCGAAGACCTGGCCCTGGTGGGCATCAAGCGCCGCGGCGTTCCACTGGCCGAGCGCCTGGGCAAGCTCATCTCCACCATTGAAAAGCGCCACGTGGACACCGGCGTTCTCGACATTCAGTTTTACCGCGACGACCTCTCCACCGCCGACATCCGTCCAGTGGTCACGCCGGGGTCAATCGGGTTCAACGTCGAAGGCCGCGACGTGGTGATCTGTGACGACGTGCTCTACACCGGCCGCACCGTCCGCGCCGCGCTCGACGCGCTCTTTGACCATGGCCGCCCCCGCCGTGTGCAACTGGCCGTGCTCATCGACCGGGGCCATCGCGAACTGCCCATCGAGGCGACTTACGTGGGCAAATATGTGCCCACCAGCGGCCGGGAAATTATTGAAGTCAAATTCCAGGAGATCGACGAGACCGAGCAGGTGCTGCTCGTCGAGCGCGTCAATCCCTAGACTCCGATTCCGAACCGGACCGGAGCCCGGCGCTCCGGCGAAGACAGGAAGATGAACCCGCAACCCCGCCGCCGCACCCTGGACACCCCCGCTCCGCCCGCATCCCCTTTCCCCTACCACCCCGGCTCGCTGCTCTCCATCCTGGACCTAAGCGTGGACGCCGTAAGCGGCCTGCTGAGCCGGGCCACGGAGCTTGAAAAACAGGACCCGCTCAAGCGCGACCGCATTCTGGCCAAGCGGCGCATCGCGCTGCTGTTTTACGAGGCTTCCACCCGCACCCGCACCAGCTTCGAGCTGGCCGCCAAGTCGCTGGGCGCCGACACCACCCTGGTGTCGAACCTCAGCTCCAGCATTGAAAAGGGCGAGTCGCTCAAAGACACCGGCCTGACGCTGCGCGCCCTGGGCGCCGAGGCCATCATCCTGCGCCACAACTCATCCGGTTCGCCCTGGCTGCTCGAGCAGACGGCGCAGTTGCCGGTGCTGAACGCCGGCGACGGCATGCACGAGCATCCCACGCAGGCGCTGCTCGATCTGCGCACCATCCTCGCGCATCTGCGGCCAGACGCGCACTCCGTTGGCCCGGACACGCTGGCCGGCGTAACCGTCACCATCGTCGGCGATATCCTG
>DATAVZ010000084.1:0-18492 GCA_036267475.1 Occallatibacter sp.
ACAGCTTGGTGAAAAACTCGTCCGGCGAGCATGTCGGGTAGGTTTTGTAACAAGGGCGCGGCTTTACAGGCTGCGCAAAACTCAATCGAAGGGGCTTTGTAACAAGGGCACGGCTTTAGCCGGGCCAATAAGATCAGCAGAATGAAAGGGGCTTTACAGGCTGCGGAAAAAGTCCCATGGAAGTTATTTTTTCTCCACAGGGTATTGATTTAAGTAAGAAGTATGCGTGGAGATGAGCAAAGACAGGCGGGGATGTTCAGTTACGTGACGTTGGAGCAGCGTATCGCTGCGGACCATCCAGCGCGGCAGATTCGTTTTCTTGTGGACCGAGCACTGGAGCGGATGGATGCAGATCTGGGCAAGCTGTATTCCAGCACGGGCCGGCCTTCGATTGCGCCGGAGCGTCTGCTGCGAGCCTCGTTGCTGATGGTGTTGTACTCGATCCGCTCGGAGCGCCAGTTGATGGAGCAGTTGAACTACAACCTTCTGTTTCGCTGGTTCGTCGGACTTGAGATGGACGACCCGGTGTGGGATGTGACGGTGTTTAGCAAGAATCGGGAACGGTTGATCGGCGGCGCGGTGAGCCAGCGGTTGCTTGAAGCGGTGCTGGTTGAGGCGCGCGAGAAGCAGCTGCTGAGCGAGGAGCATTTCACGGTGGACGGGACGCTGATACAGGCCTGGGCGGCAGCGCGGAGCTTCACTGACAAGGGCGATCCGCCTGCGCCCGGCGCCGGTTCGGGACACAAGGGAGAAGTGCTTTTGCGCGACAAGGTGGAATCGAAGACCGACAAGGATGCGCGTTTATACAAGAAGGCTGCGGCGGATAAGGCCGTGCCCAGCTATCAGGGCCACGCGTTGATCGAGAACCGTAGTGGTCTGGTGGTGGCGGCTGAGGCCAGCCTGTCGGCCACAGTGGCCGAGCGAGAGATGGCCCTGAAGTTGTTAGACCGTGTGCACCGGCGCCGAGATAAGCAGATTACGCTGGGCGCCGATACGCAGTATCAGGATGCGGAGTTTATCGAGCAACTGCGCAAGCGCAACGTGGCTCCGCATGTGAGCCAGTACACGCAGGGCAACCTGGGCAAGAACAGCCTGACAACCGCGGAGCAGGCCGATGAACGGCGCTCCATCAGCCAGAGGAAACGCAAGTTGATCGAACGGGTATTTGGCTGGAGCAAACTGGACCGGCCCATGCGCCAGGTGAAGCTGCGCGGGTTGAAGCGAGTGGACTGGTTCTACCGGCTCACCATCGCAGCCTGCAACCTGGTGCGCATGCGCAGACTGATTCCGATTCAAGCCATGGCCGCATAAGGCCGAAGTGTGTCTGGAGACCGCAAAAAACGGCCTCTTGGCACGAAACATCCACAGAAATTCAACCAGCCAAACAGGCCCCAGGCGCGAAAAACTTTACCACCAACAAAAATCCGCAAGCAAACAGGGGTTTTTCCGCAGCCTGTGAAGCCCGTACCCTTCAAGTCGTCGCTTATTTAGAGATTGTCTAGTCGAGTTCGCGGAGAGCGGGTGAGCTGGCGTAGATGGCGACAAAGCACAGGATGGCCACTGCGGCCATCATTGCCAGAGCGTGGCCGGTATCGATATGCCGGGAGAGCTCGCCGGCAACCAGCGCCCCCAGCGGCGGCAGTCCCAGAAAACTCATGGTGTAGATGCTCATGATGCGACCCCGCATCTCGTCGGACGACAAATACTGAAGGCTCACGTTGAAGCAGGAGACCATGAGAATGCCGCTGGCCCCTTCGCAGAAGGCCAGGCACCCGGAAAGTGCGAAGATGTGCGAGTAGCTGAAGCCGATAATCGCTAGAAAGAAAAGCACGCCGCATGCGGTGAGCACCGGGCCGCGATGGCGGATGACGCCGCGGGCCGCTATCAGGATGGCGCCCAGCAGCGCGCCCAGTCCCGAACAACCCATAAGCAGGCCCAATCCGGTTTCGCCGGCATGGAGCTGATCCCGGGCAAAGTAGGGCATGAAGGTGAGGTAAGGAATGCCCAGAAAGCTGACCACTCCTGTCATCCACATCAGCACCAGCATCTGTCGCTCGCCGCGCAGGTAGACAAATCCGCCGCGCAGGCTGGCCCACATGCTCTCGTGGCGCGCGGGCCTCTCTTCGGGATAGCGGATGCGGACCAGCGCCCACAGCACGGCCAGAAAGCTCAGGCCGTTGAGGAAAAAGTTGCCGGCGATGCCCAACAGCGCCATGGCGTAACCGCCCAGCGACGGGCCCACAATGCGCGACATGTTGAACTGTGCGGAGTTGAGCGCGATGGCGTTGGTGAGGTCCTCGCGCCGCACCAGCCTCGGCACCATGGCTTGATAGCTGGGCGCGTTCATTGACATGGCCACGCCGTTGAGGAAAGCGATGAGGGTAAGCTCCCAGACCGTGATGACCTTGAACCAGGCCAGCGCGGCCAGCAGGAATGCGAGAATCATCATTACCGTCTGCGTGGCCAGCAGCAGGCGGCGCTTGTCCATGCGGTCGGCAATGACGCCCCCGAAGAGCGAGACAAACAGGAACGGGATGGAGCCGGCAAAACCGATCACACCCAGCCAGAAGGCCGAGTTGGTGAGCACCAGCACCAGCCAGCCCAGGGCAACATTCTGCATCCAGGTGCCGATGTTGGAGAGCAGGTTGCCGCTCCAGAAGAGTCTGAAATTGGGATTCTCAAGGGCGCGGATGACCTGCGGCAGCCGGTCGGCCTGCTCGTTGGCAAGGGCCTGCTCCACGCGCACCACGTCAATGGGAACCGGTGGCTGAAGATCCTGCTGCTGTTCCGCGGTCAGAAGAGGCTCTCCTTCAGGCTCTAGTGTAAGCGGAGGGCGATCTGGCCGGGCGCGAGCGCACCTGTTCTGTTACGATCAATTTCCTAAGTACGAGTTCCCAAGCACAAGCAGACATTCCAGAACGGTATGCCACGTTTTTGCAGGAGAGATACCCGGGAGAGATTCGTCACGCCGGGTACAAAGTTCCTGTGTCCTGCCGCGCAGCTTCTGCTGCAGGCTCCTTTCCCGCAGGCTGCAAGTTCGTACAGTGCTCCCAGACCCACTGACCCCACTTCTTCGACGCCTCTTCAACTCGCTCACGGAGTGTAGCCGATGAATTGCTGCAAGATGCTCACCTTCCTCCCTTTGCTCGGGCTGGTTGCCGCATACGCCGGTCCCGGCAGGCTGCCGGCCCAGACGGCCGATACGCAACCTGTGTTCGGCTACACCAGCTTCGAGGCGCAGTCCAAGATCGAAGAGCAGTTTCTGGCCGTGCCCAATGCAAAGCTGGCCGGCGAGGACCTGAAGACGCTGACCCTGGCGCCGCACATGGCGGCCACGCCGGCCGACCACCAGACCGCGCTGTTTGTGGCGCAGAAGTTTCGCGCCGCCGGGCTCCAGACGGAGATTGTGCCCTATCGCGTGCTGATGAATTGGCCGAAAGAGGTGCGCGTGGAGGCCTATGATCCGGCGGGCAAGCTGCTCATGTCCGGCCCCACGCGCGAGCACGTGGACGGCGACCCCGGCCAGGACGATCCGCGGGTGGTGATGCCGTTCAACGGCTCCTCGGCCTCGGGCGACGTGACCGGCGAGGTGGTTTACGCCAATTATGGGCGGCTGTCGGATTTCAACGAGCTTGCGGCGCAGCATATCGACCTGCACGGCAAAATCGTGATCTGCCGCTACGGCGACAACTTTCGCGGCGTGAAGGTATACATCGCGGAACAGCGCGGAGCGGCGGGCGTGCTCATCTACTCCGATCCGCAGGATGACGGCTACTACAAGGGCGATCCGTGGCCGATCGGGCCGTGGCGGCCGGCCACCGGGGTGCAGCGGGGATCGGTGCAATATCTGTTCAAGTATCCCGGCGATCCTGAGACTCCGGGCGTCGCTTCCACGCTGGACCTGCCGGACTCGGCGCGGCAGTCACCGAACGGAAATCAGCCGCATATTGTCTCCATCCCGATCAGCTATCACGACGCGGCGCCGATTCTGCAGGCGCTGAAGGGGCCGGGCGTGCCAACGGGATGGCAGGGCGCGCTGCCCTTCCGCTATCACCTGGGACCGGAAGGAGTGACGGTTCACCTGGTGTCAAAGCAGGACTACCAGAGGCGCATTATCTGGGATGTGATCGGGACGGTCAGGGGGTCGCAATATCCAGACGACTGGGTGGTGGCCGGCAATCACCGGGACGCATGGGTGTACGGCGCGGTGGATCCATCCAGCGGCACGGCGGCCATGCTGGAGGCGGCGCGCGGCGTTGGGGTGCTGCTGCGCTCCGGCTGGCGGCCCAAACGGACCATCGTGTTTTGCAGTTGGGACGCCGAAGAGGAGGGCCTGATCGGCTCGACGGAGTGGGCCGAACAGAATGCGCAGGCGCTCCAAAAGGCGGTTCTCTATTCCAATGTGGACGTGGCCGTCTCGGGTCCGGATTTTTCCGCTTCCACGGTGCCCTCGCTCAAGGAGTTCGTCCGCGAGATTACGCGGGTTGTTCCCAGTCCGGTGGAGGGGTCGGTCTATCAGCAATGGAGCATCCACCAGGCGAGCGAACAGGCGCATCGCGAGAACGGCACAGCGGCCGTTGCAGGCGGCGAAGTGCGCGTGGGCGACCTGGGCTCGGGGTCGGACTACACGCCGTTTCTGCAGCATCTGGGCGTGCCGTCGACCGATATCGGCTCTGACGGACCCTACGGAGTGTACCACTCCACCTTTGACGACTTTGCGTGGTACATGCACAATGCCGACCCGAATTTTCTCTATCTGCAGGAGATGGCGCGGGTGTTTGGCCTGGAGGCGGTGCGGATGGCCGACGCCGAGGTGCTGCCCTATGACTACGTGACCTACGCGCACGAAGTTGCGCAGTACATCGACGCGGCCAAGGCCAGAGCCCATAACAGCGCGGCCGGCAGCGGGCTGGATTCGCTGGATTTTTCCGCGGCCGAATCCGCCGCCAGCCGCTTTTTGAAGACCGCGGAGAAGGTGCATCGTCTTCAAATCGCGCCCCCGGACGGCGACCTGGATCACCTGAACACCGCGCTGCGCCAGGCAGAGGCCGACCTGCTCTCGCCGAACGGGCTGCCCAACCGTCCCTGGTTCCGGCACACCATCTACGCGCCGGGAGAATATACCGGTTATTCGGCAGTGGTGATTCCGGGAGTGAACGAGGCCATCGACGCCAAAAACGCCGCGCTGGCGGCGCAGCAGCTTGGCGTGCTTGCTGAGGCGCTGGACCGGGCCGCTCAGACTCTGGATTCCGCACACTGACCGGCTGGCCAGGTACCCAGCGGATGAGAACCATCGTGCGCGTTCGCGGTTACGGAGTGGGTACCGGCCCACTACGCGGAAGGGCTATTCCCAGTTCTGCGGCGCAGCGCTACTTTTGAATGCATCAGCGCGCTCGCAGACGAAGCAGAGCCGGATGGACGGCCATCACCCAAAGCAGGAAGGAACGAAGACCATGATCGATTTCCTGCTTGGCTTCTCATTCGTCACCTTGGTTCTCTCGCCACTCGTGGTGGCTTACACGCGACAGCCCAGTCCGGTCCGGGTGAGCCGCCACGGTGCGACAAAACGCTGAACTTGTCGGATGCCTAACCCCGGTTTTCGGCGCTGCGCCCCCCACCCGATCGTTCCCGCCATTTGACCCCCGCCTGCAACCCTCGTATCGTTATGACAGACCATGAAACTCTCCGGGAACAATATCCGGATCGGCATAGCGGCCGCCGTAATCGTTGGAACCATCGGCTGGCTCGCCTATACCGGCTACGGATCGAATAAAAGCTACTTCGTGACCATTGCCGAACTGGGCGGAATGGGCAACAAGGCCTATACCAACCGCTTGCGCGTGGAAGGATTCGTCAAGCCCGGCACCATCCAGCAGGATGGAACCCACATCACCTTCGTGCTGGACGAGTTTGAAAGCCACTCGCCGAAGGCTGCCACGGGACGGATGCTGACGGTTGCCTATAAGGGCTCCGAGCCGCCGCCGGACACATTCAAGAACGACGCGCAGGCCCTTGCCGAGGGAACCTATGGCCGCGACGGGGTGTTTCACGCGACCGTGCTCCAGGCCAAGTGCGCCAGCAAATACGCGCCTGTGAAGCCCGGCGCGGCGCCTGCGAATCGAACCGCATCCAACACCGTTCCCGCTACCCACACCGCTTCCTACTGATCCGCCTGCCGGTTCAATGAACGCACATTCCGCCGAGGCCGCAACCACCACCCTCAGCGCGCGGCCCTGCAACGCCCGGCTCAGCCAGGTTTCAAAACTGTTTGGCTCCTTCGCCGCGCTGCGCCAGGTTTCCGCCGATCTGGAGCGCGGGCGCTGCTATGTGCTGCTGGGCGAGAACGGCGCGGGCAAATCCACGCTGCTGCGGATGCTGGCCGGACTGCTGCGGCCCAGCTTTGGCACAGTGCGCGTATTCGATGGAGTGGAGCCGCAGCAGGCTCGGGAGCGCATCGGCTACATGAGCCATGCGCCCATGCTCTACGACGAGCTGACCGCACCGGAAAATCTGCGCTATTTTGCCGCTCTCTATCCAGGGCGCGCGTGCCTTGCGCCGGACGAAGCGCTGCGCCAGGTTGGACTGGACCCGGGATTGAAGCGCACGCTGGGGCAGTACTCGCAGGGCATGCGGCAGCGCACGTCGCTGGCGCGAGTGCTGGCGCCGGCGCCTGAGCTGCTGCTGCTGGACGAGCCGTTCTCGAACATGGATGTTGAAAGCGCGCGGCAGATGGTTGAGCTGCTGGCGCGATTCCGGCACAGCGACCGCACGATTGTGCTCACCACCCACCAGCGCGAGCTGGCCGCGCCCATTGCCGACTGGGTATTGACGCTGCGCGCCGGACGCGTGGCCGGGCTTGAACCGGGAGCGCCCTCGCTATGAAGACCAACGGCGCACGGTTTCTGGAATCGCTCGGCATTGCCTTTGAATTGCGCGAATATGAAGTGGACCCCGAAGACCTTTCGGCCCTTACAGTAGCGAAAAAGATCGGCATGCCGGCGGAGCAGGTCTTCAAGACCCTGCTGACGACAGGCTGCGCGGGCATTTATGTCTTTGCGGTGATTCCCGGCGATGCGGAGCTGGACTTCAAGAAGCTGGCCCGGGCCGCTGGCCTGCGCAAGGCAGAGATGGTTTCGCTCAAGGACGTGCAGCCGCTCACTGGCTACATCCGCGGCGGCGTGACGGTGTTTGGCGCCAGAAAGACGTATCCGGTTTTCGTGGACGAGACGGCGATTCTGTTCGACAAGATCAGCGTGTCGGCGGGAACCCGCGGGACGCAGTTGATCCTGAGCCCGGACGATTACAATCGCGCGGCCCAGGCGCAGATCGCCGACCTGACCAAGGACGCGGTGAGGATCAGGGACGCGGTAAAGCTGACCGGCGAGGTGCACAACCCATGAGCCGCGCACTTTGGACGCACCTGATAAAAGACCTGCGCATCGAGTGGCGCTCGCTGGACGCGATCATCTCCATGCTGTTTTTTTCCGGGCTGGTGGTGGTGCTGTTCTCGATCGCCTTCGATCCGCATGGGGAGTTTGCGCGGCAGATCGCGGGCGGCGTGCTGTGCGTAGCCACCATGTTCGCGTCAGTGAGCGCGTTGAACCAGGCCTGGTCGCGCGAGATGCGCCACCAGGTGATGGACGCGCAGCGAATGGCGCCTTCGGCGGCAGCCGAGCTTTATCTGGCCAAGGTGATCGTGAATTTTCTCTTCGTCACCCTTGTGCAAATTGCGCTGGCGCCGTTTTTCATCATCTTTTATGACCTGCACATCGAGGGGCAGGCATGGAAGCTGGCGCTGGTGCTGCCGCTGGGCACATGGGCGCTGGTGGCCAACGGAATCTTCTTTGCCGCGCTGGCCATGAGCAGCCGCAACCGCGAGCTGGTGCTCTCCATCATTCTGTTTCCCATTTTTATTCCCGCCCTGCTGGCGATGGTGCTGGCCACAACGGCGATCATCTCCGGCGACAGCGAGCCCACGCTGTGGATCAAGATGCTGGTCGGCTACGACATCATCTTCACCACGGCGAGCCTGCTGCTCTTCGACATCGCGCTGCACACGGAGTGAGCGGGCTCAGGAGAAGCGCGTCCGCTTCCACAAAAGCGTTCCGCACACGAACAGCGGAATGATGGTGCCGACGATCAGCACGGTCATCCACGGCAGACTTACATAGATGTGCTGGGCGCGGGTACCGACGGCCAGCCACACAAAGATGCCCACCGACACGCACACCACCAGAACCTCCCACCAGCGGCGCCGCGACGGATGCTCAGCGAGCGGATCTTCGCCGCTGACGACGGCGGCCACAGTGCCTGAATCGAGATTGTAGCGGTCGCACTCGCGGCGCATGGCCTTGTTCCAGTTCTCCATCTCCGACGGCGGCGGCTCAGCCATGCTGATCGAAACCACGCCGAGAATCATGATCAGCGAACCGGTGATAACCAGCGCGCGGCCTGAGCCGCTCAGTCCCACGAACTCGCCGAACACCAGCGCGCCCCAGGCCAGTCCCCATATCTGGTTGGTGTTGGAAAGCGGAATGCCGCGGCTGATGCCGATATACTTTGCGGCGTATTGCTGGAACAGATCGCCGATAACCCAGCAGAATCCGCCCAGGAACGGCCAGAAGAGCATGGTGCGGGCGCGGTGCAACTCGCTGACTACGGTGCCGGCGCTGCCGTAAAAAATCCACGCCAGCGTGAGCACGGTACCCAGCTCGCCGAAGGTGAAGATGGTCACGAAGGAGAGCGGATTCATGCCGCTGATGTAGGCCTTGCGATAGGGGATGTACATGGTCCCGAACATGAGGCCCGCACCCAGCGCGGCGAGAATGCCGATCTGGACGCGGCCTGGCGCGGCGGACGACTGATGCGCGGTGGCGACGGCAAGCACGGTCGCGCCGAAGACGATGGCTGCTGCGCCGCCGATGACCTTGGCCCAGTCCTTCGGCTTTGATCCGTGCAACTCGCGGAACAGCAGGCATCCCCAGGCCAGGCCGACCAGGCTGTTGGTGTTCCAGAGCGGAAAGGCGATGGCCAGGCCGACGTTGCGCACGGCGAAGATGGTAAGCGTGTTGCCGACGGCCCACAGCATGCCGGCGATGATGGCCCACACGAGCAGGTGCGGCTTGGCCCGCAGGTCGCTGAACAGAAAGCCCGTGCCTTTGAGCAGTGTGGGCAGGGTCCAGCGCGCGACGAATGCGCCCATCACCATGCCCATGGAGATGAGGAAGGGAGAGAAGCCTTCATTGACTAGCTTGGTAGGCGCCTCGGCGCTGCCCAGCCACACGGCCGCGGCCAGTCCACAAAAGACGCCCAACTGGTGGAGCGAAATTGTGGAGCGCGCAGGGGCGATGGCCGGGTTGGAGTTCACTCGGCTCACCTCAGGCTCATCAACAACGCGATGCCGAGAACAAGCACCGCCACGGGAACCCACAGATGCAGGTCGGTGAGAATGCACAGGAAGGTCGATCGCTGGTTTCCCTGATCCATTTACGACACCTCGTTCATTACGACATCTCTCATTACGACACCTCGCTCAGCTTGACCGGGCGGTGCTCATCATAAGACTTGCGCGCGGCCAGGGCCATCACCACGGGCACGCGGCTGTCAGCGCCGGTGACCGCGGTGGGCTTGTCTTCAAGCACCGACTTTACAAAGAGCTCCAGCTCCAGGGCAAAGCTCTCGGTGTAACGCTGCATAAAGAAGTTCAAAGGCAGATCAGTGTAAACGCATTTTTCGCCGCTGACCATCACCTGGTTGGGATAGCGGTTTTCACTGGCGATTTTTCCTTTGCTGCCCAGGATTTCAACCCGTTGGTCGTAGCCGAACGTCGCCTTGCGGCTGTTGTCGATGGTGCCGATGGCGCCGCTTTTGAAGTGCAGCACCACCACCGCGGTGTCAAAGTCGTCCTCTTTGGCAAATCCCGGATCCACCATGACCGTAGCCGCCGTATACACCTGTTCCACTTCGTCGCCGAGCAGATAACGGGCCATGTCGAAGTCGTGAATCATCATGTCGAGAAACAGTCCGCCGGAGGGGCGCAGATAGGTGAGCGGCGGCGGCGCGGGGTCGCGGCTTACGATGTGCATCAGATTCGGCGTGCCGATTTCGCCGCCTGAAACAGCCTGGCGCACGCGGATGAAGTTCGAGTCGAAGCGGCGGTTGAAGCCCACCTGCAGCTTGACGCCGGCCTTGTCCACAGCGGCCAGCGACGTGTCGATTTTTTCAAGGCTGAGCGAAACCGGCTTCTCGCAGAAGATGTGCTTGCCGGCCTCGGCCGCCTGCACAATCAGGCCGGCGTGGGTGTCGGTGGAGGTGCAGATGAGCACCGCGTCGATGCCGGGATCGGCGAAAATTTCCGTGGCAGAGTCCGCCACGCGCGGAATGGCGCAGCGCGCGGCGAGCGCACGCGCGGCCTCCGGATTGATGTCGGCGATGGCGGCAATCTCCGCCTCCGGCAGGCGGAAGGCGAGTGTCTCCGCATGTACGCGCCCAATGCGTCCGGCGCCAAGAATTCCAAAACGAAGCTTTCCAGTGCTCATCAGTGCCCTCATCGAAATGTTTTCAGCCAAAAATGCGTTCTGCTTCACAGCGACTGCTTCATGATCCGGGAGAGAAATATGGTCCGGCAGAAAAATCGAAAGCGCGATTCAGGCGAAATTCGATTCGATCGAACGGATGTATTCGCGGTTGCGCTGCGCGCTTTCGCGTGGCGTACCCATGCCAGGCAGCACGTCCTGCTCCACGAGCGCATAGCCTTGGTAATCGCGTGCTGCGAGCCAGCGAAGCAGGGCCGGGAAATCGACGCAGCCTTTGCCCAGCTCGCAATAAACGCCATGGCGCATGCCGGTAAAGTAGTCCCACTCTTCCAGGCGGCCGCGGCTGGCGACGGCGGGATCGATGTCTTTGAGGTGGATGTACCAGATGCGGCCGGCGTAGCGATCGAGCGCGGCCACCAGGTCGCACTCTTCCTTTCCGGTGCCGTGGCAGTAATGGCCGGTGTCAAAAACCAGACCCAGCCGCTCGGGATCGGTCAGGTCGAGCAACGTGGCGATCTCGTCAGGAGTTTCCACGTAGCCCGCACAGTGGTGATGAAAAACGGTGCGCAGTCCGGTAGCGTCGAAAACCGCGCGTGCAACGCGGTCGGCGCCGGCGGCAAAGGTCTTCCACTCGTCTTTGCCGAGGCCCGCGCCGGGCGGCACGCGGCCGGCCAGCCGGGTGCGCTCCGGATCGGTGCCGTTATCGTCAGAGAGGACCAGATAAGGCGGCGGCGCGGCGGCTACTGAAGCGAGCAGTTGCGCGGTCTTTACGGCCACCGCGACGCCTTCAGCGTGCGCTTGTGGATTCTTGAGCGCGACAGGAACAAATGCGCCCAGCATGACGAGATGATTGCGCTTGTCGAGCTCGGCCCGGAGAGCCGCGGGATCGGTGGGCATGTAGCCCCAATCGCCCAGCTCTGTGCCTGTGTATCCGGTCTCGACGAGCTCATCGAGCATGCGATCGTATGGAACCGATTCGCTCCGGTCCTGATTCTCCAGCGTACCCCACGAACACGGCGCGTTGCCGACCAACAGATGTTTCATCGTTCTCCCAGTCCTTTTGGTATCCAGTCGATTGCTCATGCGCGGGGCAACAGCGAATGTCCGCGATTTAGAGGATTCCCTGTTCCCTGCCCTTAGAACTTGCGGCTCCACTGCTTCGGCCAGCGCTCAACCACCACCTTGGTCTGGGTGTAGAACTCCACGGCGTGATGCGCCTGCGCGTGCAGATCGCCGAAGAAGCTGTCGCCCCACCCACTGAACGGGAAAGTCGACATGGGCGCGGCAACGCCTACGTTGATGCCGACATTGCCGGCGTTTACCTCGTAGCGAAAGCGGCGCGCGTTGGCGCCGTCGGTGGTGAAGATGCAGGCCATGTTACCGTAGCTGCGGCCGTTCACCAGCGCGATGGCTTCGTCGATGCTGGCGGCGTGCATGAGGCTGAGCACGGGACCGAAGATCTCGGTGCGCGCGGTCTCGGCATCGGGCGGCACGTCGTCGAGCACGGTGGGCAGTATGAAGTAGCCGTCTTCATAGCCCTCCACCTTGCGGCCGCGGCCATCCACCAGCACACGCGCGCCTTCGCGCTCGCCCTGGGCAATGAGTCCTTCAATGCGCGTCTTGCTTTCGGCGGAGATAACCGGGCCCATCTCGATGCCGGGCGCGGCGCCGTAGCCGACTTTGCGATCGGCGGCGGTGGCGACTATTTGCTCAGTAAAGCCGGAACGCGCGCCGCCCACGGTAATGGCCACTGAGGCGGCCAGGCAGCGCTGTCCGGCGCAGCCGAATGCGGAATCGGCCAGGATGCGGGTGGTCGTTTCCATGTCGGCGTCGGGCATAATGACGACGGGATTCTTGGCGCCGCCCTGGCATTGGGCGCGCTTGCCGTTGGCCGCGGCGCGGCTGTAAACGTATTTTGCCGTGGGCGTGGAGCCGACAAAGCTCACGGCGCGGATGCCGGGGTGATCGAGGATGGCGTTGACCGCGTCGCGTCCGCCGTTCACAAGCTGCATCACGCCACTGGGAAAGCCCGCTTTCTGGATCAAAGCGAAAATCTTCTGCGAGGTGATGGGCACGCGCTCAGAGGGCTTGAGCAAAAAACAGTTTCCCGCAGCAACCGCGTAAGGCATGAACCAGAAAGGGATCATGCCGGGAAAATTGAAGGGCGTGATGGCCGCGACCACACCGAGCGGCTGACGGATCATGTGCTCGTCGATGCCGCTGGCGATGTCTTCGCAGTTGGTTCCCTGCATCATCATGGGCATGCCGTATGCGGTTTCGACATTCTCGATGGCCCGTAGCATTTCGCCCTTGCTCTCGGCCAGAGTTTTGCCGCACTCGTTGGTGATGGAAAGCGCGAGATCGTCCCGATTCTCTTCGAGCAGCGTTTTGAGCCGGAACAGAGGCTGCACGCGATCGACTACCGGCGTCCGGCGCCACTCAAGGAACGCCCGCTCGGCAATCTCTACCGCATCGTTCACGTCTTGCGCGGTGGAGAGCGGCACCTGGGCCAGCACCTTCACCGACGCGGGATTGATCACGTCGAGCGTCTGGCCGGCTCCGGATGTGCGCCATGCGCCGTCGATAAAATTCTGCAAACGTTCCGCCATGACTGACATGACTGAATGGACCTCCGCTAGAGATAATGCCGCTCGCGCTTGCGCGCTTCTTCATAGCGTGCACGGGCAAGACGCACACTTTCAACTTCAGAGACTTCTGCCACGGCAACGTCCCACCAGGAGTCGTATCCGGGAACGCCGACCGATGGGTCGGTTTCGATGACGACGACGGTGGTGCGGTCGTTGGCCTTGGCTTCTTCAAGAGCAGTTTTGAACTCGGCGAGATTGGCCGCCCTGATGGCGTGCGCGCCAAGGCTGCGGGCGTTGGCCACAAAATCGACGGCCAGCACATCACCGTCCAACTGGCCGGTTGCACCGCTGCGCATACGGTAGCGCGTGCCGAAGCCCTCCTGGCCAAGCGAGCGGCTGAGGCTGCCGATGCTGGCGTAGCCGTGATTGTCGACCAGCACGATGATGATCTTGATGCCCTCCTGCACGGAGGTGACAATCTCGGTGGGCATCATCAGATAGGTGCCGTCGCCGACGAAGGCGAAGACCTCGCGGCTGGGATCGGCGAGTTTGGCGCCCATGGCGGCGGGAATCTCATAGGCCATGCAGGAGTAGCCGTACTCCATGTGATAGCCGTTGGGCGTGCGCGTGCGCCACAGCTTGTGCAGGTCGCCGGGATGGCTGCCCGCGGCGGAAAGCAGCACATCGCGCTCGCCGGCAGCCTGCCAGATTGCGCCGATGACTTCGCTCTGCGCGGGCTTGCCGGGATTTTCGAGGTGAAAGATGCGATCTACTTCGGCTTCCCACTGGGTTTTGAGATCCGCGATCTGCGCCGCATACTCCGCGGGCACGCGGTAGCCCCTGCGGTAGTCGTGGAGCACGGCGGCCAGCGCTTCAAGCGCCACGCGCGCATCGGCCACGACGGGAATGGCGCCGACCTTGCAGGCATCGAACTCCGCGGTGTTGATGTTGACGAACTTCACATGCGGGTTCTGGAAGGCGGTCATGGAGGCCGAGGTGAAGTCGGAGTAGCGGGTGCCGATGCCGATGACCAGGTCGGCATCGTGCGCGAGTCGATTGGATGCCAGCGAGCCGGTTGCGCCGATGGCGCCCATGCACTGCGGATGGTCCCAGCGGAGCGAGCCTTTGCCGGCCTGGGTTTCGCCGGCCGGGATGCCGGTCTTCTCGACGAAAGCGGCGAGTGCGGCAGATGCCTCGCTCATCAGGACGCCTCCGCCGGCTACGATCAGCGGCTTGCGCGCGGCGGCAATGGCGGCCACGGCTCGGTCCAGCGAAACCGCATCGGGCGCGCCGCGGCGGATGAGCCAGGTGCGCTTGGCGAAAAGCTCTTCCGGATAGTCATAGGCCTCGGTCTGCACGTCCTGGGGCAGCGAGAGCGTGACCGCGCCGCAGTCCGAGGGCGAGGTGAGCACGCGCATCACTTCGGGGAGGGCTGTAATCAATTGCTCGGGGCGATAGATGCGGTCCCAGTAGCGCGAGACGGGCTTGAAGCAGTCGTTGACCCCGGTGTCCTGCGTGAGTGGCGACTCAAGCTGCTGCAGTACCGGCGCGACGTTGCGGCGCGCGAAGATGTCGCCGGGCAGCAGCAGAACCGGCAGCCGGTTGATGGTAGCCAGCGCCGCGCCGGTGATCATGTTGGTTGCGCCCGGGCCGATGGATGAGGTGCAGGCAAAGGCGCGCAGGCGATTGCTGGCCTTGGCGTAGCCGGTGGCCAGATGCACGCTGCTCTGCTCGTTGCGCATCAGGATGAAGGGCAGCTCCGTGTCCTGGCCAAGGGCCTGGCCGATTCCGGCCACATTGCCGTGGCCGAAGATGCCCAGCACCCCGGCAAAAAAGCGATGCTCGCGGCCGTCGCGCTCGACATATTGATTTTTAAGGAACGCAAGCAGCGCCTGGGCCATGGTGATGCGGCGCGTCTTCATGGGAATCACTCCTTGACTCACTCTGGGGGGCTCACTCTCTCTGCGGGGCTCGGTCCGGGACTCTCCGGCGAACCGGAACGATAGGGGGTGGGGTAGCTGCGGATCATCTGCGAGTCATCTGCCAATCATGGGCAGGCGCGGATCTTTTTCGTTCCACGCGCCGCGCACCCAGGCGTAATCCGGGTCGTCGGAAGCGGCGAGCGAACGGGCCGAGCCGGCGAGCGCGTTCAGATAATACACGTTGTAGCCGTGCGCCGCCGCCACCGGATGATAGCCCTCGGGAATGAGCACCAGCTCGCCATCGCGCACGGTGAGAGTTTCATCGAGATGCTTGTCGCGGGTGTAGACGCGCTGGATGGCAAAGCCCTCGGGCTTTTCGATGCGGTAGTAGTAGATCTCTTCGAGATCGACTTCGCCGGGAGGGTTGTGCACGTCGTGCTTGTGCGGCGGAAAGCTGGACCAGTTGCCGGAGGGGGTGAAGACCTCGACCACGATGAGGCGGTGGGCGGCAAACGACGGCGGAATCATGTCGTGAATCTGGCGGGTGGCGTTGCCGCCGCCGCGGATCTCGATGCCGACCATTTCGGGGGTAACAAGCTGCGCGGGAAATTCGATTTCGGCCTTGGCGTAGCAGAAGGCCAGGTCGCAGCTTGATTCAGTGGTGACGGTGAACTCGGTTTCGATAGGCAGGTAGAGGGTGTAAGGCATTCCATCAAAGACAGTTGCTCGCTTGCCGAAGTTGTTCCACGTGCCCCGGGAGCTGGCGACGGAGCAGACGCCGCCGAGGACCACGATGGCCAGCTCGCGAGCTCCGGTTGCGGCGCTGAAGTTGTCGCCTTTGTTGAGCTTGCGGCTCTCAAAGGAGAGAAATTCGAAGCCGAAATCAGCGATTTGGTTGTGAAAGACCTGCGGCGGAACGAGCAGTGAATTACCCATAAAAACTCTCCGTTTAAGCCGGCATAAAGCGCAAAAATAGCCGGGATAAGGTGCAAAACGAGCATCTGCACACGTGTGCATGGCCGTCAAAAATCATCTACCTCCGCTGCCATTGCTGTCAACCTCTAAGGTGGCTCGGAGATGGCTGGAGGCTGGCGGGAGAGTGGCTGGAAGGCGAGCCGGGAGGTGGAGTATGCTCATTCCTGACCGTCTTGACCGTCCGAAATCGGGGTGGTAGGGTTTCATTGCACACGTTTGCATTTCCGGAGGCTTCCATGCCCGCAACCGATTCCGCTGTCGACTCCGCTGTCCAGTTCAAAAGCCCGCTCCACAAGATGACGCAGACCACGGCAACTTGCCTGTGGAACGACTCCGCCTCGATAGACGAGTTGAGTTACTCGATCAGCCACGGGGGGGTAGGCGCCACCTGTAATCCGTCAATCGCGGTGACCGTGCTCAAGCAGGAGATGGCGGTATGGAAGCCGCGCATCAAGGAACTCGCAAGCCAGATGCCGGAGGCTACGGAAGACGAAATTTCATGGCGGATTGTGGAGGAGATTTCGGCCAACGCGGCCAAGCTGCTGCTGCCGATCTTCGAACGCGAGAAGGGACGCAACGGGCGGCTGTCGATTCAAACCGATCCGCGCAACTATCGCAACGCACAAGCCATGGTGGAACAGGCGCTGCACTTCAACCAGCTTGCACCCAACATGATCGTCAAAATCGCCGCCACGCGGGCGGGCATTGCCGCAATAGAGGAAGTGACGTATCGCGGCATAAGCATCAACGCGACGGTGAGCTTTACGGTGCCACAGACGATCGCGGTTGCCGAAGCGGTGGAGCGGGGACTGAAGCGGCGCGAGGCCGAGGGACTGGACATTGCGACGATGGGGCCGGTATGCACCATCATGGTGGGACGGCTGGACGACTGGCTCAAGGTGCTGCACGACAAGCACAGGCTGTCGGTGGATCCAGGCTACATGGAGTGGGCGGGCGTGGCGGTATTCAAGAAGGCATACCGGATTTATCGGGAGCGCGGCTACCGGCTGCGGCTGCTTTCGGCGGCCTTCCGCAACCACATGCATTGGAGCGAGCTGATTGGCGGCAACGTGGTGATTTCGCCGCCGTGCTCGTGGCAGAAGCGCTACAACGAGAGCGACATCGAAGTGGTTCCGCGGATCGATACGCCGGTGGACGCGAAGATTGTGGACACGCTGCTGAACAAATTTCCCGACTTCGAACGAGCTTATGCGGAAGACGGGATGACGACGGCGGAGTTTGACAACTTCGGCTCGACGCGCAGGACGCTGCGGCAGTTTATCGCCGCCTGCGCGGAGATGAACGCGATGGTGCGCGACGTGATTCTGCCCAATCCGGATACGGAGTGACGGCGGGGTGAAGGTCTTCCCCGCTGCGTGTTTGCGGCGGCGGATGCGAGAGAGCGAAAAATTCAGCGCGGATGTTTAGAGCAAAATCAGAGTTAATAGGTGAATCGCGAAAATCGTGCAAGGACCGAAGGCCCTACCCGGCAAGGTAGGGCTTTTCTATTTACCGGAAGTATACTCCGGGTTCGGTTTTACACGGTATGCACAAGTTTCCCACGGGTGCTCATTTCATGTAGGCGTTAACATCCTTGTCTACAGATGCCAGTATTCAAGCATGGATTTTGCTGGCCGCTGGAAAGGATAACGGATATGGAAGTAAGGGAACAGGAAGTACCTGTGGAACTAGATTGGGTGACCGAGCGGAGCAAATGTGAAGTCAAGGCCGCATTTGAGAGCCTCCAAGAAGGCCTCGCGCATGACGTTGAGCAATACAAGGTGCAGCCGAATTTTGGCGGCGAGATTAGTCATGCGTATGAACCGAATTGGATGATCAGGGTGTCCAAGAGGAAATACACGCACAAAGCCGTGGTATTCAAGGTCAAAGGCGACCATATCGAAATGCAGCACGAAGGCATCGAGGATTCGGAGGCTGCAAAAGTGTTTCCGATTCTTACCGAGAATGGATGCTGTAAGTTTCGAATCATCAGGGGCGAGGCCGAAGAAACGCTTTTGCCTTGGCAACTGCGGCGTAGGGCGCTAGAGCCGGTTTTATTCGGACACGAAACGCCCTGATGACACAAGTATGTTAATGCCCAAAATCAAGCGAGACCTGGGGCACCCAAGATGATGTGCGCGATTCCATCATCCTGCGGTCACAGTACTGGGTCTTTGACTGTGTGAATTCGTGCTTTCCCACCCTTGCCGCGATGAAGCTGCGTCAAGGATGCGGCATCCAGGCTGATACATGTTCAAGCGGTCAGAGGGCAAGCTTGCGCGAATGATAGTCCCTCGGTGGCTAAAGCCACGTCGATTCTGGGTGATTAATGTACGGGCTGAACAGGCTGCGGAAAAACTCGTGTATCTGGGTTCAGTATTGCTTTCGGTAAAGATTTTCGCGAGTTGAGCCTGTTTTTTGGTTCGATTTCTGTTGTTATTTTTGCCTCCGGAAGCCGTTTTACCGGCATTC
>DATAVZ010000085.1:0-14804 GCA_036267475.1 Occallatibacter sp.
CACCGTCACGCTTTCGAGTGGAAGCTATACATCGGTTGCGACGACGCTGAGCGGAGGCAAAGCCGCAGTCAGCATCGCTGCGGGTGCGCTGGCTGCCGGCAGCGACACAATCACCGCGAACTACACGCCTGACTCGACCAGTTCGGCGTACTACAACGGCGCGACCGGCACAAGCTCAGTCACAGTGGGATCGAAGGCCACGCCTGCGGTTACGGTTTCGGCTTCGCCAGCGAGCATCACTACTTCGCAGTCCACTACCGTCACGGTCACAGTGGCCAGCGCGGCTGGATACGCGACGCCGGCAGGCACCATCACGCTTTCGAGTGGAAGCTATACATCGGCTGCGATGGGGCTGAGCGGCGGCAAGGCTACTATCACCGTTGCTGCGGGTACTCTGGCTGCCGGCAGCGACACAATCACCGCGAACTACACGCCTGACTCGACCAGTTCGGCGTACTACAACGGCGCGACCGGCACAAGCTCAGTCACAGTGGGATCGAAGGCCACGCCTGCGGTTACGGTGTCGGCTTCGCCCGCGAGCATCACGACTTCGCAGTCCACTACCGTGACTATCAACGTGGCCAGCGCGGGTGCATACGCAACGCCGACAGGAACGGTCAAGATTTCGAGCGGAAGCTATACATCTACGGCAACCACGCTGAGCGGCGGCGCTGCCACAATCACAGTTCCCGCAGGTGCGCTGGCCATGGGATCGGACACCTTGAGCGCGAGTTATGCTCCTGACGCGGCCAGCGCTGCGTTCTATAACGCGGCAACCGGAACCGCTCCAATCGCGGTGACCGCCGCGTCTGTGCCCAGCTTTACCATTGCCGCAACCAACGTCACCGTCAGCGCTGGAACCGGAGCCGGCACCTCCACAGTCACCATCACGCCGCAGGCCGGATTCATCGGAAATGTCACCCTGACGGCGGCCGTTTCCTCCAGCCCCGCCAACGCGGTCGATCTTCCTTCGTTCAACTTCGGCTCATCCAGTGCGATCGCTCTGGCGGGCGCGTCGGCACAAAAAGTAGCGTTGGCTGTTGCCATTACCGGGACCGGATCGTCGCAGTGTGTGTCCAGCCTGGCCACGCCACGCAAACCCCTGTGGCCAGCCGGCGGCGCGGCGCTGGCATGCGTGCTGCTGTTCGGAATCCCCGCACGGCGGCGGCGCTGGCGGGCGATGCTGGGCATGGTGGCGCTGTGCGCGATGCTGGCCGGTGGACTGGTTGGCTGCGTTGCACCGCAGAGCTCAGGCTGCTCAGCGAGCGCGGCCGGCGGCACCACCGTTGGCACTTACACGGTCACCATCACCGGTACGTCGAACTCAGTCTCGGCGACCACAAAGATTACTGTGCAGGTGCAGTAGCGCGCTATTTCTGCGGGGCCGTTGCGTAAAGCCGCACAGGCCCCAGCAGGCCCGATGGCAACAGAGGTGAATCGGCCTTATAGGGCGTGAAGTCGGCGAAAGTGTACTTCTTGAGCGCCCATGGCTGCTGGTCGCCGATCATGCGATTCACCCACAGATTGGTCACCTCGATGCGGAATGCATTGTTACCGGGTTTGAGAGCTTCGGTCACGTCCACGCGGTAAGGAATCTTCCACGCAATGCCCAGGTCGCGGCCATTCACGCTTACGTCTGCCACGTCCTTCACGTCGCCCAGGTCGAGCCAAATATGCGCGCCGGGCTTCAGGTCGCTCGCCGCAATCTGGATATCCTTGCGATACGTTGCCGTGCCGGAAAAATAGCGAACGCCCGCGATGGAGTTTTCGCTCCAGGAAGCCAGCCGGTCGAACGGAACATTTCGCGGCGCGTTGGTGGCGGCAAGGCTGACTGGACCGCCCATGTCCGGCGGGAAGGTCACGCTCCAGTTGCGATTCAACTCGCTCTCCGCGCCCGCAAGCTCGCTTTCAACCGGTTTTGCAAGCTGGAGTGAAGGTGAAGCGGCCGGCTTGCGGAAGACGACAAAGACCGTTCCCCACGGATCCAGATGCAGAGGAACCGTGGTGCGTCCGTTGGCAATGCGGTAGGAAACGGGCTGCGATTTGCCGGTTGCGGCGTTCCACAGTTCCGGCGATTTGCCGTCCACGCGGAAAGTTACGTTCACGCTTTCGGCGCGGTCCCGGCGATTGTCGACAAAGTAGAGGTCGCCATCGGCCAGTCTGCGGTGCACGAACATCAGCGCGGCGTCCGGCTCGGGCTTGGTGTATTCGAAGTCCGGCGCGGTATCGAGCGCGGCAAGCACCTGGTTGGCGCTCATACCGGAGTAGACCCTTCCCTTTCCAAACTTGTGAACCGACTGGCCCGGCTGGCCGGTGCCGCCCCACAACTGATCGGCGATTTTGTGGACCTCGGCTTCATTGTCGGCAAGGCTGGGCGAGTCGGTGGGCCGGTTGCCCACAATCACCGCGCCCTGCGCGACGAAATCTCTCAACTGGCGCAGGACAGGAAGCGTCATGCGCTGGCTGCGGCCGCCGAGATAGAGGATGCGATAACTGGTTCCGCCGGGAGTGACCAACCGGCCGTGCTCAAACGACATATGGTGCAGCAGGACGTCGCTGTTGACAAAGTCGAAGCCATAACCGTCGGGGGCATCCTCGATTGGCTTCCATCCAAAGACCGCTGTGAGCGGTCCCTCTTCGCCATAGAAGTAGGCCACATCCGCATAGAAATGGCCTTGCTGCAGCAGATAAGAGCAGCGCGTCAGGTAATTGACCCACGGGCCTGCCTGATTGGCCCAGGTCTGATTGCGATTGAACCAGAGCCCGAAGGGCCCGAGCGTCATGCCGGGAGCCATATTCGCAACGGGCTGATGCGAAGACTCGTGAATCTCAAAGCGATTGACGCCGAGCGCGAATTCTAGATCGGCGACTTTCTTGAGGCTGTCGGGCGAAAACGACCAGGCCGGTCCGCGCGAGGTCATCGACTCGGCGCCGACAATATTCTGCCCATAGATATGAGCCACGGAAGCGGCGCCGCGCAGATCGGAGAGATAGTCCACTTCCGGTCCGGGACTGCCGGCCCAGGTCCACATGGCGCCCATGGGTACGTCGGCCTTGCTGCGCATTTCCATGTCGTCACCGAGCGAGGGGCGATGAAACTCAAGGGCCTCGCTGTAGTAATTCATCCCGTGCGCGTGCAGGTCGTCGGCAATTTCACCATAGTGATTCTGGGCCAGCAATTGACCGATGGTGCGACGAAAGTCCCATAAGAAGCGGTTGGTGTCGGCGACGCTCTTGATGATGACGCCGGTCATGGCGGGCAGCCAGGGACGCGCATCGTAGCCGCGCAGGCGCTCAAAGTCGGACAGCATATCATCGGTCCAGTTTTGCGGGCCCACTTCGATTGAGTCGGTGAGCATGAAGGAGATGCCGTTCCTGCCCATAAGATCGGCGCCCACCGTGCCGGCGTACATCTTCAGATAGCCGTCGACGTAGTTCTTCACGTAGCCGCGATTGAGTTTGTCGACTTCAAGGCCGGTGGCTTCAGCGGGCGCGGGGCCGTTCTCGTGGCCGGTGAGCGAAGACCCTATGCGCAGCACCATCCAGTTGCCGGTGGACGGAGTCCAGTCGAGCGTGCCGTCGGACTTCATGCGGGAGGTGAGGTCGATCACGTCCTTTGGCGAGACGATGAATGCGGGCGCAACCTGCGGATCGGAGATGGCGTAGAAGTTGCGCGAGTTGGCGTAACCGGCGCGCTTTTCAAACTGGTCGACGCGCGCGCCGCTCGATAGCACCAGCTCGCTAATGCGATGCGGATGTACGCGAATGCCGGCGGGCTGCGCGGGAAAGACAACGCGGAAGTAGCGCGCCGTGACCGGGTTAAACGAGGCGGTGCTTTCGACGATGCTGCTGAAAGGGATGTCGGCGACTTTGCGGAAGTGCTGGGCGTCATCGCTAGATTCCAGGCGCGGCGGAATCGCGTCGTCGGTATGATCGAAGACGCTGATCGCATCGTCGAGGCTGGCGAGAGTGACGGCCTGGATGGTCTGCGGATGGCCATAGTCGAACTGCACCCAAGGTTCGCTTCCCTGGGTCTCGGCTGGCAGCTCGAGCGCGGCGGTGTTCACATCGCCGTCTGCCAGCGCGGCGGCGTTCACTTCTCCGCTGCTCGCCGTGATGCGCGGATCGAGCGCGGACTGCGGCTCGTCGCCTTCGGGAATCTTGTACGCGATGACGGCGACATCGGTATAGAACTGGGGTGGAACTATGATTTTTCCGTCCGGACTGCGGCGGCCGGAGACGCGAAAGTCCTGAAACGTACCGTCCACCTGCGGCGGATGAGCCAGAACGCCGCTGAAGGGCTTGCCGCCTTCGATACGCGTGGCCGACCAGACCATCTTCTTCATGCCTTGCGCCGCGGGAACCCACGGGCCGCCGGTCTCGCTCCATCCGGGCGAGCTGGCGATGGCCACTTCCATGCCGTCGCCGCGCGCGGTGGTCACGGCGTAGTTGAAGGCGCGCTTCCACGCGGGCGTCATGTAGATGAGCCGCTCGGGCACGACCTGCGGCGTGTTGATGGCGCCTTCAAAGAAGGTGACGCCTCCCAGGCCCACGCGATGCATCCAGTCGAGATCGAGCTTGATACCTTCTTCGGAGATGTTGCCGTTCATCCAGTGCCACCACACACGCGGACGCGCGCCGTTAGGCGGAGCGAGAAAGCCCTGCATCAACGAGTCGTTTGCGGAGGAAAAAGTGGAGGAGGTTTGTGCAGGCAGGCTGCAGCTTGATGCAAGCGCCAGAAACAGGATGAGCTTAATTTGCAGTCGACAACTGATCATGGAAAGTTATCCCGGGTTAGAAGAATTTCCGCTGGTATCTTTGGCCTCTCGGTTTCCCCGGTCTCAGAAGCGAGACCTGGGGCACCCAATATTGGTGCTCCCGCAAGCTATGATCGACGCTCTAAAACCTGCTTCGATCCTGTTTCTACTTCTTCGGAGCGACGGTTGCGCGCGTGGAGCCGGTGGTGATGCCGCCGTCGACGAGCAATATCTGGCCGGTGACGTAGCGGCTGGCTTCCGAAGCTAGAAAAACCACCGCGCCGTCGAGGTCGTGCGGCTGGCCGGGCCGCTTGATGGGAATGCGCTCGACGAGGTACTCGACCCAGCCCTCGTCTTCATACATCACCTTATTTTGCTCGGTGCGAAACCATCCGGGCGCAAGGCAGTTGACGGTGACTCCGTGTTTGCCCCAGTCGTCGGCCAGGCTCATGGTCATCTGGCGCACGCCGCCGCGGCTGGCGCCATACGGCGTAAGGCCGGCGTAGCCAAACACGCTGGTGACCGAGCCGATGTTGACGATGCGGCCGTAGCCTTTGGCGATCATGCGCCGCCCGACGGCCTGCGCAACGAAGAACGTGCCGCGCAGATTGGTGTCGAGAATCTGGTTCCAGTCGTCCCATGTCACATCCAGCGCGGGCTTGCGGATGTTGCAGCCCGCGTTGTTGACAAGAATGTGAATCTGGCCGAAGGCGGCTTCCGCGTCGGCGGCCATCTTCTCGATGCTGTCCTGGCTGCGCACATCGAGTTCGAGCGAAACGGCACGGCGGCCGAGCGCCTTGATCTCGGCCTCAAAGGGAGCAAGGGTTTCGCGATTGCGGCTGGTCAACACCAGGTCCGCGCCTGCACGCGCCAGCGCTTTGGCAAAATACTGGCCCAGGCCGCGGCTGGTGCCGGTAACGATGGCGACCTGCCCGGTGAGATCGAAGAGGTTCTCGCTCATGGGACCCTCGGCGCAAGGATGATCTTCATCAGGTTGGGCTCACGCGCATGCAACCGCTCGAACCAGCGCGGACCTTCTTCGAGCGAAGCCACCGCGGTGATAAGCGGCTTGACCCGAATTTTTCCATTGGCGATCAGCTCGATGGCCTGCGGGTATTCGCCCGATGAAGCGCAGGAACCCTGCAGACGGATCTGGCGCGAAACCACTTTTTGCAGCGGCAGCGTCACTTCCGGCGTAATGTTGCCCACCAGCGTGACGGTGCCGCCTTTGCGCGCGCAGTCGATGGCGGAGGCCACCGTCTCATTGCGTCCCACGGCTTCATAGACGATATCGACGCCGCGGCCGCCGGTGAGCTTTTGGATTTCCGCAAGCAGGTCCGCGCCTGAAGCGTTAAGCGCCTTGTCCGCGCCCACCTGGGTGGCGAGGGCGAGTCGCGTCGAGTCCACGTCGGAGATGAAGACCCGCGCGCAGCCGGCGGCGCGCGCAGCCTGCAGCGTGAGCAGTCCGATCATGCCGGCGCCAATAACCAGCGCCGTCTCGCCGCCTTTGGCCTGGGAGATGTTCACGGCATGCAGGGCGACGGAGACAGCCTCCAGCATGGCGGCTTCAGAAAATTCGATGGCTGCCGGCAGCGGATAGAGAATGCGCTGCGGTACCACGACAAATTCAGCAAACGCGCCATGGCGGCGATAGTCACCGCAGGAGACGCCGATGACCTGGCGGTTGTCGCAGAGGTTCACGTCGCCGGCGGCACAGAAGGCGCAGGCGCCACAATAAACCGTGGAGTCGAAGGTGACGCGGTCGCCGGGCTTGTAGCCGCGCACGGCGGAGCCGGCGGACTCCACCGTTCCCGCGGCTTCATGGCCCATGACGATGGGCGGAATGCGGCGGCCGGAGGTGCCGTCGTAGCCATGCACATCGCTGCCGCAGATGCCGCAGGCCTCCACGCGGACGAGCACTTCGTCGGCGGCTACGGCGGGCAGAGGCATATCGGCAATTTCAAGATGGTTGTACTCGGACAAGAGCAGGGACTTCATCGGTTCTGGTTCCTTCTCGCTTGGTTTTTTCCGGATTGGTTTCTTTGAGGCTATTCGTCAACATGCGTTGCGCGCGGCCGAGCCGCTTTTTCCGATTCGCAACAGAGTATTTCGACAAGACATGGGAGCCTGAAAGCCGCGTCCATCAGAGCGCGGCCGGCTGGCGTGGTTGCGAGCCATCGGCCTGCCCATCCCGGACGCGGACCGCAGGCAAAGCATTCTTTACACATCGCAGAGATCGACGGCGGCGCGCAGGCTGGTGAAGGGATCGCGCACGGGAATGAACTCGTGGGCAACGTACCCCTTGAAGCCGGTGCTTACGATGCCACGCATTACGCCGTCCCATTGCACTTCCTGCGTATCGTCGAGCTCATGGCGGCCGGGTACGCCGCCGGTATGGAAGTGGGCGATCCATTCGTGGTTGGCGCGGATGGTATCGATGAGGTCGCCTTCCATGATCTGCATGTGGTAGATGTCGTAGAGCAGCTTTACATTGGGCGAGTTCACCTGCTCCATCACGCCCACGCCCCACGCCGTGTGGTCGCACATGTAGTCGGGGTGGTTGACTTTGCTGTTGAGCAGTTCCATGCAGATGGTCACGCCGTTGTCTTCGGCAATCTTCTTGACGCGATTGAGGCCGAGGATGGTGTTGCGCGCTCCCTCCTCGTCGCTCATGCCGCGGCGATAGCCGGAGAAGGTAATGACGTTGGGAACGCCGGCCTTTGCGGCCAGTGGAATGTTGGTGCGGAAGCCGGCCTCGATGGCGGCGTGATTCTCCACGCGGTTCAGGCCGTCCGGAATGGTGCCGCCATTGGCATAGCCCATGGTGCAGATGATGCCGTAGCGGTGTGGCGTGTCGTACTCCTCGGGCTGGAGCAGGTCGACACCCTTCAGTCCGATCTGGGCCGCATAGGCGCAGAGCTGATCGAGCGGCGTGTCTTTGTAGCACCAGCGGCAGACGGACTGATGGATGCGATCCTTCCTCGGGGTCACGCTTGCTTCTCCCTTTACGGCGGCGGCGAATGGCGCCAGCGCGGTTGCGGTCAGGCCGGCTTTAAGAGCGGCGCGGCGGGTAAGATTTCCGGGCTGTGCGAACGATTGGTTGGGCATACGGAGGAATGATACCCGGTTGCGGCGGCCCGGTGCAGTGGGGAAAGCGGGATTTGCGCAGCGGGCGCTCCCTGGTGAAATTGTGGAACCTGAGGCGGGATCGGGGAAAGAGAATTTAGAACGTGAAAGCAAGGCCGGCGCGGACGCCGCGCTGATTCTGCGCGAAGATCAGCAGCGAGCCGTCGCTGAGGATGTAGGGGTGGTAACCCTGGGCGAGCAGATTGCGGACTTCTACCAGTGCATCGATGCTGCTCGATCCGCCGCGGCAGATGTGAATGGGCTGGCGGAGATGGATGTTGAGATAGGGCAGGGCGGCGTTTTCGGCAAAGGGCGCGGCGGCGGTAACGGTGTCGTCCGGCTGCCAGCGGTAGCTGGCGCGCCAGCGGGTGCCGCTGCCGTCCAGCGTGCCGGAGAGAGAGATGCTGTAAGCTTGGGTGCGGCGTGGATGCGCCGTGCTCATGATCTGGCTGAACGTGGCCGGAGCCGGCAGCGCGGGCATCACCAGCGCGTCCCCGTTGGCGTAGCTGAGCCGGATGCTGTTGCCATGCAACTGGCGCTCGACCACCGCCTCGACGCCGGTGGAGGAAAAGGCCGGACCGGCCGCGCGCAGCATGCCGCTGGCAGGATCGAGCAGCGCGGCTGAGGCCACCGGAGAAACACCCGCATCGGAGGCGGCAAAGTGCGCCATGGCCTCAAGAATGGGGTCGCTGACCGTATCGGTATAGACCATCACCGCCATGCTCGAGGTGTCGGTGTTGCGCCGCCAGCCAATCTCCTGGTGCATGCCGCGCTCGACCACCAGTTTACCGTTCTGCATGGCGAAGCGGGGCATGGCCGCGTCGCCGGATTCCGGCTCCTCGATCATGGTGGCCATGCGGTAGCGCACGGCGGAGTCGCCGCCACGCCATTCCACTGAGGCAAAGGGCAGGCCGACGGAGATGGTGTCGGGCGAGCGGCCGCCCATGCGGCCAAGGACCGCGGTCGAGCCGGCTTGGGCGTCGATGTCGGGGCCAAGGTGCAGGGTTTCTGCGGTACGGACCACGGCCTCGCCAAAGCCCTGATCGCCCCCGCCGTCGGCTTCGTCGGGATGGATGCTCACTGCCGCGACCGACTGCACAGAGCCGGCGTAGCCGAGATCCTGACGAAAGCCCAGCATGGACTCCATCCCGGCGTTGCTGTCCGGCGAAAAATCAACCCGCGCCAGCAGCTCCCTGCTGTTGATCGGCGTGTCTTCCACGCTAGCGGTAAAGCGCTGGCCGCTCTCGCCAAAGGTGCCGGCCTGGCCGGTTGCCATCAGGCGGGCCTTCAGCCTGGGACGGCCGCCAGAGCGGTCGGTGACCACCAGCAGTGGACCATTCTCAAGCCAGCGCAGCAGCGGGCGGTTGGCCGCCGAGCGCAGGGTCCAGGCCCAGTCGTCCTGCTGTGCGCCGCCGGAGCGCGGCTGCGACGGCAGCCACTGCATGACTTCATACAGCGTATTGAGGGTGAGATTGACGATGGTTCCGCGGCGGACGCGAACATTTTCGCGCAGGGACGGCAAAAACGACGGCCCCATCGCCTTGACCGAATAATGGCCCGGCAGCAGCCGCGGGATGGCGAAGTGGCCTTTGCTGTCGGTGTAGACGCTGGTGACCACGCCCAGGTCCGAGCGCAGAAGCTGCACGGTGGCGCCGATCTGCGGCACACCGGCCGAGTCGCGCACATATCCCGACACCGAGGCCGGAGCCGCCCCAAAGACAGGAGCAGACCCCAGGGCGATCAGCACGGCGAAACCGGCGAGATGGGCTCTACGCTTCATCTACAGATCTGTGACCCGCCGCATCTACTGGCAGAATTCTCAAATTACCGGCCCGCGAGTCTGCCCAGGTCTAATTGCCCGGTCACCCACAAATGCGGGAATGGATACCCCTATTCGACGACAAAAGGCGCCGATTGCGCAATCTCTTGTTTGGAAATTGCGTCATTTACTTTCACGGTTACCTTGTACCTGCCCGGCTGCAGACCGGCGATGGGCAGCGACTTCTCCACCGTCAACTGGTCGCTATGCGCACCCAAGTCCTTTGATTCCAATTGCTTTTGGAGAATTACGTCGCCCGTTTTGGCATCGGTAATCTCATAAGTCACAGTGGCCGAGTTGCTCTTGGTGGCGTCGTCGATTCCCAGGTTGTAGACCTGCATCCAGAAGTCCAGGTCCTGGCTCTCGTTGCGATTGTAGGTGACCGGCGTGGCCGCGTTGGCGCTCACCCGTGGCCGGATAAACGTGTTGCTGATGATGAAACTGCCCTCACCGATGTCCCGCGACGAGACAGTGTGCATTTTGTCGGCCAGGATGAGCGAGGAGGTGCCGAGCTTCTCATCCTCAAAGAACGGAACGTTGAGGCTTTGCGCGTACAGTCCGATGTGATCGGGATTGTTCACATCCTTGATGGCGATATCCAGCCGGTAGAGGCCGGGCTGCAGCGGCAGCGCCTTCCAGTAAATCGACTTGCGGTTAAGCGACTTCCCCAGCAACTCCGCAGGCTGGTCGATCTCGACCGGCTCCTCGAAGGTCTGCACCGTCTTGTGCATGATGGTCGTGACCTTGCCGAGGATGTCCACCACGCCTTTGGATACGCCGTCCTTGGTCACAAAGGTGATGTCGCGATTGCTGATCTGCAGCGTGATCGGCACCAGGTCGGTGCTGTCGGTGATCTTCACAAAGTCGGTGCGCACGTCGAAGGGAAACGGCGGACCGCTCAAAATCTTGTGCTCGGTGATGAAGGCGTCCAGATCCTTGAACTTGATCGGGGGCGGAGCGAAGAGCTTGGCCGCCATCTCGATGCGGTCGAACTCCTTGCCCTGCGCGTAGTCGCCCATGGGACCGCCGCCCAGGTTCTCGACGCCATTGCCCTTGAACCGGTCGGTCTTGTCCTTGTGGTTCATCTCCTCATACTGGGTCAGGCCGGCGCCGGGCACGTGGAGCAAAGCGTCTTTTTCGCTGCGATCGATGGTGAAGTGGTAATCGCCGCACTGGCAGGTATCCACAAATTCAATGTCGATATTCTCGCCGATGCCCTCGAGATAGCGGTAATGCCAGACTTCGAAGGGGAACGTGGTGGTGGAGCCGCCGCCCTCTTCGGGGGTGCGCTCATACAGGCCGCCCGAGGGGTGGGCATCGATGTCGTCCGGCGGGCCAAAGGCAATATAGATGTGGCCGCGGTCTGTCTTCCAGCCCGGCTTGCCGGCGGCAAAGTGCTCGTTGGCGTAGGCGATACGGCGATAGTGCTCTTCGCGGTACTCGTTCTCGGGAGAGTCGGGATTGGGATTGCGCCGCTGCCAGAAGGCCTCGATGAAGGCATCGCGCTCTTCATCATTGCTGAGGCCCATAAAGGCTTTGCGTTCGGTGTCGGTAATAATGTACGGCACTTCTTCGTCGAGCCACTTCTTATAGGGGCCCTTCAACTCCTGACGGAGGGCTTTCTGGGCCTTGTAGCGCTCCTGGTCGCTCCTTTGGCGCTTGAGCGGGTCCTGATCCTGATCCTGACTTTGGGTGTCGGACGCCTGCTGGGCCTGCGGTTGCTCCGCCGACGGCTTTTTGGCATGCGAGAGGGCGGGAAACACGGAAACCAGGCTGCAACCGAGCATGGTAATGAGAAAACAACGGCTAATGAGCACCATGGCCTTGTAAAACTCCTGCGATCCCTTATTCTACGGGTCCCCGGTAGGCTGGGCAAGGCTCCGCACGTAGTTCGTTGGGGATTTGACGTAACCGATGATCTGAAGTTACCCGAAAAAAGGGTCGATTGGAGGAAAAATTCAGCGGTGGCGGGAGGCCTGCGGTCGGCGTCGCGATTAAAAATTCCAGCAATCGCGGGCGGCTTCGGAACCGAACCGCGAAAGATTGCGTACACTATAGCTAGCAAGCCATTTGTCTGACAAAAAGCCGACATGAAAAAAATTGTTTTGATCGTTTTGGGCGTTCTGGTGGCGGCCGGCCTTGTCACCTTTATGGTGATCAGGCAGCAATCGGGCTATACCAAGGTGATAACCGCAAAAGTGGTGCGTCAGAGCCTGTCCACCGTGGTAAGCGGCACCGGGCAGATCAAGCCCAAGACCTACGTAAATCTTGGCGCAACGGCGATGGGACGCATTACCCACCTCTACGTGAAAGAGGGCGATCACGTAAAGAAGGGCCAGCTTGTGGCCACGGTGGAAGATGTGTCGCAGGAGGCCCAGGTGTCGGGTCAGAAGGCGGCCATTGCCGCGGGCCAGACCGACATTCTTTCCTATATTGCCGCGGAAAAGACAGCCGAAGCCACCGCGGAACACGCCAGGGCCGACCTGGAGCAGAAGAAGCTGGACTGGAATCGGGCGCAGGCGCTGTACAAGGATGGAATTCTGGCCAAGCAGGACTACGACGCCAAGAAGGCCGCCTACGATACCGATGTAGCCACGCTGGACCAGGCGGTGGCCGGCATAAACCAGGCAAAAGCCAATACCGCTTCAGCGCGCGGCCACCTGGCCACTGCGGTGGCCACGCTGCAATCGAACGAAAACGCGTTGGCGCTTACCCAGGCCATTGCGCCTTTTGACGGCATTGTGACCAACGAGCCGGTTCGCGAGGGCGAAACCGTGGTCGAGGGCATCCAGAATACCGAGGGCTCGACCTTCATGACCCTGGCCGACATGAGCGTGGTGACCGCCGAGGTGAAGGTGGACGAGACCGACATTGTGAACCTGCAACTGGGCCAGCCCGCCGACGTAACTGCGGACGCGCTGCCGGGCAGGGTGTTCAAGGGCACGGTCACGCTGGTGGGCGATCAGGCGCTGCTGCGCTCTACGGGCATTGCCACGTCGCAATCGACCACCGGCACCGAAGAGGCCAAGGACTTCAAGGTAGTGATCACGCTGCTGCACCCCTCGGACGAGTTGCGCCCTGGTTTGTCATGCACGGCGAAGATTACTACCGCACACAAAAACAGCGTGCTGGCGCTGCCCATTCAGGCGCTGACGATGTACGATCCCCGGCAGGACAAGCTGAAGAGCAGCAGCAGCGGCGGGGTGCAGGCTGCCACCAGTTCGCAGGGCAATAACGCCGCCAAGCCCAACCCGGTGCAAGGCGTGTTTGTGGCCCACAAGGACGCGCATGGCAAGCTGCGCGCCAAGTTCGTTCCAGTTACGACCGGCATTACCGGCGACACCGATATCGAGGTGCTGTCGGGCTTGTCCGATGGCGAGGAGATTGTGACCGGACCCTATCTGACGCTGCGCAACATGAAAGACGGGATGCTGCTGAAGCGGGATACGGTCAAGCCGGTAGTTGCCAATCCGGACGGAGGCTCTTAGGGCATCGCGCCGCGTGGGCGCGCATCTTCAGACCGGAAGCGAATTCAACGCGTCTAAGACAGCAAGAGCGGGACGGCAAGAGTGGGACGGCAAGGGTGGATTGGATGGCTCTGAACAGCATCATTACTGAAAATGCGACCCAGACCTCGGCTCCTCTCGAGGGTGACATCATCGCAGTCGAGGACCTGTGGCGCACCTACGACATGGGCTCCGAGCAGCAGGTACAGGCGCTGCGCGGCATCTCGCTGCGCATCCGGCGCAATGAGTATGTGGCCATCATGGGGCCTTCGGGCTCGGGCAAATCGACGCTGATGAACCTGATCGGCTGCCTGGATACGCCCTCCAAGGGCCAGTACTGGCTGAACGGGCAACTGGTGAGCGAGCTGGATGACGACCAGTTGGCGCGTATCCGCAACAAGGAGATCGGCTTTGTCTTTCAGACCTTCAACCTGTTGGCGCGGGCCACGTCGCTGCACAACGTGGAGCTGCCGCTGATCTATAACGGCACGCCCGCGGCCGAGCGCATCGAGCGCGCCAAGCAGTCGCTGACCAGCGTGGGCCTGGAATCGCGCATGATGCATAAGCCCAATGAGCTTTCCGGCGGCCAACGCCAGCGCGTGGCGATTGCCCGCGCCCTGGTCAACAGCCCGTCGATCATCCTGGCGGATGAGCCCACCGGCAATCTGGACTCCAAGACCGGCATCGAGATCATGGCGCTCTTCGATCAACTGCAGGCGCGGGGCAACACGATTGTGCTGGTCACCCACGAGCCGGACATTGCCGAGTACGCGCACCGCGTGGTACACATCCGCGACGGGCAGATCTTCTCCGACGAGCCTTCGAAGCGGTTCCGCAAGTAGCGCCGCCGCCGCGGGGCACGGTTTGCGTGCGACGCCCTTGGGGATTTCTGAACAAGTCCTGGGTTGCGAAGCCGGCATTCCCTCTGGGGCTGAAGCCCCTACATTTTGTGGCAATTCCGGCACGACTGAAAGTCGTGCCCTGACACAAAGCCCCTCGCACTGACTCTTTCCAAGGCCTGTAAAGCCATTTTGATTTTGTGGGGCCTAACGTACGGGCTGAAGCCCGTACCCTTCAAGCCATCGCGGAGATCAACGTGCGCTGAACTCGGCCAGATTCATCCCCAGTTTGTAGCTTTCGCCGTGGGCCAGCAGGTCTTCCCACGCCACTTCGCGGTGCTGATAGCCGGCCATGCGGCCCAGCATGCAGCTCAGCGCCGTTTCCACGCCGGCGGCAATCTGGTTGTGTTTGGGGCCGGAAACAATGCTGTCGATGAAGGTGCGCTCCTTGTCGCGATCGGCGAGGGCAAGGTTGTCCTCAAAACCGCCGTTGGCCGCGAACTTGCCCTGCTCGGCCGAGGTGTTCATGGACTCCGTCCAGGCCCAGGGCTGCACGCCGACTATCTGCACCGGGCCGGCATAAGGCGCCGCGGCCGCGCCGGATGCGCCGAACAGCCGCAGGCCGGCTTCGAAGAGTCCGTAGCTGCCGAACTGGGTGGACGTGAAGGAAAAGTGGACGTCGCCGGGATAGGTATAGTCCACCTGGTAGTTGTCCCAGCAGTCGCCTTCATGGGTGAGGATGTTGCGGCCGCCGGTG
>DATAVZ010000086.1:0-25830 GCA_036267475.1 Occallatibacter sp.
CCGCAACCGCAAAAACAAAAACACCAATGAGGAAAAAAACAAAAACACCTTGACTACAGCAGCCGTCTCATAGAAGCCCCTGAGGGAATGCCGCTTGCACCATGCGCCAATTTTGGCTCGCAAATAGCAGATGCTATTTACCCCGGACACCACTAGCTGCCGCGTGCGAACGCGGCGATTTGACGGTGGAGGATAGGCAGAAGCGATGCAGGTTCCTTACACGAAGAAATGGCAGAAGGAAACGGACAAGCTGCGAAAAATTGCGCTGGACTGCTCCCTGACTGAAGAAATCAAGTGGGGGAAACCCTGCTTTACTTTCCTTAGGAAGAACATCGCAATTGTCATTCCGCTCAAGGAGTCTTGTGCGTTCTCCTTCTTCAAAGGCGCTCTGCTCAAGGACTCGAAGCGCATCCTTGAAAGGATCGGAGAGCACACACAGGCCGGCCGATGGATCAAGTTCACGTCGGTCAAAGAGATTGCATCGCTGCAGTCTACGCTGAACAGCTATCTCTACGAAGCCATCAAGTTGGAGGAGTCCGGGAAAAAGGTAGAACTCAAGAAGCCCTCAGAATATGCCATTCCAGACGAATTGCAGACCGTATTGAATGGCAATGCGGCTCTGAAGGCGGCCTTCCACGCGCTCACGCCGGGACGGAGAAAGTCCTACATCTTCCACATCTCCAGCGCCAAACAGGCCAAGACCCGGCAAGCGCGAGCAGAACGGTGTGTGCCCATCATCCTGAGCGGACGTGGATTCAACGAACTGCCAGGCTGAAAACCGATTTGAGCGGGAATCGCGGGAGTCATTTCGATTGATGCAATCGGGCATGTGTCCAGATGACGCTGGCGCGTTTCCCTGTACCGAAAAATCACTCCGAAGTGTTTGCTGACATAACTTGAGACGATCCGCCAGCAGGTTCTGCAGCGGACTTATACGCTTCGCAAGTGAAGGATTTTTCATTTGATTTATCACCGCTAATTCCCCGAAGGTCTTTCAACATGGTCGATCACGATGACTTCGACGGGCCCCTTTCCGGACTCCAGTTTCAACCCAAGCTGCTCCGGAAGGGCGTTGAACAATGAGGGGGCATTGGAATCGGCTGGAGGTACCGGAAGCCTTTGATTTGGTGCGAGCCCTGAAGGCGGTTGGAGCCGGTCATCTGGGGTGAATTGAAGTTTGAAGTCATAGACGCCCTTAAGCTCGGTTTTATCCAAAACGGGGTGGCCAAGCATCTGCGTTAAGTCGTGCGCCAGCCTGGCGATGGGCACCGCATGAGCTGTTACCTCCCCGCTGAGCACGCTTCCCCGCATTGAGCCCGCTCCCGGAGTATCCCCAGGTTTTGCCTCCTTAAGTTTGGGGCCATCTTTCGCGATGACCAATGTGTAAATGGTAAGTTCCTTTGTCTCGCGGTGAACCGTCAACTGGAAGCGGTTCGCCAAAAGCGCTTGAAGCATTTGCTGCTGCGCAAGCACGCGCTGGACGTGACTCAACTTCTCCAGTGCATCAGCTGTTGCGGCGTCCATTTTTGCCTCAATGTCGAATCTTTCAGAGGGGAGCCAGCTCGGACCTCCTGAAATTTGAAATCTTTCGACTCCATATGCGACCGAAATAATCTGCTGGAGAGTGATGAACCATGCGCTGAACCCGTCAGGCGCGGCCCACATCCCTATTCTGCCCCCAGGCCCAGGCCCTTTACTTGGTTTGATTGTAGCGACTTCATACTCGTACGTGGGCGAAGGGGCGGCTGTGTTTTGCGGCTGCGGCTGCGACTGTGCCCGGCTTGGCGTTGCGGTTGCCAAGCTGAACGCGATAAGCACCGCGGCGACGAGCAATCCAGCAAGCAATCGCTTTCTACGACTTCCAAATATTCCATTTGCGTAGAGCATTTGTTCCTCCTATATTGCCGGGTGCCCCGGGTCTCGATCTTGAGACCCGGGAGAGCAAAATGCTCACCTTCGGCGAAATCAATCCCGCTGAGTCTTAGTGCTGTATCTGGAGCGCCCCGCTCTTGAATAACCGGCAATACGGTAGCCACCTTGCCGCCTCGCTACATCAGCCGCAGCGCGTCCACGTCCACCACGATATTCCGCCGCGGCACGCCCGCTGTCTCCGCGTGCGCCAGCATCCCGCGCAGCGCCGCATTCAATGCCCGGCGCGAGTTCGCCTTCAGAATCAGATGGAACCGGTACACGCCCTTGATGCGCGCAATCGGCGCCGTGCATGGGCCCAGCACGCGCACGGCTCCGCCGTCCTGATTTTGGACGAGATATTTGCCCAGGACAGACGACCACCCCGCCGCCTCTTCCAGCTTGGCCGACTGCACCAGCACGTTGGCCAACACACCAAACGGCGGATAGTGCATCCAGCGCCGGTACTTCAGTTCCCGCTCCGCAAAGGCCGCGTAATCGTGCCGGGCCGCCGCCAGAATCGCGTAGTGGTCCGGATAGTACGTCTGCACCACCACACGCCCGGCAAGCTCGCCGCGTCCGGCCCGGCCAGACACCTGCGAGATAAGTTGAAACACCCGCTCCGCCGCGCGAAAGTCCGGCATCGACAAGGCATGATCGCAGCCCACCACCCCCACCAGCGTGATGCCGTGAATGTCGTGGCCCTTGGCGATCATCTGCGTGCCCACCAGCAGGTTGATCTCACCCGAGTGCAGCCGCGCCAGCAGTCGTTCCAGATCGTGCCGCCCGCGCACCGTATCGCGGTCCATCCGCCCGATGCGCGCGCCGGGAAAAATCTCCCCCAGCCGCTCCTCGCCCTGCTGCGATCCCGCGCCCAGAAAATACAAGTGCTCGCTCTCGCATTTGGGACACTTCGCCGGCACAGTCCGCCGAAAGCCGCAATAGTGGCACTCCAGCCGCTGCCCGGCATGCGCAACCAAATCTTCTCCAGAAGGCTTGTGATGGGTGAGCGCGATTGCGCAGTTCTGGCACTCCAGCTTTTCTCCGCACGCCCGGCACATCACCGCAAACGAGTAGCCGCGCCGGTTGAGCAGAATCAGCGCCTGCTCGCCGCGCTCCAGCGCGCTTTTCGTCTGCTCCACCAGCGATCGCGCAAAAAGCTGCTCAGAATGTCCGGGCTGCCGCGCGGTCTGTTGAAACTCCCGCCGCATGTCCACCAGCTCCACCTCGGGCAGCGGACGATTCATCACCCGGTCGCGCAGCTCGATCCGCGTATATTTGGGGCGCACATTCTTGCCCGTCACCGAGTTCTGCCAGCTTTCGAGAGAAGGCGTAGCCGAGCCCAGCACCGCCACCGCACCCGCCAGCTTGGCCCGCATCACGGCCACATCGCGCGCGTTGTAGCGCGGCGTCTCTTCCTGCTTGTAGCTCTGGTCGTGCTCCTCGTCCACCAGAATCAGCCCCAGCCGCGGTGCGGGCGCAAAGATTGCCGACCGCGTACCCACCACAATCGGCGCGTCGCCGGAGCGAATCCGCCGCCACTGCTCGCTGCGCTCCTCCGGCGTGAGCGCCGAGTGCAGCAGCGCCACCTGCCGCCCGAATGCCCGGTCCAGCAGTCCCGCCGTCTGCGGCGTGAGCCCGATCTCCGGCACCAGAAGAATCGAAGCCAGCCCGCGATCAAGCGCCGCCCGCATCGCCGCCAGGTAAACCGCCGTCTTACCCGATCCGGTCACGCCATGCAGCAGAAAGGTGCGGAACGCTCCCAGCGACGCCGTGAGCGCCGTCACCGCCTCGTCCTGCGCTGGGTTCAGCGCGAAAGCCGCGGCCGCCGGCGCCAGCCCGCCCAGATGAAACGCCGCCGCCCGCTCCTCGATCCGCACCAGACCGCGCCGCACCAGGGTCTGCAGCGTGGACGAAGGCAGCTCCCGTTTGCGCAGCTCCGCCAGAGGCAACTCGCCCTTGCACGCCGCCAGCTCGGCCAGAATCACCTGCTGATTTTCTGTTAATTTAGGCAGCCGCGTCTCTTCCACCAGCACCGCGAACCGCTCCGTCCGCTGCGCATCCCGCCCCACCGCCGCCGTCTCCCGCGCAATCCATTTCTTTCTGGTCAAGCTCGCAAGCACCGGCAGTGAAGCTTCGGTAGCGGTGCGCAGCGTAGACACTCTCACCGCGTCGCCGGCGGCCAGCCGCGCCAGAACGCGATGCTCCATGTCCCGCTCTTCGCTCGAAAGCTTCTTGCTGCGCGCTACGCCGTCGGATGCCACACCCTTTTCGCGCTCCCGGCGAAAAGGCTGCGAAGCCTCATCCACATCTACCGCCCGCGCCAGCACATCCCGCCCCAGGTCGGTAATGCGGTAGTACACGGTACGCCGCACCTCGGCCATCAGCGGCAGCATCGCCCGCAGCACCTCGCCCAGCGGAGCCAGGTAATACTGCGCCGTCCACTCCGCAAGCTCCAATAACTGCTCGCTCAGCAGCGGCTCCTCATCCAGCACCGCTTCCAGATAGCGCAGCTCGAACTCCGCCGGAGCCGCGACCTCCGCCGCCGTTACCACCCCGATCAGCTTTTCATTGCGGAAGGGCGCAATCACCCGCGCCCCGCGCCGCGCGCACTGCCCCGCACGCAGCGCATAGGTAAACGTGCGGTCAAGCGGAACCGGCAGAGCGACTTCGCAACAGACAAGCATGGGACCAGCCCCTAGTTTAATGTCCAGACCGCTCGCGCACTTACTCGGCAGCCTTTCACCACCATCGCTCACGCTTCGCGGCGTAAACTGCAATCTCCGCTTCCACGGCAGGCGGGAAAGACGACCCACAGGAAAAATGAAATGACAGATCAGCGACCCGAAGCCGGCACCATTGCACCGCGCGAGACCTTCAACCGCATTGCCGACCAGTACGACCGCATGCGCCCCGGCTATCCACGCGCCGTCTTCGACGAAATAGCGCGCATCGCCGCCCTTCTTCCCGATGCGCCTGAAACGCGCCTGCTCGAAATCGGCTGCGGCACCGGCCACGCCACCATCGAGTTCGCGCAGCGTGGCCTGGCCATCGACTGCATCGAGCTGGGCGAGAACATGGCCGCGCTCGCCCGCGCCCGGCTCGCCTCCTTTCCGCGTGTCGCCATCACCGTAACCGATTTCGATCGCTTCGCCACAACCTCGCGCTACCGCCTCATCTACGCCGCCACGGCCTACCACTGGCTCGATCCGCAAACCCGCGTCCGGCACCTCGCCGCGCTGCTTCAGGCCGCCGGATGGCTTGCCGTGTGGCGCAATCACCACGTCCACACCGCCGGCGCCGGCAGCGATTTCCATGCCGCCGTGCAGCAGGTTTACGCCCGCGAAGCTCCCGCCCTGGCCGCCAAGTTCTGCGGGCTGCTCCCGCCGCACCTGCTCCCCCAGCCCGAAAAAGACGAGTGGCCCGCCTCCGGCCTCTTCACTGCCATGCAGGCGCACACCTGGCTCTGGACCCGCGACTACACCGCTCAGCAATACGTGCAGATGCTCAACACCCACTCCGACCATCAACTGCTGCCGAAGCAGACTCGCGCCCGACTCTTCGCCCAGCTCGCGCAACTGGTCGAGGACCGCGGCGGCGTCATCACCCGGGAATATGCCACCCTGCTCCACATGGCGCAAAAGCTGCCCTGATCCCGGCAAAGGGCGCGGCTTCAGCCAGTGCACCGGGCGCACAAAAATGAATGGGCATTCAGCCGCTGCGCGGTTCCTGCCCACCGTAAATCTCGCCATCCCCGCGTGGCGCGTTTACAATTCTTTGCGATGACTCCTACCGCCCAGACTCCCATCACCCTCGCCATCGACATCGGCGGCAGCGGCCTGAAGGCCATGCTGCTTTCCACCGCCGGCAAGCCGCTCAGCGATCGCCACCGCATCGAGACCCCGGCCACACCCACGCCCAAAGCCGTCCTGGCCGCGCTCGACCAGCTCGTCAAGCCCATCGGCGCCTTCGACCGCGTCTCCGTGGGCTTTCCCGGCGTCACCAAAAAAGGCGTCACCTACACCGCCGTCAATCTCCATCCCGACTGGATGAACTTCCACCTGCAGGAGGAGATAGAAAAACGCTGGAAGAAGCCAGCCCGCGTTGCCAATGACGCCTCTGTGCAGGGCTACGGCGCGATCAAGGGAGACGGCGTCGAGCTCATCCTCACACTCGGCACCGGCATGGGCTCGGCCCTGTTTACCGACGGCAAGCTCTGCCCCGGCCTCGAGCTCGGCCACCATCCCTGGAAGAAAAAGACCTACGAGGACTATCTCGGCAAGCGCGGCCTCGACAAGCACGGCAAGAAGGACTGGAACAAGAACTTGCTGGAAGCCATCGAGCAAACCGCCAAGACCTTCAACTGGGACCACCTCTACCTGGGCGGCGGCAACGCCAAAAAGATCGACTTCACCCCGCCCAAAAACATAGAAATCGTCTCCAATGAAGCCGGCCTCCTGGGCGGCGTGGCGTTGTGGAAAGACAAATAGCCGAACCTGTTACTTACGGTACGAAAATGGGCGGCACATCCCCGTCAATTCACGCTTCGCCGATTCACGTTCTTTGCGAATCGGCTCCAGCAAAAGCAGAGAGACTGCAAGGTGAATCGATTGGAGTGTTTGCTGTACGCCGCGCGCTGAATGGCTTTGAGTTAGACGTCCGCTCCCAGCAGCAACTCCACAGCGTGGCTCAGTGAGGCGCAGCGCGCGTCGGCTTGCGGCATGGCCGGATCGGGATCGCGTGCACCGGCGCCAGCTTCCGGCTCGATTCGAATCGTCCGCATGCCGAGGCGCTTGCCGAACTCGATATCGACGAGCGAGTCGCCGATCATCACACTGGTTTGCGCAGCGATGGCGGGAAAATCGCCCCTCGCCTGCTCGAACAGGCCGGGCAGCGGCTTACGGCAGTTGCACTCGCCGTGGCCGTGCGGGCAGACGTAGAAGCCGTCGATGCGCGCTCCGCGGAAGGCGAGCAGATTCTGGAACCGGGCGTGGAGCGCTGCGACCTGCACCATGGAGTAACGGCCCTGCGCCACGCCGCGCTGGTTGGTGACCACCACGGCGCGGATGCCGGCGTGATTGAGCCGCGCAATGGCCTCGGGCACGCCGTCGAGCACGCGAAAATCCCGCAGGCGCCAGACGTACTCGCCTTCCGGAGCTTTCTCGTTGAGCACGCCGTCGCGATCCAGAAAGACGGTTTGCACATTGCTCCACATGGCTCGGGCCGCGCCTGTCACCCGCCTATCATAGCAACGCGGGCGTGACCGATCAGGCGGCGAGACGGGTGTCTTGATCGGTAGCTCGATCGGCGTCCTGACCGGTACGGGCCGGCGCGGTTCTGACGCGATCCTTCCAGCGGTCTTTCCCCGGATACAATACTGGGATGGACTCTCGCGCCAATCCGGGGTCTTCCATGCCCTGGTCAGGTTTTGAGGCGGGCCGTCAGGCATGAAGAACTTCCTGCGCCTGATGCGCTATGGACTGCCTTATACGCTGCAGTGGATACCGGGCGTGTTGCTGCTGGCGGCGGTGGGCGCGCTGGATGCCTTTCGCGTGCTGCTCTTGCAGCCCATCTTCGACCAGGTGCTGCGTCCGGACGCTCCCGAGGGGCCCATTACGCTGGGCCTTCCCAGAGGCTCCTGGCACTTCGATCTGCGGCAACTGATCCCGCACTTTCTGCACATGCACAATGCGTGGACTGTGGTGGCGTTTGCGCTGGTGGTCTCCACGCTGGGCAAAGGACTTTGCGATTACACCGGGACTTACCTGGTGAACTACGCGGGCTTCGGCCTGATTACCGACCTGCGCAATCATCTCTACGAGACCACGCTGCGGCGCTCGTCGAGCTTCTTCCACAAGCATCCCACGGGGACCATCCTGTCCACGCTCATCAACGATGTAGACAAGGTGCAGGATGCGGTCAGTTCGGTGATCGGCGAGTTTCTGCAGCAGTTTTTCACCTTCGTTGTGGGAATGGTTTTCATTATCCGCATGGGCGGGCAACTGAGCTGGGCGCTGGTGCTGTTTATTCCGGTGGTGGTCACCTCGGCGCGCAAGATCGGCCGCGAAGTGCGCACGCGCACCCGCACTGGACAGGACAAGCTGGCCGAAATCCAGAACATCCTGCACGAAACGGTTACTGGCAACCGGATCGTGAAGGCCTTCAACACTGAACTGTGGGAGATTCTGCGCTTCAAGAAGGCGGCGCGGCGGCTGTTCCGCGCCAATCTGCGCAGCGTACGCATCCAGTCCATCAGTTCGCCGCTCATGGACACCATCGGCGCCGTCGCCATCGCCATGTTTCTGTGGATCGGGCGCACCCAGATTCTGGACGGCCGCATGACGATGGGCCTGTTCGGCGCGTTCATTGTGCTGTTGTTCAAGCTCTATGATCCGGTGCGCAAGTTCGCCTACTTCTATAACAGCTTCCAGCAGGCAATGGGCGCGTCGTCTTCGATGTTCGTCTTCTTCGATGCCGAAGACGACGTGAAGGAAAAGCCGCGCGCCGCCACATTCAAAAACTTTCACCAGTCCGTTTGTTTTGAGCAGGTCGGCTTTTCCTACAGCACCGAGGAAGGCGAGCAGCAGATTCTTCACAACGTCGACCTCGAAGTGCGCGCCGGTGAGGTGCTGGCGCTGGTGGGACCCAGCGGCGCGGGCAAATCCACACTCGTCAATCTCATTCCGCGATTCTTCGACGTGACCTCGGGCCGCATTGTCATCGACGGGCAGGATCTGCGGTCGCTCACTCTGGGTTCGCTGCGCAACCAGGTCGCGCAGGTGACACAGGAGACCATCCTGTTCAATGACACGGTGCGCAACAACATTGCCTACGGCCAGCCCGACCATAAACTTGCCTTGGTGGAGCAGGCGGCGCGCAACGCGCTGGCGCACGATTTCATCTTGCGCATGCCGCAGGGTTACGAGACGGCCATCGGCGAAAAGGGCTTCCGTCTCTCCGGCGGCGAGCGCCAACGCATGGCCATTGCCCGTGCCCTCTTCAAGGACGCGCCTATTCTCATTCTCGATGAAGCCACGTCGGCGCTCGATGCCGAGAGCGAGTCGCTGGTACAGGTGGCGCTGTCCAACCTGATGAAAGACCGCACGGTGGTGGTGATTGCGCACCGGCTCTCGACGATTCGCCGCGCCAGCCGCATTGCGGTGCTGGAAGGCGGACGGATTACGGCGATCGGCTGCCACGAGGAGCTGCTCAACACATCGCCCACCTATCAGAAGCTTTATCAACTTCAATTTATCGACATGCCGGAGGCGCAGCTTTCCGATCCGCTCGCGCTCTCCGTGGCCCCCGAGGTTTAGTCCGCATGGCCCTTTATTCAATGACCGGCTTTGCCCGCGTTCAGATGAGCGTGAACGATCAGCTCAGTTACACGCTCAGCCTGAAGAGCGTGAATCACCGCTTTCTCGATCTGCAGTTCCGCTTGCCGTCGGGGCTGGACGGTCTGGAGATGGAACTGCGCAAGACGCTCAAGGATGGGCTCGCTCGCGGGCACGTGGACCTGACGCTCTCCGTCGATCGCGGCACGCAATCGAGAGCAGGCTACAACCGCGAGCTGGTTTCCAATTATCTGGCGGCGTTTCGCGAAGCGCAGAGCGAACATGGCGTTAAGAGCGAGCCGGACCTGAACGCGGTGCTGCGGATGCCGGGAGCGTTCCAGCCCGAGAGCCGCGGGGATGACGATCTGGTCGCGATTGCAGCCAGCGTAATGGAACAGATTGGTCCGCTGCTGCAGCAGTTGAAGGCCATGCGCGCGCGCGAGGGCGAGGCGCTGGCGGCGGTGCTGCACAGCACGCTGGACCGGCTGGCCGAAGCCACCGAGGGCGTGGCGGAGCTGCGTCCGGAGATCGAGCGCCGCTACCAGGAGCGGCTGACGCAACGACTGGTCGCGGCGGTGGGGCCGGAGTTCAACCAGCAGCGGATACTGGAAGAAGTGGCGGTGCTGGTGGAGCGCAGCGACGTGTCGGAAGAGCTGGCGCGCATGAGCACGCACATCGGGCACTTTCGCGAACTGATCGATGCAGGCGGCGAGTCCGGCAAGAAGCTCGACTTTCTGCTGCAGGAGATGAATCGCGAAGCCAACACGCTGCTTTCAAAGACCGGCGGCGTGGGCGGCAGGGGAACGCGCATTACCGAGCTGGGCCTGGTGATGAAGGCGGAGATTGAAAAGGCGCGCGAGCAGATTCAGAATCTGGAGTGAGAGACAGGGATCAGAGATCAGGGGTCACGGGTCAGGGATCGGAACAGGTTCGATGGCGTGCTTCGATATTGTGAAGAGCATGACCGAATCAAGACAAGACTGAAGAAGAAAAGACTGACTACGAAAAGGAAATTTAAACATTGGCAGGAATTCTTTTTATCATCTCGGCGCCTTCGGGCTCAGGTAAAAGCACACTGGTGAGCGAGCTGCGCAAGCAGGTAAGCGGCGTGGATTTTGCGGTGTCGTGGACGACGCGCCAGCCGCGGGGGTCAGAAGAAAGCGGACGAGAGTACCACTTCACCACGCACGAGGAGTTCCGGCGCATGGTGGATGCGGGCCTGTTTCTGGAGCACGCCGAGGTCTTTGGCCATCTCTATGGAACGGCGCGGCAGTCGCTGGACGAAGCGCGCGCGCAGGGCCACGATCTGCTGCTCGACATCGATGTGCAGGGAGGAGCTCTGGTGCGCGCCAAGATGCCCGAGGCGGTAAGCATTTTTGTGCTGCCGCCGAACCCCAAGGTGCTGCGCACCCGGCTGCGCAACCGCAGCCGCGCGGAAGGCGTGGTGGTTGAGTCTGAGCTGTATCGGCGGTTGTCGGAGGCCAGCAAGGAGATTGAGAATTACCGCCAATACGGGTATATTCTGGTCAACGACATCCTCGATCGGGCGGTAGCGCAACTGGAGGCCATCGTGCTTGCCGAGCGCTTTTACAGGAACGGCGAAGCCATTGCGTATCGTTCGCGCAGAGTGTTGGAGGTGGCCGCGGCCTGCCTGTTGCAGAACTCGCAGGATCGGCTAAAACCTGTGCTGGAGGCCTTTGGCATTCTGGGCGAATCCGGCCAGCAGCAGTTGCCGTTTGGAGAGGATCCCGATGACGATTGAGACCAGCTTCGACTCAAATTACCGGAAGGTTCTGGTTGCGGCGCGACGCGCCCGCCAGATCCAGGGCGGTTCTCACGCTCTGATACCCAGTCAGTCCACCAAGGCGTGCCGCATTGCCCAGGAAGAGATTGAAGCCGGCAAGATCTCTTATGTAAAAGGCGAAGCGGCGGTGACCAAGCCGCTCGTTGAAGGCCCCGCGGTTCCGATTCTGCTGAGCTGATCGATAGACCGCGCTGCTGACTGCGATCCCGACCGTGCCTGTAGACGCCCGCTGAAAAGGGTAGTTTGCAAACTGCGCTTTGGCTTGGACACGGTACAGCGAAACTGCGCGGCTAGACTCCGTATCCTGATTCCCGATTTCCTCTCCCTGTTCTACAATCGAAACATGCGCGTTACTGTGGCTGTCTGCGGTGGAATTGCGGCGTATAAGGCGGCGGAACTGGTGCGCGCGCTGCAGCGGCAGCAAGTGGAAGTGCGCGTGGCAATGACCGCGTCGGCGCTGCGGTTTGTGCAGCCGCTTACCTTTGCCGCGCTCACCGGGCATCGCGTGCTCTCAAGCCTGTGGAGCGAAGCCGGATCCGGGGAAACATCGCCCGAGCAGAACGGCATCGATCACATTGCCGAGGCGCAGTGGAGCGAGGCGCTGGTGGTGGCGCCGGCTACGGCCAACATCCTGGCGAAATTTGCGCACGGAATCGCCGACGATTTTGTTTCCACCATGTATCTGGCCACAACGGCTCCGGTGCTGGTTGCGCCGGCCATGAACGTAAACATGTGGAACCATGCGGCGACCCAGGCCAATGTGGAAACGCTGCGCCAGCGCGGGGTGCGGGTGATTGAGCCCGGCAGCGGCGATCTGGCCTGCGGCATGGTGGGCGCGGGACGAATGGCCGAGCCGGAGGCGATTGCCGCTGTAGTTCTTGCGGCGCTCGACCGGCGGCACGACCTGGCCGGCGAGGTGGTGCTGGTGACAGCGGGCGGCACGCGCGAGGCGCTTGACCCTGTGCGGTTCATCGGCAACCGTTCCAGCGGCAAGATGGGGTATGCGCTGGCTGAGGCGGCACGGAACCGTGGCGCGCGCGTGATTTTGATAAGCGGGCCCGCGGCGCTGCATCCCCCGGCGCGGTGCGAGCTGGTAAAGGTGACCACGGCCGACGAAATGCGCCACGCGGTGCTGGAGCGCATGAACGATGCAACCCTGGTGATCAAGTCGGCGGCGGTAGCCGATTATCGGCCGAAGGTGGTGGCCGAGCACAAGCTCAAACGCAGCGGGCCGCTGCTGCTGGAGCTTGCGCCGACTGAAGACATTCTGGCCGAGGTGGCGCGGCGGCGGCGGCCCGGGCAACTGATCATCGGCTTTGCCGCCGAAACGCAGAATCCGATGGAAAACGGACGCGCCAAGCTGCTTAAAAAAGGCGCGGACGCGATTGTGGTGAACGACGTAGCCGGCGAGGGTGTGGGCATTGACGCCGACACCAACGCGGCAACTTTTCTAACGGCGACAACGGCGATCGATCTGCCCGAAATGCCCAAGCGCGAGCTTGCCGACCGCATTCTGGATGAGGTTCTTACGCTACGCCGTCCTCGGCATTTGGTGCTGGAACTTGACGGACAGGACAGCGTCCGGGCGCGTGAGCCGGAATCGAATCGCGAGCCGGTGCGCGAAGAAGAAGCGATCGTTGCCGCGTCTGGCCGCCGGCAACTGATTGTGGAGTAAGCCGTGGGCCGCCCGCTCGATTCCGCACTGCGCGATGCTCTTGTGGAGCGGATGCGCTTTTATCGCGACCTGGGACTGACGGAGTTCTATCGTCGGCCGGTGGATGCTGGCGCGGAGATGGCTTTGTCCGCGGTGTTGGCGTCGGCGGGCGAATCAGCCGAGACGGAAGCACCAGCCGCACCGCCGCCTGCACACGCGAATTTTTTTCAAGAGGAGCCTGCCATTCCCGCACGCAAATCGTTCCCTGCGCCCCCTGCGCAGGCGCTTGAGATAGTGCCGCCCGCGGAGCGGGCCGTGGCCTTGCAATTGATCCGCGAAGACCTGGGCGACTGCACGCGCTGCGCGCTGCACAAGGGCCGCAACAAGATCGTGTTTGCCGACGGCTCGCCGACCGCGCGGCTGATGTTTGTTGGCGAAGGGCCGGGCGCCGACGAGGACGCGCAGGGACTGCCCTTTGTGGGCCGCGCCGGGCAACTGCTCAACAACATGATCAATGCGATGGGGTTGAAGCGCGAAGAGGTGTACATCGCCAACGTGGTCAAGTGCCGTCCGCCGGGCAACCGCACGCCGGAGCCTGAGGAAGCCAACACCTGCTCGCCGTTTCTGTTCCGGCAGATCGACGTGGTGCGGCCGCAGGTGCTGGTGGCGCTGGGAGCAACGGCGGCTACCTATCTGTTAGGGCAGCGGCAGCCGCTGGCCGGGTTGCGCGGCCGGGTACATGTGGTGCGCGGATGCCAGTTGATCGTGACCTACCATCCGGCGTTTCTGCTGCGCGATCCGCGCCAGAAAAAAGAAGCATGGGCCGACCTGCAGATTGCCATGCGCGAGTTGGGATTGAAGCCGCCGGCACGAGGATGATCGTGCGCTTGCGCGGGATTGGCGGGTAATACCAGGCCACTTTCGGGCGGAGTGGCGGCTGCCACGCTTCAAGAGATCATGTTGAAGATGTCGAAGGGGCTCTGCTGCTGATAGACGAAGGCTTCGGCGCGTTCAAAGCCGCACTCCAATCCGCGGAAGAGCGCCACCCGGTCCTGTAGCGCATAATAGCGGTCCGGGGTCTGACTCGCGTGAGCATAGCAGGCGGCCTTTTTAGTGGTTTCGAACCTGGTTATGTCCGAGTATCGATCGGGCGAGAATTGCAGCGTGTCTTCGCCATCGGAAACCTCAAAATAATAGAGCGCATACTTCTTCTTGGAGCCATGCCATGCGTCGTAGCAGAGCATGGCGATAGCGCGGTGATCGCGGTGATTGTCGATCATCCAGTGAGTGAAGACGGCATCAGGGGCTTCGGCCTCAAGGATAGATGCAAAATGCTCATAATGCGCTTTATCAACAATGGCGTTTCCATTTTGCTGGCCGGCGTAGGCAGGGCGTGCCTTCAGGATTTCGCAGGCATGCGCGGCCTCCGCCATGCGCGTCGCTGCCGAAGTGGGTGGCCATGCGCCATCGTTCAGGTAGAGCAGGACAACCTCGTGGCCCTGCTGTGTGAGTTTGGCGATGGTTCCGCCACAGGCATATTCGGGGTCGCCGGGATGGCCGCCAGCGACGACGATCTTCAGCTTGCGACCGGTGGACTGCGGAATGCCGGAATTGGCGGCCATGACCTCAGACGCTCCGGTGGCAGCGGCGCCAGTAAGGATGCATCCATTCAGAAGAAGAGAGCGCCGGGTTAAGAACATATTTTCCTCTCACGTAGCGTATAACAATCGGCGCGGAACATACGCCCGTTTCGCCATCCGGCAGAAGGCGAAGTTGAATAGATCGTTTTCTCCTCGAGCATGCGTCTGTACAAACGATCGAGCGCCGGCTCGATTCAAGAACGCCAGAGTTCTGAGCGCGTGATTTGTTCGTTCGATTCGGGCTTTCTCGGGTTTCACAATTGAAACTTGTGGCGCGCCCGGGCTGGCACAAGCTCAAGTGGTCGGAAAGCTATAGCATTTTCGGAATTACTGTAGACCGAATCCACGCGCTTAAGTGGTTTTTTCCTCAAGAAAAAGCCACCTTTCACGGCGTTCAAAAAGTCTACGCTTATTCCGGAAATGCTCTAATTTTGCGCAACCAGACGGCTGCACATCATGGATCTCGATCTCGCGAAGGTTCTCTGTTACTGGGCTTGCTGCTTGCCCACGTGGCCAGGCAAAACCACCAGGAACTGCTTCACCGCCTCCCGCTGACGCTGGATTTCTGCGGCCTGTTCTCTGGCAATCGCGTCATGCAGTTGAAACTGCTCTCCGGCTTTGGCATTTTCTCCCACGCGCTGGTAGGCCACTCCCAGCCGATAGTGGGCATCGCTCAAGCTCGAGTCGGCTTGAATCGCTTTCAGATAAAGGCCAATAGCCTGCGCCCACTGCTTTTGGCCTGCACTCAGATTCCCAAGCTGCAGATAACCATCGGCGCATTGGGGATCGAGATTCACCGCCCGGGTAAGCATGGCCTTCACGCTGTCCACTACCTGCGGGTCACTGGCGCGGCCCTGCTGCTTCCATAAGGCCATGGCGTAGTAGTAATTTGCCAGTGAATTTGCGGGCTGCACCTTCTCGAATCGCGCCAGCTTTGCCACCACGCAAGGCAGCGGATTGGGCGCCGCAATCTCGATCTTGCCCATGAACAGATATGGCTCCGCGCTTTGCGGGTTCAAGTCGGATGCCTCGCAGAGGTCCAGTGCCGCTTCGTCGTACTTTGCCCCGGCAAACAGTGCCGCTCCACGCGCGGTGAGCATGCGCACGGAATGCGGATAAAGCCTAACGCCTTCGTCAAACACCTCTTTTGCCTGCCATATCGCGCGGTGAAACAGCAGCTCCGATCCCCACGCAAAGTAGTTATCCTCGCTGGGATCTTCGCTTGCCGCATCCTGAAATCCGCGCACGGCCGACAGCGGATCGCCCAGCTTCTCGTCGAGCTCGCCCTGCATGCGGTGCAGATCCGCATTCGGGCGGCGCGCCAGTAAACTTAGAACGTGCTCGCGCGCTTGCGCAGCGCTACCGGCCATTTTGAGCGCCTGCGCAAGGTCATATTCGTTCTCGTACTTCGCAGGGTCGACCTCGTATGCTGCCTGCAAAGGCTGAATCGCGTCCTCATACCGGCCTGCCTGAAGATAGAATTGCCCCAGCCTGTAATTCGCTTCGAAGCCATTGGGGTCTTTCGCCGCCGCCGCGCGCAGTACGCTTTCCAATTCCTCGGATTTGCCACCGCCGCTGGGCACGGCGGCTGTTGCCGCTCGTGTGTCGTCCGATTGCAGTTTCACGGCTTCTCGCGTAAGCGCTTCGCTGGTGCGCAAACTCGAATCCGAACCGTGCCCTCCCGCCGCCGTCCAGTCAGTCACCGCTGCGATGGCAAAGTCGGGGTTATCGGCAAACTGTATTGCGTGGCTCGAATCCTGGAGCGCGGACGCCGATTGCTGCGCGCCGTCTCCACGCAGCACGAGGTCGATTGGCGGCTGCTCGCCGGGCGTAGTGACCGTGACCACAACTCCGGCGCTGCGCGATCTTCTTGTGCTTGCCGTCAAGGTAAACGTACCCGTCGGCACTTCGCTAAAGGTGAAGCGCCCTGTCGCATCGGTGGTTGTTTCTCGTGAAACCTGCGAGTTTTCCCCTTGAAGGATCACGTGCGCATCGCCCACTGCCCTCCCGGCAGGATCATGCATCACACCGCTCAAAACCGCACCTTTCGGCTGCTGGCCGCCCGACGCCTGCGCCAGCAGCAGCATTGCAGCCACCATGAACAGCAATGCGGACTCGATGCGACAGAAAGAACGGCTCGCAATCGAACGCCGTGCAGGCCGTTCATCGCGGATGAATGAAGGTGAACCCGACAGCTTGCGGCTCCTTTCCGCTTGCCTCAGCAATTGTTGCAAGAGCACCTACGCCTGCTTTACCGAGGCTTTTAATTCTTGCGGCTTCAAACAGATTGTACGACCACCACAAGGCGGTGGGAATTGTTGGCCACGTGTATCTCAGGTAAAAGAGCAATCGAGGCTCTGTTCCATTACAAGATGAGCCTGTACGCGGCGGCGTGTACCCGCCGTACGCAGAGCCGCAGCGAACTTTGGATGCAACGCTCGAAGGCGCTTTCAGTAGCTGTCCTGCCGAAACAGACGCGGAAAACTACTTGCCAGGATCGGCTAAAAGTGTTGCTGCGGCGTCAGCCTTGCGGGCCCGTAGTTGCAATCCGGCGTTCTGCGCCCTTGCTTGCAATATTTTTAGTTGTTTTATTGCGCCAATCCGGTCGCCCGCACTTCCCTGCACGCTTGCCAGAGCCGTTTGTGCTTCCCATGCGAGGCCGGCAAATCCCGATGCGGTGGCTTCCCGTGAGACCGTGTCCAGCAGGGTTTGCGATGAACCCAGATCGTGCTCCGCGGCGAGCGTCTGCGCCAGTTCAAGCGAATATCTGAGTTGCAATTCACGGTCCTGCGTCTTCTCTTCGAGTGGACGCAGTGCAAGGACCTCCCGCTTTGCGTCGGTATCCTTCGACTGATCGAGCATTGCACTCACAAGCACGAGACCGGTTCCGAGTTCGTCGTCGAGGAATTGCTCCCGATGAAGCTCGTCCCGGCATCGGCGGGCTTCCGATTCTGCATCTTTTGCATGCCCCTCTTCAATGGCAAGCTTTGCGAGGGCAACCCTCGATTGAAGAATGGTCTCTTTCTCGCCGATATCGCTTCTCAACCTGAGCGCCATCTCATGCTGTCCGCGAGCGGCGGCCAGTTGGTCCTGTTCCATGAACACGTCCCCGAGTCCCGACAGGCCATAAGCCGCCGCGCTTTTATCGCCGATCTTTGTACTGTTCGCAAGCGCCTGTTCAAAGTTTCTTTTGGCATTGGGCAGATCGGCCCTTTGCAGCGCAATTTCGCCCAGGTCGGCCATGGCCAGCGCCGCTCCGGAAAGATCTCCGATCAACCTGTCGGCGGCGAGAGCCTGCTGAAGCAATTCCTCGGCCTGCGCAAGTTTTCCGCGCGTAAGTAGAACGTCGCCCACATTGTTTGAGGCAGCCGCAATGCCTTGCGTATCTCCCACTTTGCGGAAGACCTCAATGGCTTCTCTCCACATCGATTCAGCCCTGTCGACATCGCTACGCGAAAAGTAGATTCCGGCCAGATCGTTGAGTGTGCGCGCCGCGTTGTTCTGGTCTCCGGCGCTGAGATAGCTGTTGCGCGCAAGATCGCACTCTACAACAGACTGGTCCATAGACACTCCGATAGACGAGCTCTGCTGGCAGAGTATTCCATATCCGCGGGCCATCATCAGAGTGGCGCCTTCGGCCGATGCTTTCTCGATCGCATGCTGGGCTGCGGCGCGCGCTTTGGGTAGATTCTGGCCGATCAGGACAGAGGCTTCCATCAGGTCTATGCGCGGATCGCTACCCACAGGCGCGGGAAGCATTCGAAGCGCGGTGAGCGTTTGCAGGGCGCCGGCGGGATTGGGGCGAAGTTGTGCGTCGGCCAGTTGCAGGCCGTAGGCGAGATTGTCAGGAAAAAGACCAAATAGTTTCCGGTAGGTCGACTCTGCGCCTTGCCAGTCGTTGACCGACTGCTGGTACTGTCCCTGAATAGCGAGGGCGGTTTCCTGCGGCAGGTTCTGAGCAAGCTGTAGAGCGCGTTTTGCCTCAGAGCGTTCCTGTGCCTCGTAGCCGAGGCCGCTCCAGGCACGCGCAAGAGCAGAGTGCGCGAGCGCGAAGTCCGGATCCGCGGTCACGGCCCGCTTCAAAAAGTCGCGCGCGCCGATGTAGTCGAATTCGAAGAGCCGAGAACGGCCTTCGCTGTAAAGCTGGATCGCAAGCTGGTTTTTCGACCCGGAGAATCGAGGCGTGTCCTGCTTGGAGTCGGAAGCGAGAGATGGATTGAGGCCTTGACGAAGCCTTGAACCGGCCTGCGAAGCAAGATTGAACAAGTCATTTTCATTGCCGGTGATGGCGTCTTCGTAGACCGTCTCTCCGAGTGCTGTGTCCTGGGCGCGAATATCCAAGCGAAGCCGATTTTTTCCTCCGTCGCTCAGCAGTGTGTAAGAGCCGGTGACCACGACATCCGCGCCTAGATTCGATCTCAGCCGGGCCAGAGTATTCTTCGCCAGCGTATCCCCGGCTGGCAGAGAGAGATCGTGCTTCACGTTTGCAACATCTTCTCCCGATACCAGTCGAAGGTCGCCGTTTGCGGCCAGCTCTGTGTTCAGCATCTCTGTGAAGGCGGTCGAAAGCCAATTCTGCTCAGGCTCACCGGCCACATTCCGAAATCCCAGCACCGCCACCGAACGCCGTACCTTGAGCTGGACCTGAGTGGCTTGCGCCGAAGGCGCCGCTCGATGCGAATCGAAACCAAGACGGAAGACTAGGAACGCAGTAGCGGCGACGACGCAGATTGCGCCCGCGGAGAGCCAGAGCGCCTGACGGCGCGCCTTTGAAAATTGCACCTCAGCGAGCAGAGAGACTTCCGATGGAAAAGTCCCGGACCGGGGAAAACTAGGCTGGGAAGAATTGGGCTGAGGGGATTTGGGCTGGTGAGAGATGGATTCAGCAGATGGAGCATCCGCTTGCGCCGCACTCGCAGCCACGGCTGCACTGGATGGGAACGCTCCAGATGAGAAGGCTCCTGCCGAGACCGGCGCAATAAACCTGTAGCCGCGGCGCGGGACTGTCTCCAGGAATGTCGGATTGCTGGCACTGTCTGCCAGCGCTTCGCGCACCTTGAGAATCGCTACGCCCAGGCTCTTGTCAAAGTCGACGAAGGTATTGCCGGGCCAGAGCCGCTGCCGGATTTCTTCGCGAGTCACCACTTCGCCGGCGCGCTCCACCAGCAGGGTGAGCAGTTGAAACGGCTGCTCCTGCAGCTTGATCCGAAGACCGTTTCGGGTCAGCGTACCGGCGGAAACATCGAGCGCAAAAAGCCCAAAGCGGAAGGCCGCCGCGGATGGACGAGTTGTTTTCTGGTTCGTGTCATCCATTGCCGGGCCTCCATCAGCGGGAAGGTCCACCCAGTCTAGCACGCGCCCGCAACACTTCGGGGCAGTTAGTTTGGCGATATAAGTGGATGATTAAACGATTGTTAGCAGTTAGTACATCATTTACCGGCGATTAGTTTGACTCTGGAACGCCGCCCGGAGCTAGATGGCACTCATGAAAAAGAACAAGCCCTCCCCCAACCATCGGTCAGCCCAGCGCATGACCCCAATCTCCGCTGTGTTGCTGCTTTCACCCTGATTCTGTCGCGCGCAGGATGAGTACAACAATTTCCAGGCATCGGCCAGGTGCAATCCATTCGAACTGCGGTTCATGCGGGAGGCAGATCAATGAATAAATTTTGCGGACAATGCGGAGCGCCATTGCAGGGGGCTTTCGGATTTTGCCCCAACTGCGGAGTTGTGGCCAATAAGCAGGCGAGCCCCGCACAGCAACAGGCATTTCAGCCTGTCTCGCTGCCCGTTGCGCCTCAGGCCGCCCCGCCGCAGGTGGCTGCCGCAAACTCCTCCAGCCCGTGGCTCAAGATTGTGCTCGTGGTTATCGTGGTCCTGTTCGTGTGCGGGGCGGTAGCGGTGGGCGGCGTCATCTACGTGGCGCACAAGGTCAGCCAGAAGGCGCACGAGTACTCGCGCGAGGTTCTAGGAGAAACATCGCCCGCGACCCGGGAGACGGCCTCGGGCAGTTCGTCGAGCGCTGCGGAGCCCGTCGACAAAAGCACCGCCGTAGCCGGCGATCCATGCCTTCTGCTGAGCAAGCAGGATGTGAGCCAGGCCATTGGCGTTGCCATTGTCGAAACCAGTCCGGCAGATGGGGGCTGCTCTTACCTTGCCAAGGGAACCGCGGCCGACATGACGGCCAAGCACGCCGCGGCCATGACGGCCGCCAAAGGCGCGGGCAAGAAGACTCAAGGGATGTTCGAACAGTTCGCCGGCGGCGTGTTCAACAACATGCCCAAGAACTCCACCGAAGACGCGCAGAGCGCAGACGGCAACGTGGTGGTGTTCACCTTCGGAATCGACACCAACTCAGCCCGGGAGCAGATGCACTTGAACGCCAAAGTACTTGGTGGGCTGGGAAGCGTGGCCCAGGAGCCTCTGGAAGGCATTGGCGACGAAGCTTTTGCCGAAGCGGATTCCATGATGATGGTGCGCAAGGGTGACAAGCTGATCCGCATCATGTATATGTCGTGCCCCTGCAACACCGCCGCCATCAAGCCACTGGCAAAGCGGCTTGCCGACAAGCTTTGATCGCGCATGGCGGTGTGGCTGTTCGAGCAGCCATCCGCAACGCAAACCCAGTGTAAGACCCAAGATCAATAGGAGGAAACAGAAATGAGCTTTTGTCCATCGTGCGGTAAGCCCTTCGGCCCCGGAGCAGATCGTTGCGCCTTCTGCGTTTCATCAGCCACTCAAAGCTCTGCCGCCGCGGTTGCGCCCGCGCCGTCCGGCATGAGCATCAACGCCGCCGGAGCCTTAACCTATGTTGCCGGACTCATTACGGCCATCCTGTTTCTGTTCATCGATCCTTACAAGAGCGACCGATTCGTGCGCTTCCACGCCTTTCAATCGCTGTTCTTCAATCTTGCATGGATCGGCTTCTGGATCGTATGGGCGGTTATTGGACTGGTGCTCAGCGCGGTCACCAGGGGGCTATTCTTCTTCATCCAGACGCCGATTGACCTGGTTCTGATGCTGGGCGGTTTCTGCCTTTGGATATTCCTGATGTACAGCGCCTCGCAGGGTAGAACCTTCAGACTTCCGATCATTGGAGGCCTGGCGGCAAAGCAGGCGGGCTGGTAATCGGCATGAATCAGCGGAGGATTGAGTGTAAGTGAGCTATTCGGCCGCTTATAAGTGAGCCGACGAGACGCACCGGTACGCCTAACAGATTTCACCCCTCTGGAGATCACCGTGAAGAAGCCGTTCATCCTCGCCCTCGCTGCAACAGCCCTGCTGCATCAGCTTGCCTTTGCCGACGTCAGCTATCAGGAAACCACGCAGATTACCGGTGGTTCCATGGTGGGCATGCTCAAGATGGCGGGCGCGTTCAGTGCCCAGGCCAGGCAGGCCACCCAGCCCACTACATCCACCATCATGATTCACGGCAGCCGCATGGTACGCGTCGATTCGCATACAACCGAAATCATCGATCTCGATCAGCAGAGCATCACTTATATAGACACGGATAAACACACCTATTCGATTGTGACCTTCGCTCAGATGCAGCAAGCCATGGCAAAGGCGGCGGCGCAGGGAAAGGATAAAGGCTCACAGACTTCAGCTTCTTCAGCCCAGCAAATGAGCTTCAGCGCACATATCAGCAACAGCGGCGCCACCCGGCAGATCAATGGACAAACCGCCAAAGAGGCGCTGCTTACGCTGACCATGCTCACAACCGCGGATGATAGTTCCAACACAAAAGCAGGGATGGCCGCCACCAGTGAAATGTGGCTGGTGAACGATGCACCGGGGATGGACGAGATGCGCAAGTTCAACCAACGACTGTCTGAGGAACTCGCCGTGGACATGGATGCAACGCCGGTGGCGTCGCTGCTGGCGGCTCAACCCGGCAGTTCCCAGGCGCTGGCCGACCTGAAGAAGGAATCTGCCAAGATGAGCGGTCTGCCGGTGCTTCAGGTTACCCGCGTCGGCGTCTCCCCGGACGGTCAACCTCTGCCCGCACCCTCCACTGCGCCTCTTGCCGACGATCAAAAGCAGGGTTCTTCTACGGACAGCGGCAGTCAAAGTACAAACGAAAAACCCAGTAGATTTGGCGGCTTTGGGCGGGCTCTGGGCGGCGCGCTCATGCGGCAAAAATCGCCCGCTTCGTCAGATTCCGACACGGCATCGGGAAAGGACAGCAATGGAACGGCCGCGGGTGTTTTGCTCGAAAGCCAGACTCAATTATTCAACTTCTCAACCGCGCCGATCGAAGGTGGCACCTTCCAGGTCCCTGCGGGCTACAGGCAGGTTGCCTCTCCCATGCAGCGCAAGTAGGCCAAGATGGAGTGCAATGACATTGCTCATTCTTCGGCCGTTCGCGTTGGACGTATCGACGCTTGTTAGCGCCGCCTGACTTTCTGCGTTCGCAGGTTACGATGGCGCAGGACGATACGCTGTGGAAGAATTTCTGACTGCGTCTGGCAACTGCGGACACGGATGCATTAAACCACACCCCGAAGCCATTGGCGCGGTCATTGCAGATAGTGTCTTTAGAGAATTCGCCGTCGCATGGATGGTTTAATTCACTCTGATTTTGCTCAAGTGCCACAGAACGTATGCTCCACGCGCTCCTCGGGGCGCGCAGGCATGGCGTATTGCGAGCGATCGGACCTGTCCTCAAAGGGATGCGTGACGACCTCCAGCAGATCTTCAAACGGTTGGAAGTTCTGTTGCTCAATCGCGGCCCGGAGCGCCGCCTCGACCAGATGATTGCGAGGAATGAAGGCCGGATTCACCTTGCGCATGGCTGCTGCGCGATCCGCGGCGGAGACAGGTTCCGACTCCAGACGCAGACGCCACGTCGCGGTCCAGCTATCGCATGCGGCAGGGCTGGCAAAGAGCGCTCGCAGCGGCTCATCGTTCTCTGCGCCGGCCGCGGCATCGCACAGGCGGCGGAAGGTGAGCGTGAAGTCGGCGTGATTGGCGGCCATGCGCTCGAAAAGATCTTCAGCCAGTGCTGCATCGTCCTGCTGCTGTGTGAATAGGCCAAGCTTGCGCCGCAGACCGGCGGTGTGCGCTGCTTCAAACTGCGGAGCGAACGCGGACAGCGCCTCAGTGGCAGAGGCGAGCGCGGCCTGTTCGCCCCCAGCCCCAGTTGCGAGAATGGAAAGCAACGCTTCGGCCAGGCGCGTGAGGTTCCAGAGTGCGATGCGCGGCTGATTGGCGAAGGCGTAGCGCCCGCGGCGGTCGATGAAGCTGTATACAGCGGCCGGGTCGTAAGCCTCCATGAAAGCGCAAGGGCCATAATCGATGGTCTCGCCGGAGATAGAAGTGTTGTCAGTGTTCATCACGCCGTGGATGAATCCCAACTGCATCCATTGCGCAACCAGATGCGCCTGGCGAGTAACCACGCAATCGAGCAAGGCGCGGTAAGGTTGTGCTGCTGCCGCGACCTGCGGATAGTGGCGGGCGATGGCGTAGTCGGCCAGCGTGCGCACGCCTTCAGAGTCTCCGCGCGCGGCGAAGTACTCGAATGTGCCCACACGCAAATGGCTGGCAGCCACCCGGGTGAACACGGCTCCGGGCAAGAGCGTCTCGCGCAGCACTCTCTCGCCTGTAAGAACGGCGGCCAGCGCCCGCGTGGTTGGTACTCCGAGCGCCGCCATGGCCTCGCTGACAATGTACTCGCGCAGGACCGGGCCAAGTGCGGCTCTGCCATCGCCGTTGCGCGAGAAAGGCGTGCGGCCCGATCCCTTGAGCTGAATGTCGTAACGCTTACCGTCGCGCCCCACCACCTCACCCAGCAGGTTGGTGCGCCCATCGCCAAGCTGCGGCACGAATGAGCCGAACTGGTGCCCCGCATAGGCCTGCGCCAGGGGCTCTGCGCCATACGGCACACGGTTGCCGGCCAGTATCTCCACTCCTTCCGCACTTGCAAGAGCCTCCGCGTCCAGACCGAGGACGTCGGCGAGCTCCACATTCACTTTAACCAGCCGCGGCGCGGCTACAGGCGTGGGGGCAAGCCGCGCATAAAAGCGAGAGTCAAGGCGTGCATAGGTATTGTCGAAGTCGATGTGGACTGTGCGTAAAACAACGCCCTCGTCCCGCACGCTCGCGGAGGCTTCCATGGATTCCATCTTACTCGGATGTGCCAGATCGGGGAGGCAGGCAACGCGATCCGGCCAATGTTCGGCCACGCCCACGCGTCTTGTACGAGGACGACGCGATCATCGGGTTGATGCCGTACTGCGAGCCAAAGTTCGTTGCCGTCGTGTTCGAGTCCGGCATTGACTGAAGCGGCGAGCCGCGGCGAAACACTGCCGGCGATGGCTGCGTCTGTGCATGATTATGGGTGAGCAATTTTCACATCGAGATAGGCGACGAAGCCACCCTGCGGCACGATCACCTTGTGCGGAGTGCCGACTGGAATGTAGAGGAGAGCGCCTTTGGCCATCGCGGTTGGCGTACCGCCCGGCGCGGTCGATGCTCTCTGTTCTCCTGGCCTGACAACTCGCACGTTCTGCGGATTTCCTCCAGTGAACACGGTCGCATGGCCATCGAGAACGATCGCCATCTCGTCGAACCGCTGGTGAATTTCAACTTCTCCGCTTTTTGTGCGCACGATGAGCTGCGTGTAGTACTGAGGATACTTCTCAATGAATGCGGTCGCAAGACCGTCCCCGGCGGCAGCCTGCTTGCGTAAAGAAGATTCGAGAGTCTCCATTTGGCTGGATGTCCTGGTGGAGACTGCAGGCTTCTGGGCAATCGACGCAATTGCGCAGATGTCGATGGCCGCGATCAGCAAGGTGAACTGAATTATTTTTTGAATTACACGCATCATCGATTCCCGAACCTCATGTGTCTTATATATTACTCATCTGAATGGAACGGCCGTTCTTTGCGGCCCTGGGCAAGCGTTGTAAACGGCCGAGCGTTACTTTCCGCGGACGACTGCCGCGCGGCATAGTGTCCGCCGGCTCGCGCAGGCTGGAGGCGTCAAAAGTCTGCGCGACGGCGATAATACAATATTTAAGTCAATCACCCGCGTACGATGTGAAAGTGGATGTGTAAGTTTTCTGCTTTTTTATGGAATTGTACTTCTCTTCCCTCAGCCTGCGGACTCCTCGACGCGGGCAGGCTTGCGGACGAATCAGCCCTCGGTCGCGCGTTGGTGATTGTTCACGACCCGGGCACGGGTTCAGGCACCGGTCAACTTTCCGAGAAGGCCGTTACACGGCAACAACGAGCTTTCGACCAACTGATCCGACGCTCTATGGGGGCGATAATCGTAACCAATTCAACGATTACACCTAGGAACTTGTTGAAATTCGCCGCAGCGCGGCGCATTTCAACAAGTTCCTAAACGACCACCGGCTGAAAGCCGGTGGGTTGAGTTGCGACTGAAAGTCGCCGGTTTGCGGCTGAAGCCGCCTGAAAGGTTCCCGGCTGAGAGCCGGCTTCAAGGCTCGGTGGGCGCGGTGATCTTGAAGTTTTCGCCCG
>DATAVZ010000087.1:0-49205 GCA_036267475.1 Occallatibacter sp.
GGTATCCGCTGTGCCAAAGTCACATAACTGTACATCGCCGTCTGCTGCTCGTCTGATCCACGCATGCTTCTTATCTATACCCAATCCCATGTAAAAAAAAAGTAACTCCCTTGAGGAGTTTTTCCGCAGCCTGTTCAGCCCGTACCCTTCAAAACGGCGCTTTGCGCTGATCTTCAATAAACGACGATCTGTGTGAGACACACCATTACCAGCATCAACTCACCTTACACCAACTCTGATTTTGCTATAGCTGGCGCTGTGGACTCGCGCACGATCAGCTCGGCTTCGACCTTGATCTGGATTACGGATTCGGCTCCGGACATTAGCTTGAAGAGGTTCTCCATCGCCAACTGTCCCATGCGGCGCATGGGCTGGCGGATGGTGGTGAGCGGCGGCTGGGTGTAGGACGCGAAGAACAGGTCGTCGAAGCCGACTACGGAGATATCCTCGGGGACGCGCAGGCCGCGCACGCGCATGCGGCGCATGGCGCCGAGGGCGGTCATGTCGTTGTAGCAGCAGACGGCGGTGGGCGGATGGGCGAGGTCGAGCAGCTTGTCCATCGCGTCCATGGCTGCTTCTGCCTTGCCGTCGCCGCGCACCACCAGCTCCGGCATGGGCGCGATTCCTGCGGCGTCGAGAGCCGACTGGTAGCCGTCGCGGCGCTCGATGTCGGACTGGTAGCCGAACTGATCTCCGATATAGGCGATGCGCCGGTGGCCGAGGGCGATGAGGTGATCGGCGGCGGCGCGCATGCCTTCGCGATTGGCGATCATGACTGAATGGACAAAGCCGCCTGGATACTGGTCGTTGACGAGCACGATGGGCACCATCATCTCTTTGAGCAGCGGCATGTAGAGCGCGCCTACGCGGGAGGAGGTGACGATGATGCCGTCGACGCGACGCTCGGCGAGGGCCTGGACGACCTTTTTTTCGCGGACGGGGTCGGCGTTGGAGTCGGCCAGGAAGACGGAGTAGCCGTGGTCGTTGGCGGTTTGCTCGATGCCGCAGACGACCTCGCTGGCGAAAGGGTCGGCGACGGTGGTGACGACCAGGCCGATGGTGCGAGTGCGGCGGGTGACCAGGCCGCGGGCAACGGCGCTGGCGCGATAGCCGGCTTCTTCGGCAATTTTGCGAATTCTTTCGGCGGTTTGGGGATTGACCAGCGGGCTGTTCTGGAGAGCTCGCGAGACGGTGGGGTGGGAGACGCGGGCCAGCCGGGCAATGTCTTTGATGGAGGGCTGGCGGGGCATCCGCCTGGAGCCAGCGGGGCTCGGCGTCCCGGTGGCATTGCCGTCGTCTTTCAACATTGCGCGCCCTCTTGGTTCGAAACTCAAGAATCTCTAAACAAGTTCTTGTTGCGAAGCCTGCATTCCCTCAGGGGCTAAAGCCCCGTTGACTCTGCGGGGCTTAATGTACGGGCTGAAGCCTGTTCTCTTCAACTGAAGCCCGTTCCCTTCAAGCCATCGACTTATTCAGAGATCGCCTAAGTCTGGATCAGGGAGCAGTTTCTCGTCAATGCCGGGGTGGAGCGATATGCGAAAAGGCTCAATGCATGAAGAGGCTCAGGGGGATTGCGTCGCCTATGGCTTTGTAGCCGGCGGGCGAGGGGTGGAGATGATCGCCGCAATCTAGTGCGGGGAGCAGGCGGTCGGGATGTGCGGGGTCGCGCAGGACTTTGTCGAAGTCGATAACCGCGTCGAAGTGGCCGGGGGCGCGAATCCAGGCATTGACGGCCTGGCGGTCGGCTTCGTTTTCAGGATCGGGATGATAGTAGTCCGATCCGGCCCAAGGCGTGATGGTGGCTGCAATGACCTGAATGCCGTGCGCGTGGGCGCGGGTGACGATTTGCTGGTAGGCGCCGAGGATGCGCTGGACTAAGGCCGCGTGGGCGGCGTGGGCAGCGGGCGCGCCGCGGGCCAGCGCGCCGAGGTCGTTGACGCCTTCAAAGACGATGACCCAGCGGACCGCGGCCACGGCCAGCACGTCGCGATCGAAGCGGGCGAGCACGTTGGGTCCGAGGCCGTCCGTGAGCAGGTGATTGCCGCCTAGGCCCTGGTTGGAGACGCCGATGCCGCGGGTGGCTGGGGATTGCTGCAGACGCCGGGCCAGCTCATCGGTCCAGCGGTTGTTGCCGTTGGTGGTGGAGGCGTGGCCGTCGGTGATGGAGTCGCCAAGGGCAACGATGGATGCGGCTGGGGACTCCGTCTCGGGCGCGGCCAGCACATCGATGGCGCTGACCTGATACCAGTGATCGATTTTTGTAGCGGGTTTTGCGGCTGCGGCAAGCGTGGCGGCTCCGACCGCGTCTCCATGGACGTAGTAGGAGGTGGCGCGCGAGCCGGGATGGCTGGTCTGGGGCGCGGGAGGCTCATCGAGATGAAAGCTCACGGCAACGTCGGACAGCGGCGCGGCTGGAAACGCGATGGGGTCGGAGATGTATTCGGCTCCGGGGGGCACGGTGACGGCGGGGGCTCCGTTGAAGGTGAGAGCGCGGTCGGTGGCCGGGTCGATTGAGGAAGAATCGGGCGCTAGCGGGCGGCCGATGTGAACCGAGGTGAAGCGCAGCGCCTCGGTTCCGAAGGCGTTGGAAAGATGCACGCGCAGGGTGGAACCGCCGACGGAGAGATGGAAAATCTGGCGCAGGGTGGCGTCGCGCAGGTCGTCGGACGGCAGAGCGTTCTGGGGCTCGGGAATCTGCTGCGAAGCGCCCCAGGAGGCGACCCAGACGGCGGCGGAGGGATTTTGGGCGGGGCAGGCAGCGCAGGCGGCGAGCGCCAGCAGGACGGCGGGAAAAAGCCTGTAAAGATTACGTGTCGATATCATGGCGCGGGGATTAGTATGGGGCGTGAAGTAAATCGCTTTTTCGGAAGCAAGCTTATCACTTTGGGGAGGTCTTGCGTGGATTTTTCTGCCGGCATGTCGCTTCGTGTTCTGTGCGTGGCCACGGTTATGGCCGGATCGGCCGCGGCGCTGGCCCAGAGCGCTGCCGCGCCGGTCACGTTTACCGCCGAACAGGACCACCAGAACATGATGGATCAGCTTGGCATTCAGGCTCTGAGGCCCGGCCCCAGCGGGGATGAGAAGGCTCCCAACCACGCCAACTACGACGAGTCGAAGGCCAATCCTTACCCCAATCTCCCCGATCCGCTGACTCTTGAAAACGGCCGCAAGGTGACAACGGCGAACGAGTGGCGTGAGGAACGCAGGCCGCAGCTTGTGGATCTGTTCTCGGAGTATGTTTATGGTCGGGTGCCGAAGAATGTGCCGCAGGTGACCTGGACGGTGAACGCCGTGGATCACGAGCGGATCGGGTTCAACGGGGTGATTGCCAAGGACCTGACCGGCACGGTGGACAACTCGGCTTGCCCGGAGATTAGCGTGAAGATTCATCTAACGCTGGTTACGCCGGCCAATGCCAAGGGCCCGGTTCCGGTACTGATGATGTTCGGCCGGGCCGGCTTTCCCGCGCCCAACGAGCCTTCGGCTGAGGAGTTCGAGCGGGTGAATACGGCGTGGAAGGCGTTGCTGCTTCACCAGGACCCGTCGCTCAAACAGATATTCGACGAGCACCCGGCATGGGAGCCGGTAAAGGCCACGCCGTTCGAGTTTCCGCAACTCAACGCGGACGGCGGACTGCCCAATACCTGGCAGCTTATCGCGGCCGGGTGGGGATTTGCGCTGCTGGATCCGGCCAGCGTGCAGGCGGATAACGGAGCCGGGATGACGCGGGGCATTATCGGGCTGGCGAATAAAGGCCAGCCGCGCAAGCCGGACGACTGGGGCGCGCTGCGCGCCTGGGCATGGGGCGCGGGACGTGGGCTGGATTATCTGGAGACCGATCCAGCGGTGGACGCCAAACACGTGGGCATCGAGGGGGTTTCGCGCTACGGCAAGGCGGCGCTGGTGACCATGGCCTTTGACCAGCGCTTTGCGATGGTGCTGGTGGGCTCGTCGGGCAAGGGCGGCGCGACACCGCTGCGGCGCAACTACGGCGAAGCGGTGGAGAGCCTGACCGGCGGCGAGTACTACTGGATGGCCGGCAACTTCATGAAGTACGGAGCTGCGAAGGCGACCTTTGGCAGCATGAACCCCGGCGACATTCCGGTGGACTCGAACGAGTTGATCGCGCTGTGCGCGCCGCGGCTCACGTTCATCAGCTACGGCGTTCCGGCCAAGGGCGACGCGCACTGGCTCGACCACCAGGGCAGTTGGATGGCCACGGTGGATGCCAGCCGGGTGTGGGAGTTGCTGGGCGCAAAGGGGCTGGGCATTGACGAGGATTACCATAATGCGAAGATGCCATCGGTGAACCAGGGACTGCTGGACGGGCAACTGGCCTGGCGGCAGCACGACGGCGGCCATACCGATGCGCCGAATATGAAGTATTTTATTGAGTGGGCGGACAAGTTCATGGACCGCGGAGCGCCGGGCTCTTATTGATCCGGCAATGAAACAGTGACATCGTATTCCCACCCATTTCCGCAAAAAACGCGGAAATGGATGGGGCACCCTGACAGTATTTAGTCGCCGGATCAATAGGGCGGTATCGACATATAGCTTGTTCGATGGCAAGCCGACGGGTCTGATTTCGATGAGGATCTGCGGCACCGCAGACAAACTGCAGGTCCACTTCGACTACGCTCAGGGCCGCGATTGCGGCCGAGACGCGGATTTCAGACGCGGGGAGGCTGAAAAAGGGTCGGCAAAACGTGGACTGAATCTAAAGCAAAAGTCTTTTTTTCAATTACATGGATCGGGCTACCGTATGCTTACGGTAAATTTACTTGTCAACCTGATTCGCGCAGGAATGTCATAGCCAAGGCTCACAACAGGCTGATTCCACGCGCCCCAAAAGGGTTCCGCGTTGTGTGAAGAACAACTCGCACAAGCGGCGCCAGGAGCTTTGTCTGGAAACTGCCCGCCAGATCGATAAGGCGGCGGTTGCTTTATAGCGATTGCCTGCGATGGCGAATGCGCAGGCGGATAGATAGCACGACTTGATTCCCGGTAGCACGGACTCGACACACGCGATTGTTTCCATGGTGCGCAGGCACCCCAAAAGAGTTCTTATTCGGAGGCCTTACATGCAGTTACCTGCTTTAGAAAATTCTTCCACTCCTGGCGGCCGATCGATGGCGGCACGGGCACGAGCGGGGCTGGCCGCGGCCATCGCCCTGCTGTCTCTGCTGTTCTCGGCGTTTTCGCTGCACGGGCAGACCGTCTCGGGCACGGTGACCGGCACGGCCACCGATCCCAGCGGCGCGGTGATTCCCGGAGTGGCGGTGAAGGTGAGAAACGGCGACACCGGCGAGATGCGCGCGACGGTGTCGAATGCGGCGGGCCTGTTTTCGATTCCGGCGCTGCCGCCTGGTCCTTATACAGTAGACGCGACGGCGACGGGATTCCAGGAAGTGACGTCCACGATTACGCTTTCGGTGGGCCAGGTTCTCAACATCAATCTGCGCCTGCCGGTAGGCTCGACCAGCCAGAAGGTGGAGGTGGTGGCCAACGAGTCTCTGGGACTGCAGACGCAGAGCCACGAGCTGAGCAGCGTGATGAACGCAAAAAGCATAGAGGACCTGCCTTCATCGTCGGGATACCGCAACGGCACCTTCTACGCGCAGACGACCGAGGTGGGCGTGCAGCCGGGATCGCAGTTGGGCGACAACAATATCAATTCCAACGTCCAGCAGTACAACATGCAGAGCAATCAATTGTTCATTGCCGGGCAGGGCTACTGGTCTAGCACCTACCTGCTGGACGGCGTGGTGGACATGAGCTACTTCGATCAAACCGCCACGGTGCAAACACCACAGGAAGCCACCGAACAGGTCGAGATCATCCGCAGCAGCGCGAACGCGCGCTATGACGGAGCCAATGCGCTGAATGCGCTGACCAAGAGCGGAACCAACCAGTTCCATGGCCGGGCATACGAGTATCTGCAAAACGATGCGCTCAACGCCCGAGGCTACGAAGCCGGACAACTGAGCGAGCTGCGCTACAACATGTTCGGCGCCAATGCCGGCTGGGTGGTTCCGTTTACGCACAAAAAGGTCTTCTTCTTTGTCGACTATCAAGGTTTCCGACAGATTCAGAACGCCTTCAAGCAGGCATACGTTCCCACCGAGGCAGAGCGCAATGGCGACTTCAGCGCGGATCTTGTGGCGAACTCGGGAACCAAGCAGCCGGCCACGGTGATTTACGATCCAACCACGTTCAACGGGACGCTGACTCCCAACGGCGGCGCGACTGCCCTTCAGCCGTTTGCATACGGCGGCCAGGAGAACGTGATGAATCCCGCACTGATTTCTCCGCTGGCCAAGGCTTATATCAACCTGGTTTATCCACTGCCCAATGGGCTGAACACGACCGCGGGCAACAACTACGGAAGCCTGCACAGCAAGACCCAGTTTACCCACGACGACTACCTGTATCGCGGCGACTACAACATCGGCTCCAACGATCATCTTTGGGGCGCCTACGACACCAACAATCCGGATATTCTTCGGCCGGAGGACTGGGACAACGGCCCCGGCACGGACCTGATCGACACCAGCGAGCATAATCAACTCTTCGGTACCGACATCTACATTGAAGAGACGCACGTGGTGAGTCCGACGGTTGTGAATACGGCGCGCGTGGGCTTTGCCCGCTCGGTTACCGGCCAGCAGTTCGAGATGATCAATAACGGTACGGATTACTTTACGAAGTTCGGCCTGACCGGGCTCAATCCGCCGCCTTCGGTGTGGGGACTGCCGAGCTTCAACGTGGGCGGCTACTCCGCCGTGACCGGCTCGCCGCTGGGCGCAACCCAGAACATGTATGAGTACAGCGACGAGGTGAACTGGGTGCACGGCAAGCACTCGCTGTTTGCGGGTGGGGAGATCGACGACATCGACTACAACGCGTTCTGGTACACGGGCAATCCCAACGGCTCGCTTTCAGCCAACGGCGAATATACCTACAACGGATCGAGCGGCGCGGCGTGGCAGAATCCCGGGCAGTGGGTGCTGGGCAAGGTGAACCAGATGCCGGCGGCCAACGAGCTGGCCGACTACCTGCTGGGAGATTACGCGTCGACGAACGCTTCGGCCGGCAGCGAAGTGGGGTACTTTCACCAGCACAACATCATGCCGTACTTTCAGGACGACTGGCGCATCAAGCCCAAGGTCACCCTCAATCTAGGCATCCGTTACGACTACTACTCGTCGCCCATGGAACAGTATGGACACGCGGGCTACCTTACTCCTTCGACCGGCAAATTTACCGAAGCGCCTTTCCTGCCGAAGAAGTACAACTTCAGCCCGCGAGTGGGTTTTGCTTACGCACTCAACGACAAGACGGCGATTCACGCCGGCGGAGGCATTTACTACTACCAGTTCAGCTACTACGATCTGCAGGGCATGATGACCGATCCGCTGTTCAATACGGGACTGAACAGCACCCAGACGCAAGGCAATCCGGTCATCTGGCCGAGTTCGAGCGCGGGCGCCAATCCGAACACCGGCGCCGCGCCCGGGCAGCAGGAGTTCTTCAACCTGACGGATGCAGAAAATGTGTGGTCCCAGATGCCGGCGCCCAATGGCGTGTTTGTGCCGGGCAGCCTGACCTTTGCGCAGAAGATGCCCACCAGCTATAGCGAGCAGTGGAACCTGGCCGTGCAGAGGACCTTTGGCAACGACTGGCTGCTGACGGTGGACTATGTGGGCAGCGAAAACCACCACATCTTCAACTACAGCAACATCAACCTGGCCGCGCTGCCGGGGCCGAACGATATCAATCCGACCAGCACGGCCGATATCAACTCGCGCAGACCTTACCAGGCTGTGCCGGGCGGCATTATGCAGCAGCACATGTGGGGATCGTCGCACTACCACGGTCTTGAGGTCGAGCTGAAGAAGCGCTTCACCAACGGCCTGTCGGTGAACACCAACTACGTGTGGGGCAAGTCCATGGACTTCCAGGATTCCGATCACAAAGTCACGGGAGAGATGGGCAACAATCCGCAGATCGACTACGGCAGATCGGACTTCATGCAGCCCTACGTCTACAAGGCGTCGGCCATCTACGAGCTACCCTTTGGCAAAAACAAGGCCTTCCTGAACAGCGGCAAGTGGTGGCAGAACCAGCTCGGCGGATGGCGCATGAGCGGCTTTCTGACGGTGGAAGGCGGCTTCCCGTTCAATGTGAACGGAACAGACACTTCCAACACCGGCGGCGGCATTCAAATGCGCGCACAGGAAACCTGCAACGGCGATCATGGGCCGCACACTTTCGCGGAGTGGTTCAATACTTCCTGCTACCAGCAACCGGCTGAAAACACGTTTGGCAATGAGCGCCGCAACAATTTGAACGGACCGCGCAATACGAACCTGGATCTTTCCGCGTTCAAGGAGTTTCCGCTCTGGGAGACGTTGACGTTCCAGTTCCGCGCCGATGCGTTCAGCGCTCTGAACCATCCGCTTCCGGATCAGCCGCAGAGCACGTGCTGCACCGGCACCTTCGGTGAAATTACGGGGTGGGGCGGAGCGCGCTCCATTCAGTTGAGCACGAAGGTTCTCTGGTAGATGGTTCTCTGATAAGAGAACGGGAAACAAAGTTTGTGGGTCCGGCCGCGGGCATTTCGCCTGCGGCCGGCATTTTTTTTGCATGCAGAAGTTTCTGACTGCATGATTTTGTTGGTTTACTCGTGCTTTCCCAGGGCTCAAAAGCGAGACCTGGGGCACCCAGGCTGGTGAATTTCTCGCGGTCAGAGAACTGGAGCGGCGGCGGTTCGATTATGGGTGCGCGGACGGCACGTCAAGCGCATAGGCCATGTAGATGGACACGCCGGTGAGCAGGCCGGATGGCAGCAGGGTCGAATCGCTGTTGTAGGTATCGATGTTGGTGGTCGCATAGCGCTTTGCGCCGGGCTGGCTGTCGCCGATGAGCCGGTTGGCCCAGAGGTTGGAAACCTCAATGTCGACTGAGTTTGCGCCGGGATGAAGCGCACGATCGACGCGGACACGGAAGGGCGGATGCCAGAGCGTGGCGATTGGCTTGCCGTTGATCCACACAGTGGCCACTTCGCGCACTTGGCCAAGATCGAGCCAGAGCTGGCGGCCCGGCGTGAGCGAGGAGGCGGACACCTGCAGCGCGTCTTTATAGATGGCGGTTCCTGAAAAATAGCGGACGCCGGGATCGGCCGATTCAGTCCACGAGGAGAATTTATCGATATGGATGGAAGCGGGCGCGCCAAGGTGGGGCGGAAAGGCGAGCGTCCACTGCGGATGGAAGTGCGCAGCGGGCGCGGCTGCGGCAACGGTGAACCGGCGCGAAGAGCCGTTGGAGAAATCGACTGTGTAAATACCGGGGCTGGTTGCGGCAATTGCCGCTTGCGGGCTGTCAAAAACTCCGGCTCCGGGAAGGATGGAAGGAAATACTTCCACATCGTCTTTCATGATGCGGACAGCGTGCGTTCCGGGCAGATGCTCGAAGACGATGAAGACCGATCCGCGCGGCGGGAAAGAGAGCGGAACCTCGGTGCGGTCGCCGTTCTGGCGATACACGGGCGCGTCGGCGATTTCGCCGCTGTCCATCCGCCACAGTTCCGGCACGCGGTTGCGGGTGCGAAAGCTGAGCACGGCCTGGGCGGGCGCGTTGGTTTCGTTGCGCACGAAATAGATATCCGCGCCCGAGGTTTGCCGATGAACGAAGTCGAGCTGCGCATGGCCCTGGACTTCAAGATCGGGCGAAACGCCGAAGGACTGAAGCGCCGCGTGCGCGTCGAGCGAGCAGTAGATGCGACCCGCCCCGTAAGCGATCGCGATTCCGCTCTCACAGCCGTGCCACATACGATCGGTTACGTCGAGATATTGCTTTTCATCTTCCGCCGAAAGCATTCCCAACGCGCCTCGGGGACGCGGACCGATCAGCCATCCGCCGCCGCGCACATATTTTTCAATCCAGATGAGGCTGGCCAGCGAAAGCGAGCCCGAACGCGGCAGAGCGAGCGCGCGATAGTGCAGGCCTTCCGGCGTTTCAATGCCCGCAGGCGTGGCGATCATGTGATGCAGCAGCGCATCCTGCGAAGTGACGTCGTAGTCGTAGCCGGGCAGCAGCTGCGCTGGATCGTCGGACTTGAGCCGCGCGAACTCGGGCACCTGTTCGCCGCTGTAGTAAAGCAGATCGGAAACGGAGCGGCCCTGCTGCATGAGGAACTGGGCGCGATTCAAGGCGCGCAGAATGGGCGCAGCCTGCTTCCACCAGGTCGTGTTGGGATTGAGATGGGTTCCGGCGAAATATTCCCTGCCCGGCAACCCGAACTCGCGCGGCTCGGATGTGAACTCGTGCCAGTAAACGCGATTGAGGCCTTCGGTGAGGGCCTGATCAAATGTGGGTTTCAGGTTGAGGCCGGGCGACTCGGACCAGGGCAGGCCGAGACTGGTGAACGCCTCGGCCGCGGCATAGGGCTTGCCGTAAATGTGCGCGGCGCTGGATGCCTCCTTCACGAAGAAACGCTCATCGTCGCGGACACGATGGCGATCCGACATGGCCCAGAACTCGGTCTGCGGGAACGACGAGTCGCGGAAAGTCTCAAGGGCATCAATCGGCACCCCGTGCGGACCGCCGGACTCGGGATGTGTGCCGAGGCCGTGACGGGCGGCGAGCGCGGCGAAGTAGTCGTAGTGATTTTCAACGACCAGGTCGGCGACGGTTCTGCGCAGATCGTAGAGAAAGCGATTCGTGGTGGGACGGTCGTCGACGATGCGGCCCGCAAGAGCAGGCAGATAAGGCAGCAGATCGTAGCCGCGGCGCTTGCGGAACTGCTCGCGAAAACCTTCGGTCCAGTTTTCGCCGCCCATCTCTTCCCAACTGTCTTCGACCAGATAGCGCAGGCTGCTGCCGACATAGGGCTTTGCGGCGACGATCAGAGGTTCAAGAACGGCGCTCCAATAATGATCGAACGCGGTGCGGCTCATGTAGTCCATCATGAGGCCGCCCTGCCAGGCTCCGCTGCTGGTGGAGACAAGCGCGCCGGAGTCCGTGTAGCCGATGCGCAGAACTTCCCAGACACCGGCGGGAAAATTCCACTGGAGCGTGCCGCCGGCAGATGTGTGCGCGGTTAGATCGATCACGTCGGCAGCGCGCGTATCCTCTTCATCGCTGAGCGGCGGCAGCTCCCGCATGGCGCTGGAGGAATGCGGCATGGAGATGCCGGTGTCTTTGGCGGTGGTCTTGCGAGCGAGGTCGAGGATGGCGCGGCGGCCGCTGGCTGGATCGCCAGGCAGCGCGGGGCCGTGGCGCAGCGGATAAGCCAGCACCGCGATCTGGCGATAAAATCCATTCTTCAACGGCGGCATGGCCAGATGAAGAGTTTGCGCACCGCCTCCATCCACAAGGGTGCGCGAGAAGGTGAGCACCTTGGCCGCATCTTCGGGGCGCACGGTGGGACCGCCGAGATTCCATCCGCTGGATGCATTCAGGCTGATTTCGAGGCCAAGTTTTTTTGCGGTGTCGAGCGCGTAGAGATAGAGCCTGATCCACTGCGGGCTGGCAAAGAGCGGACCGGCGGGAACGGGGTGATTTCCACCCTGATCGGCTCCGTTGGCGTCCACCAGAATGGCTCCGCCATAGCCTTTGGCTTTCATTGCGGTGAGATCGCGCAGGATGGCGGCCTGGGTGGTATTGCCGTTGAGCCACCACCAGTAGCAGCGCAGCTTTGCGTTCTGCGGAGGCGAGGCGAATCCCTGGCGCAGCACAACGGAGGATTGCGACGAGAGCGTACAAGCTGAGGCTCCCAGTATCAACAGAACAGTGACACGCTGCAGCAATCGAATCAATTTCTTCCCTTTCCGGGCAAACTCGTGCTTATTTTTCTGGTGTAGCCGACCGTCGGAGGCATGCTTTTACTTCCACTGTTCTGGCATATTCAGCAGGCATTCTGAGGCATGGGCGCAGAGAGGAATGCCGCCATCTGCGGCTTGTGAGGACCAGAAGATAGCGTAGCCAAATGGGACCCTCAATTTGAGTTTGATCACCAGTATTGGTGCTCTCTCTGTCTTACCGCAAGTGAGCTTACGGTGAGCCTTGCAAGACTTGCGCTGCTTACGGTTTGGCTACGGTAAATTGACTTGCCACCCTCTTGCCTGAGCCGCGACACTGCTCAAGGCTTGCGCTCCGCAGGCCGGATGAAAGAATGGAAGTATCGTGGATCGTCGATCATTTTGTCTTGGAGTTCTCTCTCTTCCGGCCGCGGCCTCGGCGGCACGGTTGCGCGTGGGCCATTCGCTGCTGGCCACGGCGGCGGTGTGGGACCAGAGCCACACAGTTCGGTTTGTGCTGGAAGACCTGCTGGAGCATCCTTTCTACTGGTGGCCGCGGACGCTGCTCGGTTATCCAATCGAATTTCGCACTCCGGTGGATCTTGACCGGATGATTCTTACCCAGGCGGACAGCGGCGAGCGTATCCCGATCCAGTTTTCGGCCGTTGAGCGCGACGCGACCGGGGTGAAGGCGGCCATGCTGCACTTCTTCGCAGACCTGCCCAGCGGGGCGCGGCGGGAGTTCGCGCTGTCGCAGACGGGAAGCGCTGGAGCGGCCCAGCCGCAGGTAAAGGAGGCGCGCGAAGGCGACACGATTGTGCTCGACTCGGGCGTGATGCGGGTGCGCATACCGGCGTCGCAGACGGTGACGGGCGAAGCGCCGGGACCGATTCTGCAGGTGTCGCGGGGCGGCGCGTGGATCGGTTCCTCGACTTTGAGCATTACGGGAGACAGGATCACGCAGATCAAGGCGCGCCGGGTTGCGGATGGGCCGTTGTTTGTTGCCTACGAAGTGGCTTATGAAACCGAGGGCGGATCGCGTTACGCGGCCACGGTGCAGTGCGAGGGCGGCGTGGATTTTGTGCGCTTGAAGGAAGACATGGAGGGGATGAAGGCGGATGCGCGAGGCGTCTTTACTTCAACATGGTCTAGCTTTGGCGTGACGCATCGCGAGGCGCCGAATCACCCTTATCCGAGATCGGGCAAGATACGTCCTTATGAAGATTATCCCTGGGAAACCGTGGGCGAGCCGTGGCCGATGGATCCCGAGCCGCTGGTAGATGGTGAGTTGCCGTTTGACCTGGGCATTTATGAAACGTGGACGGCTTTTCAAACCGGGACGTTTGCGAACTTCTGGGATGAACATTCGAGCGATGCGCTGGGCGTGTTCATCGACAAGGCCGGCGAGTGGCAGGACCATTTGTATACCAATCACGTGGAGTCGCCGCGGTTGAAGGTGCGCTACTACTATCGCGATGGCCAGCTTGCGTGGCAGTGGCCCATTGCGCGCGGAACCCGCTCGACGTGCGTCGCCTTCTACGATCATGAAAAAGACAAACAGGCGATGCATATAGTCGAGAAGGATGCACTGGGCATACAACAGGATGGGTTCACCTACGACGCGGGACTCATCTACGTGTCGCACGCGCATTTCCTGCAGAACCGCCATGGCACGCTTGACCTGAACTGTGTGAAGGACTGGGTGCTGAGCTATCCGGACAGCGCAAAGCGGCCCGCCGTGCTGTTTGCGACGGGAAAGGTAAAGGATGCGGATGAGTTGGAGCGCCTGGTGATGGCGGGACCGTTCGCAAGCACGCTGCCGGTGAACGGAACCAGGCAAAATGGTGGAGCGAGAGTGGACAGTGGGGCACTGTCGGTGCCGGGCCGCAGCATTGTGAGCTTCAGCCCGGTGCCGAGCCGGCAGGTGCAGGCGTGGTGGGTGGATGGATTCAACCGCTGCGTTGCCAGCATGAACGCGCGGCAGCGTAAACGGCTGACGGCGATGTATCTGTTGATGGCCTATGTACACGCCGGCGAGGAGTTCATGCCGCTGGTGCCGATGCTGAGCGGGCATCCGAATTTTCTGGCCGATGTGAAGGCGGTGCCGGCGGCCATGTCGTTCCTGTTCCCCGATCATCCGATGGCCGGCGCGTGGGCCAATCTGTGGCAGAAATATGTGGAGATCAACACGCGTTACAACACGCGGCCCACTGTTCACACGTGGGACGCGGACGGTGGCCGATGGACGGAGAACCTGGGTACCTATGTGTGGGCGTTTCTGCGTCCCTCGGTGCGCAGCGATTTCCTTCTGCGGCAGTATGACGGCGTGGAACGATTCGCAACGCCGCAGCTTGCACAGATGGCGGAGTGGCTGGTGAATGCGCTCTCCGCGCCATTCGATGGCGAGACGGAGGAAGCGTACAAGGCGCTGCAGACGCTCGATGCCGGCCATAAGTGGGGCGCGCTGGCGCCGGGCAGCGGACCACGTCGAGTGCATCCGCCGCAGGGAGCGCACTCTGAAGAGCGCGTGCCGCCGCGGTCGATGTGGTACCTGGGAACCTGCCTGATGCGTTATGCGCCGCTGGCGGCGGAGTATGCGATGTGGGCGGCGCGGCCAACCAACCAGGACATGGAAACCGCGCTAGGCAAGCCCGACGCGTGGGATGCGATCTATCGCACGGCGGACAATCGCGGCACCAATCCGCACCTGCGCAGCCGCAAATACACCGGGTACGGCATTGTGATGCGGTCGGCGGTGGACACACGCGACGAGGTTTCGGTGCATCTGCAGCAGATTGACGAGGGACCGAACTATCGCTGGGGCCGCGCGGGCGAAGGCGGCTGCGGAGTGATCTACTATTACGCGGCGGGCAAGGCATTCAGCTTTAACGGATCAGAAGACGTGGGCGACCGCGACGACGGAGACACGGACTTTTGCACCAACTTCGGCATCTACAAGGACGGCGAATTCCGCTCCATCGGCGAGAATGTGCTGTCGCGGCCGTTTTACGATCTCGGCGCGGGACAGTTTGCCGAGATTGTGCCGCGCCAGGAGCCGGGCGCCTACTGTGCGCCGGAGTATGTGAGCCGCAGCATTCTGATGGCGGGACACGATTACTTTGTGGTGTATGACGCAGTGCTGGGACCGATGGTGACGCACCGGTTCTCGTGGTTTGTGCGGCGCGGGAGCGAGCTGCCGACCATTCAGTTCATGCGCGGAGCCAAGGGCGACGTTCGCGATACGCAGCGCACGGAGATTGAAACGGCGGCGACGACCGGCTTTTGGATGGATGGCGTGGGCGACTCGATGGCGGTGGTCAGCCACCGCAAGGATATCCAGTCGGAAGCGACGCATTATGGCTGCCGCGTGCGCTCGGCTGAGATGGACGACCTGGTTTTCTGCAATCCGACCGCGGTGACCTTCAGTGAAGGCGCTGCGCTGTTCAGCGGAACCGCAGGGCTGATCCGGCAGGGAGACAACAGGAGCGAGTTTGCGCTGTTCCACGGCACGCGGATCGGCGTGGCGGGATTTGTTTTCACAACGGCCGATACCGATCTGGGCATTGGCGGCGCCGTAGTTGCCGGGCAGCCGCTGCGCGGCACCTACTACGCATCGCGGCCGAGCAGCGTCACGATCACGATGCCTTCTGCCGCGGAAAAGATGACGTTTTATATTGACGGCGAGGCGAAGATGATCAAGCACGATGGCGGGTCAATGGTGATCGCGCTCCGGGAGGGCCGGCACGCGTGGGAGCTGAGCGAGCAGCTTCCGGTGCCCGCGGCGCCGCGCATTCTGCGGACGGAAAACCATGCCGGCAGGGCGCGGGTGTTTATTGAGCCGCGAGCGGGCGCGACGCACTACCGGCTGGAGCTGAGCAGAGACGGCGGCAAGACGTGGGCCGCGGCCGGGGTCGGCAATGCGCCGGAAATTGCCGTGACCGGCGTGGAAGACGGCGCCAAGGTTCATGTACGCGCGGTGGCTCTGAACGATCTGCATGAAAGCGCGACGGGGCCAGAGTATCCGGTGTATGGGACCAAGGATGCGCCGGCTCCGCCGGATGGACTGCATGTTGAGCTGGCAGCGGGCGCGGCCACGGTTGCGTGGGGCGAGGTGCTAGGCGTGAGCGAGTACCGGCTGTATGCGCGCGCCGCCGGGGAGAAGGATTTCCGGCTGTTGCATCGCGGGTTGGAGCGCAGCTATCTGGATAAGCGAGCCGGGATTCAGGCTGCGTGCGCGGTGCCTGATCCGGATGCGGCGCCGGATTTGAAGACGATGGTAGAGTATTGCGTGAGCGCGGTGAACGGCAACGGAGAAGGCGCGCGGTCGCGGGTTGCGGACACCAATCCTGCCTCGTGGCGCAACTGGGATCCGATGCCGGGCGAGCCGTTCCGCCGCGATTTTGCGGACGATTCGCCTTCCGCATCCATTCGTGTGGCTACGACGTGGCCGCATTATTATCCGCGGTAAATCTACAGCTTGATTTTTCGGTGGGGAATGGCCGGAGTTGCTTGAAAGGGCTCCGGCCATCACTTTTGACGAATATCAGCCTTGTTCCGGCGAGTTCGCGCCGCCCCTACGGGGCTGCCTTGTGCTGGGGTTTTGCTTTCCCAGGACTGCGCTTCGCGTGTCCTGGGCTAACCTCGGCCTGTCCCTCCGGGACGAAAGCGACCGTGGCACTCGACGAAATCGGGTGTGGTGCTTACCGTGGCAGTCCTCGATCATGAGCTTTTTTGCATGGAATTGTTGCGAGTCTCACCGTAAGGTGGCTTGGGCCAAACGGTAAGGCAAGCTGACACCCGCAACAATCCGGATGATAAAATCCGTCTTGTCGATCCGAGATGGGTGTGAATGAAATGAGTTCCAGGCGCAGAGAGGAGATGGATGCGATCCGTTCCGAAGACTGCTGGAAGGTGATGGAGCGGGCGGCTGCAAGTTCGCAACTGAAACGCGCGGCGCGCGCCCGCGAATTTCTATTCTACGTTGCCACCAAATCTCTGAAAGAAAACAGCACCGACGTTCACGAGCAGGAGATCGGTCACGCAGTTTTTGGGCGGGACAAGGATTATGAGACCAGTCTGGACAATATTGTCCGGGTGAGCGCGACCGACCTGCGCAAACGAATCGACAGCTACTTTGCGACCGAAGGCGCCGATGAGCCGCTGATCTTCGAGATTCCGCGGGGCAGCTACTCGCCGGTATTCCGCTGGAGAGAAAAAGAAGCGCCGCCGGAGCAGCCTGAGGCCGCGGTGGAAACGCCGCGACGGCCTGCTGCCTATTATCGTCAGTGGCCTTTTCTGCTGGTGTCGGGTCTGGCGCTGGCCCTGGCTGTGGGTTGCGTGTTTTTCTGGCGGCAAAATCAGGCGCTGACTAAAGCCGGCGACAAGCTGGATGGCAGACCGGCTCTCGCGATGCTGTGGTCGCGCTTTTTCGATTCGCCACGCCAGACCGACGTGGTGCTGGCCGACACATCTTATGGGCTGCTTGAAAATATTACCAACCAGCCTTATACGCTGAACGAGTACCTGAGCTATGGCTACCTGTCGAAGATACAAGCCTCGAACATGAGCGCCGACCGTAAAGCGGATCTGAGCATGATTATGGAGCGGGATCATGGCAGCGTTGGCGACTTTCGCGCCGTGCAGCGAATCTGGGCGCTGGATCCGTCTTCGCCGCGGCTGGTGCTGGCTTATGCGCGCGAGTATTCGGCGGAATCGATCAAACGCGACAATGTGATTCTGATCGGCGGCCAGAATTCGAATCCATGGCAGGATCTGTTCAGCAATCAACTGGGATATACGGTTGAATATGATGCAAAGCTGGATCGCTCGTATGTGAAAAACAGCAGGCCGCGTGCTGGGGAGCAGGCATCGTATCCGGTTACGTTCAGTCCGGGCGGAATAGTGGGCTACGGTTTTGTGGCTTATCTGCCCAACCCGAGCCACACGGCGGACGCGCTGCTGATTGCCGGCACGGATTCTCAGGCGACGGAAGCGGCGGCGGAATTCGTCACATCGGAGTCTTCGCTCGAGAAATTATTCAAGAAGTTTCCCTCGAAACAACTTCCCTACTTCTCAGTTCTATTAAAGACTGCCCGGCTGAGCGGCACGCCCTTGACGGAAGAGATCGTCGCGTACCGCACTTACTGAGCAGCTCCGGCAATTCCTTCCATCCGCTTCTTTCAGATCTTGTGAATGAGTTCGTCGCGCGCGAAGACGGCTTGCTACCGCTACGGACCCCCACAATTCCTATCTCCCTACACAATTCCTGTCAATAGATACGCGAATCGACGCGTGGTCTGAATATCCAATCGGTAACTTTTCATGTAGTTACTTTTGAGCGCATGAACATTGCGAGAAGTCCTCAAATTTTGGGTTTTCTGAGATCGAAAACATTTACAGTGGGAGGATCAGTTGATAACGATTGACCTCCATTACGGAGGTAATACAATAGAGCAGACACGGAAGATTGGTCAAGCTATATTCAGTAAGTTATTTATTTGCTTTAATTTACAGTTGGACAAATTCTGACTACGCGATTTACGAGGCGGTATGCGCAGGTGAATCTTTGCCCGGCACCGGCAGAAAATCGCGCTCCCTTACCATGGTAACCTTCACTTGCACTTGGGTGACTTATGTCACCGCGAAATTGATCCGATTACGTGACTATGAACACACAGTAAGCAGCCAGGCTGGATCGGCGGCCCCTCCTAGCAGAGTCCCCAAGGACTTGACGAGTACGCAAGAACGAGGCGTGCGTGCGCATGGAGAAGTGTGTGAATCAGTTTTTGAGAAGGTGATAGCAAATGGCTCGAATCGTCGCTCACGTCCACTCGCAACGCAAACCCGCTGTACCCACCGCAACTCCACGCCCTGCCTTCTTTAACCGGTTAGAGGCACGGACGCGCGTCCGCGGCATCGATCTTGGCCGTGCGAGTCTTCTCCTGCTTTTGATGTGCTGCCTGCCTGCACTGTTGTGCGGCGCAGAACAACCTGAGACAGGCGCGCAACAGCCAGTCAGCATGGCCAGCACGGCTGCATCCGGGTTGGCGATGCTGTCGACTCCCAGGCTGGGCAGCCGGCTGGATGGTTCAGATGTGACCTTCTCGTGGACCGCCGGATCGGGCGTGAAGAATTACAGGCTCGTGCTGGGAACGAAGGGAGCGGGCAGCGAAGATCTTTACAACTCAGGATCGATCGCGGCCACGTCTGTAAGCGTAAGCGATCTGCCCACGGACGGCAGGACGATCTACGCGGAACTCTCGTCGGAAGCCAACGAAGAATGGAAGTCCGTCGACTACACGTTTCTTGCAGTCTCCGGCACTTCAACACAAAACTCCGGGGCGATCGGTACGGGCTTTCAAAAAGCCCCTGCGAGCACGAATGCAGCGGCAACCGAGAGTTTGGCGCTGAGCACGGACAGTACTCCCGCTCAGAGCGTTCAGCCAGCTGCATCGAAAGCCGGCGCGGCAGCGAGCGAAGCGGCGCCGACGACGAACACTTCGACAACGAACACTTCGACGACGAACACATCTAGGACGGCTTCTTCCGCCAACCCCTCCGCCGAAACAATGATCCGGCGCAACCCGATTTCTAGCCCTGTCTTCAGGCATCGCTGCTGTGGCGTGCGCATGCCAATGCTGACAGCGCTTAACTGCGCCCAGTCATCCATGACCGGCTCAGGCACGAATGTGTGCACCATTACTCTCAACATGGCCGCGCTCAGCGGTGGATTCACTGCCAACCTTACCAGCAATGATTCCGCGGTTGCGGTGCCGGCCTCAGTGACGGTGGCGGAAGGTGCGACGAGCGCCAGTTTCACAGCCACAGTTGCAGCCGTTTCAACCACGCAGTCGGCAGCGATAGGAGCGAGCGAGGGAAGCGGCGCCGAAACCTTTGCGTTTCAGTTGAAGGCTGCCGTGCCGGCGCTCAGCGTCGGCTCTTCAAACCTGAACTTTGGCGCCGTGGCGGTGAAAGCGGCGACCTCGCAGTCGATTACCCTTTCCTCTACAGGCTCTGTCCCGGCTGTGATCAACACGGCAACAATAAGCGGCGCCGGCTTCTCGCTTTCCGCCGCCAGCTTGCCGCTGACGCTGAGTCCGAACCAGACGACGGCGCTCACCGTCCGGTTCAATCCAACGGCAGCCGGAGCAGCCACCGGAACGCTGACCCTTGCGAGCAACTCTTCGACCAACGGCACGATCACCGTCGCGCTCAGCGGCACGGGCATGCCGGTTCTTACCGGGCTCTCCTGTTCCAACACATCGATGACCGGCGCCGGCACGGATGCCTGCACCGTCTCACTGAACGCGGCAGCCGCAAGCGGCGGGTTCACAGTGGGCCTTGCCAGCAACAATTCTTCTGTGACCGTGCCAGCCTCGGTGACTGTGCCAGCGGGAACAAGTACCGCCAGCTTCTCGGCGAAGGTTTCCTCGGTGAGCAACGCTCAAGCAACTACGCTCTCGGCAAACGCCGGAGGAGTTGTTGAAAACTTCGCGTTGCAGCTTGGCGCCGCGGCGCCTGGGCTGAGTCTCAGCTCATCGAGCCTGAGCTTCGGCAATGTTTCCGTAGGTACCAACACAACGAAGTCGATTACGCTGTCTTCCACCGGCGCTACGGCGGTGACCATCCATTCGGCGACGCTGACCGGCGCGGGCTTCTCGGTCTCCGGAGCCAGCTTTCCGCTCACGCTCAATCAGAACCAGACTGCGACGCTTACTGTTCAGTTCGATCCCACATCTGCGGGTGCAGCCGGCGGAATACTGACCCTCAGCAGCAACTCTTCGACCAACGGCACTGCTACCGTAAGCCTGAGCGGCACCGGCACACCTACGCTTACCGCGCTCTCCTGCTCTAACTCGTCGATGAACGGCGCGGGCACTGACGTTTGCACGGTGAGCCTTAACGCGGCGGCTGCCAGCGGCGGCTTTGCCGTGAACCTGGCCAGCAACAATGCTGCTGTCACGGTGCCGGCTACAGTCACGGTGGCTACGGGCGCAACCAGCGCCAGCTTTTCGGCAACCGTCTCGTCAGCCACCAGCGCCCAAGCAGTGACGCTGACAGCAGGCGCGGGCGGCGTGGCTCGGACCTTTGCGCTGCAGTTGAAAGCAGCGGTGGCATCGCTGAGCCTCAGTTCCTCGATCGTGAGCTTTGGCAGCGTTGCAGTGAACACGGCGACCTCGCAGTCGATTACGCTGTCGGCGACCGGCACGACTTCAGCCGTCATTAGCTCAGTGACGATAAGCGGAGCGGGTTTCTCCCTCTCCGGGGCTACCTTCCCGCTGACGCTGAGTCCCAGCCAGACTGCAACTCTTACCGTAAAGTTCGATCCCACAACTGCAGGCGCAGCCAGCGGAGCACTGACTATCGTCAGCAACTCTTCGACCAACAGCACATTTGCCGTCAGCCTTAGCGGCACTGGCACACCGGTGCTTACCGGACTCTCCTGCTCTAACTCGTCGATGACCGGCGCAGGGACCGATGCTTGCACGGTATCTGTTAACGCGGCGGCAACCAGCGGCGGCTTTGCCGTGAGCGTGGCCAGCAACAATGCCGCCGTCACGGTCCCGGCTACAGTCACGGTGGCTGCGGGCGCGACGAGTGCCAGCTTTTCGGCGACGGCGGCGACTGTTTCAACCGCTCAGTCCGCTACGCTGACTGCAACAGCCGGCGGCGCTGCTCAGACTTTCGCGCTGCAGTTGAAAGCGGCGGTGGGATCGCTGAGCGTTAGCTCCTCAAGCGTGAGCTTTGGCAGCGTTGCGGTCAACACAGCGACCTCGCAGTCGATCACGCTGTCCGCGACCGGCACGGCGGCCGTAATTATCCATTCGGCTACACTGACCGGAACGGGCTTCTCCATCTCCGGAGCTACCTTCCCGCTAACACTCAACCCAAGCCAGACTGCGACGCTGACTATCCGGTTCGATCCCACGTCTGCGGGCGCAGCCAGCGGAATACTGACCATCAACAGCAACTCTTCGACTAACGGTACTGCTACCGTAAGCCTGAGCGGCACAGGCGCACCTGCGCTGACTGCGCTCTCCTGTTCGAACTCGTCCATGACCGGCGCGGGGACTGACGCCTGCACCGTGTCGTTGAATGCCTCCGCTGCAAGCGGTGGGTTCGTTGTAAGCCTGGCCAGCACCAATTCCGCGGCGACGGTGCCGGCTTCGGTGACGGTGGCGGCGGGTGCAAGCAGCGCCGGCTTCACGGCGACGGTCACTTCGGTGGGCACGGCTCAGGCGGTTACGCTTTCGGCAACCGCTGGTACAACCTCCCAGACTTTCTCCCTGCAATTGAACGCCGGCGTAGCAACGCTGAGCATCAATGCCGCCAGCGTGGCCTTTGGCGATGTCGACCTGAATTCACCGTCTAACCAATCGGTGACCTTGACTTCTACGGGCGGCGCGCCCGTAACGGTGAGTTCCGCAGCGGTGACAGGAACGGGCTTCACAATCTCCGGCGCCAGCTTCCCGCTGACGCTGAATCCGAACCAGACGGCAACGCTCAACGTGCAATTCAATCCCACGGTTGCCGGTGCCGCAACTGGCCAATTGACCATCACCAGCAACTCCACAACGAATGGAACCGCCCACGTTGCACTTAACGGCACGGGCCAGGAAGCGTCCTATCAGGTCAACCTTACCTGGGATGCGCCCGCGAGTTCTACGGATCCGGTCGCGGGATACAATGTCTACCGGTCACCCAGCGGTAGCTCAACTTATCAGCTTGTGTCTTCGGTCAACAACTCCCAATGGGCGTATGCAGATAATGGCGTTCAGAGCGGACAGGCGTACAACTATATTGTGGAAAGCGTCGACGCATCCGGCAATGAGAGCGCTCCGTCGAACATGGCGGCCGTCAGTGTTCCGTAAGATTCGATAAATCCAGGCTACTGGTTGAACCGCCGGCAGCGCAGAGCAATGGGCAAAACCGCCCAGCTCTGCGCTGCTTTTTTATGGGTGGTGTTTACTTCGATGCCCGACGTATCTAGCTGAAGACATTCTGTCGCTATCGGCCTTCAGGCCATGGCGATGCGCTCTCAACTCCGCAGAGAGAGAGAAAGGGGCCGCAATGCCCGCTGCTATTCAGTTGGAAGTGGGATAGATCGTCGGGAGAACGCTGATTGTGCCGATGCGGGCGCATCTTAAAGTGCAGGCCCGTGGACTGAAAAGGTGCATTCCAGTGGCTCATCAGCGTGCGGGAAACGGGCCCGAGGCGGCCGTCTCCCGGATTCGGGATTAAAGGTATTTTTTAACGATCATGTAAGGAAGGAGCAGTATCTCGGCAATGCTCGGACCGGGATCTCTCCAGTTGAAGACTGATTCTACACGCGTAGCGCGAAGAGACCGGGCGTAGTCCAACAAATTCAGTCTACCGTGCATAAGATCGGAGAGTGCGGTTGGAATGTCGGTAACCAGCCGGAGCCAGCCCACCCCCGCGGGGGCGCGCATCGACTCCACCGGCCAGTGCATCTGGTCAGCGAAGGCGGCGTAAGGAAAGTCAATTCCACAGGCAGCCCCAATGCCGTGGAATCCCCACACTCTTGCATTCACATCCAGCAGCTTGTAGTTGCCATCGCGCGGGTCGCGCTTGAATTCGATTTCGACAATACCGTGGTAGTCGATTGCGCGCAGGAATTTTTCCGACAGCTTTTCGATCTCCGGAGCGGCGACGGTCTCAACATACGTTGCGGCTCTGCCGAAATCGTGGGGATGCTGGCGCAGACGCCGTGCCGTGAGTGTACAGCGCGGCTTTCCATTTTGCACAAATGCGCAGTAGGAGTACTGTTCCAGGCCGCCGCCGGGGATGATCTCCTGAATCAATATCTCTTCAGCTTTTATCTTTCCGGCTGCTCGCTCATAGAGCCGGTGCAGTTGGTTGGGAGTGTCCGCGCGCCATGCTTTTGCACCGGTTGCGTAGAAGAAATTTTCCTTGATCGCCGGCTTAATCGCCAATGGCAGGCGCGGATAAAGCGACGGCAGTTCGTCTGCGCTTTTTGGGTTAAATGTTTTGGGGCAAGGAATTCCGAGAGACTCGGCGAGTTCGTATGTTTTGCTCTTATCCCACGCCCATTGCACACTGTCCCAGTTGCCGGTTGTGACCCTGAAGAATTGTGCAAGCTCAGCACGGTGGCGCGAAAAAGCAGCAACGGTCTCGTCCCGCGTAGGGTAAAGTATCCAGCCGCGAAGATCATACTGCCGCCCCGCTTCGAGAACCGCATCGACTGTTTTCCGCTCATTGAGAATATTTTCCACGCGGATGACTCGCTTGACATATCTTGACCAAGACGAGATAGGATGCCGATCCTCGATGATATAGACAGGAATGCCAAGACGGCTGAGGCTGCGCGCCACTGCGAGTCCCGGATGATCTCCACCGACAACCACTGCTCCGACCGTTCGGTCGCGAGGTAGAGAGTCGAATCTTCCCGAGGAACTCGAAGGTTCGAGCACCTGCAACAACCCGTCAATGCGATCCATTTGAGTTATGATTCCGGCGTATCCATGATGTCAACGCTTTCGAGCTCCATTCGGTACCGGTGACAAAATACGTCAGAGGGCCAAATTTCCGCGCGGCCGTTGCCCCTATGAAGTGGAGTCCTGGCACTGAGGTCGTAAATCCATCTTTTAGATCGGGGTAGCCATCCAGTTGGCGGACCTCGTTGACAAGGTCTCGCGGGAGAAAACCGTAATTTGAGATGTTGACACGATACCCAGTAGCCATTAGGACGTGATCTACTCGCCGTTCGCTGCCGTCGTCGAGCATGAGTTGGAGTTCACCATCAACTTCCTTGGCGCTCCGAACGCTCTTTCCCATTGAAATTTTCACGCCGTCGAGTCGAGGAATAAGCCACGGGGCTCCGGCCGCGCGCACCGCTCGCGTGCGGATTCGGTCCTTCGCACTGATTGGAAAGTGGTACAAGAGGTTTGGATAAGCTACCAACCGGCTAATGCCGATAGGCCCTACATCGTGCTTTGAATAGAGCATTCTGGAGATAGGTCCGAGCTGGTGCAGCCGCTTGTGCAGCCCGATCCATCTCAGTTCGGGAATTCGCGCGATCAGTTCCACCTCGACGCCACACTCCTGAAGAATAGCTGCCGATTCTAACGCGCTTTGGCCGGCTCCAACGACCGCGACCCGTTTGCCGAGGCTCCCAAACCTGCGACCCTCGTAACAATGCGAAGCCCGGTGAGTTGGCAGCTCAGAAAACTCCCTGGGAATCTTCTTGAACGGCCCAATTCCCGCCGCTACAACGACGCGCCTGCAACTGATCGTCGCACCATCGGACAATGCGAGCTCGAAGCCCTTTCCATCTTTGCGTACTTCGATAACATTTCGCAGGTCTGCCCTGACGTTCAGTTGCTCCCCGAACCATCGGCCATAGTTAACAAATGTCTCCCATGCGACGCGCTTGACCGGCTCGGTTTGACTGGCTGCTTCATATGCCTCCAGCGTCATGGCAGACCGTGGATCAGATATTGTGGACGCCTCTCGCGGCGAACGTAATAGCATTCCCGAGGGCATTCCATTAGCCCAAAACTCCATTGGTTGGCCAAAGATTCGCACGTCTACTCCGGCCGCACCCAAATGCGCGGCGGACGAAAGCCCGTAAGGGCCTGCGCCTATAATCGCAACCTCACATCCGCTCATTGAACATACTCCGCGTCGCCTTCTTGTTTGAATTCCGTGAAAGGAGCTGGCCCTTCTTTCATTATCAACATTGAAGGAAATGTATCTTGAATGCTAAACAGTCCCGCCCGATCTCTAATCGCCAAGGTGAGACCAACATAAAAACCGTTTCGCCAATCACTAAAATGCAGCTATTGTCGGTCTAGGATGCAACCTGCGCTCTCTCGCCCTCTAGACAATAGATCACGTCGCCATCAGCAGCGCAAGCGTATGCGACGGTAGCTCGCTCTTTGCCCGGCCCCTCTACTCTCCATCGCCCGTCTTCGCAAACCAACTCCATCTGGCTTCTCTGTTGCCACCACTCGGCTACCTCCCGCGGCAACGGAGCCCACATGTGATGTGCGTCGCGCTGCTCTGCGAGATAAGCCAAAAGAGACCGATACAAATCCTGCGCGCGCGGCTCGATCACGTAGTCAGGATGCACCAGCACGCTGACGAGGCCGTGGTGCTCCCTGATCAGGTCGACCTGCTTCTTCCACAGGTCGAGCGAATGATCTTTCAAAATATGAATGAGAGTGTAATCCTGCGTGCATGTGACGGGGATTTCAACCATCTTTCCGATGAAATAGGGCATGACAGTGCAGCATCCACCCCGTTGCGGATCAAGATGGGCTACATTGGGAATCGACATGTCATATTGAAAGTCCAATGCATCGTACCAATCCGCGTTGCGATACAGAGCTCCTGATCGAAATCCCGCGGCCCCGAACTCGCGCCCGTATTGGTTGACGCGCTGAGCCCGCCGACGAAACTCATCGTGTTCCGCAAATAAACGTCCATCATGCTTCAAGTCGTGAACATTGACTTCGAAGCCTCGATCAGTGATCTGATCGAGGTAGCTCCTTGAAACCTGATACCGCTCCTCAGGCACAACCTGGAAGGAACTGCGGAATCCAAAGGCTTCATCCATATCCATCAAGCGATGGCAGAACTCCTTGCCCTCACGATCCTCAACATCATGAGTAACGATAAGACAGCTCTTATAGTGATCAGGCCAGAACCAGATGAAGGGCATCTTCTCAATGCCGTGTGCCTGCATGGTGAGCGCCATCAACTTACGTTGAATCCGATCAACTGTACAATCAACCGGCCACTCCGGAAAAGGAATCTGTTCCCAATTGCGCAGGTGAATCTTTTGCAGATGCTTGCGAAGAGATACCGAGAGGCAAGGGCGCAAGAAGTAATAGATTTTGCGCAGGAGTGCGTGAGACAAACTGCCGGGTTCGCGGAAATGTGCAGAGTAGCGCTCGCGTTGGAGGTTCTCTATAACCTCTTCAGCATCGAACGGCAAAAAGACCTGCGAATCTCGAACGTCGAGATCATCTTGAGCATCGTAAAGAACGGAATCAGATCGATTAGCCCTAACACCGGATGTTGTGCGTCCATAACAAACCGTGTCCAGTCCCAAGCGAAAGAATCCGGCATCTTCAGAGAGTTCTCCGTGCGGCTGAAACGCCGCATAACTTTGCGGGCAGCGATAATAATCCAGGAAATGTCGGTTCATAGTTACTAAATCCGATGCAGCCCTCTCAGTTATTGTGTACACGCAGCTTATCAACCGAGCTTGCTTTTCAGCAATGCAACTTTCACTCTTCTGGCAGACAGCGAGAGCCAGGAAAATGCCAAGCAGCCGGGTCTACTTGGGCGCCGAGCATAGCAGTCATAAAGACGCGCAGGCTATTTTTGGCAACCGACAGAAGACGTCCAATAAAGAGTGCCATCCGACGAGCAGAGAAACTGCCACTAATCCAATAAATGCCGTTTGATTCCCTGTCAATGTTCTTCCAGAAGTCTACAATTTCCCACTATAAGGGGCGCTAAGCTTGCCGGGTTCGCCTCATACAGCGATTGGGCCCTGTTGACAAATCCATCCGATAATTCAGCCCATGTGCCTGTACACAAGCCGGCCCGCTCCGGATGAGAGAGCACTAGGCAAAATCGAAAACAGAGCCCGTGCCAAGGGCATATCTGTCCTTGCCGCAGTTCTATCCCGCTCTTTCACGGCGTACCGAAAATAATTGAGGCGTTGGCGTACAGCGCCAAAGTGACCCTTGAATCTGACCAAGCCGTCATTGTCCAGGTCGGTGCGACCGAAATCGATTGTTTTGACACCTTCCGCCTTGCTCTCCTCGATCAATCTCCAAAAGAGAAATGGCATTCCCGCGAGGTGATGGAAGCTCTCGTCCGAACACCCGTATTTGTACACAACAGTTTTACGATGGCGCAACGTCAGAATTGCAGCCACGGCCACCCCGTCTTTTCGGACCAGCCGGATCTCCGCGTTATGCTTCATGCACTCAATCAGATTCTGGAACCAGGCCCGAGGCTGCGGGAGTAGCCGAAAGCGCTTCCTGTTTATAATAAGAAGCCGGTAAAATTCATCAAGGATCTCGTTGGAGGCGCCCTTCTCGTACGTGAGTCCCTGTCGTTCAGCGTGGCAAATGCGCCGCTGGATGCAGCTTTTGTGAAAATTGCGAAATAGCTGATCAATAGAAGGCGTCAGGTCGAGAGTATGCAGCCAGAAAGACTGACTTGGCTGCAACGAATCGCGGAAATCCACAGTTACCGAAGATGGCCTTAGTTCGAGGTATCTCCAGTTGTGCTGCCTATATTCTGTCCGCAACCATTCTAAAAATGCCGAGCTGGTGCTGTTCTCGTTAAGCAGGAGTTCCGCGTGATCCGTAAATGGCAATGAGACAAGCCGGTTCCCTGTGATTGAGCTCTTCACCTCGCAAAACACGAGCCCATCGGACAAAGGCTCGCCAGGCGGCGTGCTGGTAAGCGCCGTCGCACGATAGCGATAAGTCTTCGCCAGCGCTTTCAGCCAACCAGGCTGATGAAATACTGAAGCCTTGGGGTGAGTCGCTGCCAGATCGCTCCAACGACTCTCCGCTAAGGGGTCCAGCATATATAGCTGCATCGGGAGATGCCTTTCTTCCAATTGGTTGGTTAGTAGTTCCCGCGAACAATAAACTGCGTTGAGGCATTTCAGCGCCCCAAAGAATTAAATTCAAATGCTGATGTACCGGAGTCCGAGGCCGACGGAGAAGGTCGAGCAGCACGGAGCAAAGTCTATATCTATTCGACCTCTTCGCGCAATTGACAGGAACAATTACGTCAGGCCTTTATGCGGCTCTACGGCACAGTTAGATAGACGCGCCCCCGCGCCGCACGCCAGATGGCGGGCATAAAAGATGAGCGGAAGTTTCGAGAAAGAGGCTATATCTATGTTATTTGTCTAGTACAGTAAATGGCTGAAGATAGAGCTAGTTCTGTATGAGGCAGAGACGAGTGACTGCTCTTCAGAACGCTTGTATTCGAAATGTATTCAGCGGACGATGAACTGAAGGAACTATGTGTCCAAGCTCCTCAGGATTCCACGAATTGCAGTTTTCGTGTCGTTCCGTGCTGAAAGGGAGAAACTCCACCCAACAAAACCGCGGAACCCGCGAAAAGAGCAGGTTCCATTGGTGTTGGACGGAGCGCCCCTCTCAGCACCTGACGATCTTCGGGGAATCGATGCCGCGCGTGGCATTCCGCGTATCCACGACCAGACTGGCCTGATTCACGATGCTCTCGTAGTCGTACTGCGAGTGATCGGTCGCGATCACCACGCAATCGAACTCCGGAATTCGATCCAGCGGAGTGCTCTTCATGTTCAGTGCATATTTGCGCCCCTGGCCCACTGTCGGGAAGAAAGGGTCATTGTATTCAACCGTCGCGCCGCGCTTTTGCAGCAGCTCGATCATCGTCAGGGAAGGCGACTCGCGCAGATCGTCAATGTCGCGCTTGTAGGCCATGCCCAGAATGAGAATCCGCGCGCCGCTGAGCGCTTTATGCTGCTGGCTCAGAGCTTCGATGACGTTCTCAACCACGAAGTAGGGCATCGCATTATTTACCTCGCCGGCTAGCTCGATGAAGCGAGTGTGAAAGTCAAATTGCTTGGCCTTCCAGGAGAGATAAAACGGGTCGATGGGAATGCAGTGACCGCCGAGGCCAGGCCCAGGGTAGAACGCTTGAAACCCGAAGGGTTTGGTCTTCGCAGCGTCGATGACCTCAAACAGATCGATCCCCATCCGCATGCAGAGCTGTTTCAGCTCATTGACCAGCGCGATGTTGACGCAGCGATAGATGTTCTCGAGCAGCTTGGTCATTTCTGCAGCCGCAGGCGAGGAAACCGGAACCGTGCGGTTGAAGATCGATGCGTAAACCGCGCAGGCCAGTTCGAGCGCAATGGCGCCGCAACCGCCCACGACCTTGGGAATGTCACGTCGGGCCACTGTATCGTTGCCGGGGTCTTCTCGCTCGGGAGAGAAGGCTACATAGAAGCCGTTGCTGGCGGCATCCCGCGCAACGCTGAGACCGGCTTGATTTCCCTGCTCGAGCAGAGGAACAACGATCTCTTCCGTTGTTCCCGGATAGGTCGTGCTCTCGAGAATAATCAAGTGCCCCTGGCGCAGATGAGGTGCGATGCTGCTCACTGTGCCAGAGACATAGCTGAGGTCGGGTTCGTGATACTCGTTGAGCGGCGTGGGCACACAGATAATCACCACGTCCATTTCCGCAATTTGGCTGTAGTCGGCCGTGGCTTGGAAACCCTTTTGCTGCGCCAGTTGGATCTCCGTGCCGGGAATGCGCACGATGTAGGACCCGCCTTGATTGAGCGTCTCCACCTTGCGCGCATCGATGTCAAAGCCGGTTACCTTGAAGCGCTCTTCGCTGAACAGGAGCGCGAGTGGAAGCCCGACATAGCCCATGCCCACGATGCCGATGCGCGCTTCGCGCGTCTTGATGCGATTCTTCAACTCCATAGTTCGATCCAAAGAAGTCAATGCCACTGTCTCCCCCTCCTTATGTTATATCCGGAAGATTATGTCTTGTTGTATGGTGCGGAAATTTGTATTACCGGAATCCAAAACATGGTTCCGGCGCAAAACTGGACGATGAGGAAACAGCCTTCAGGGTCCGCGAAACGCTGGCCTTTCGTCCATATCACGAAAGGGTCAGCCGCATCTGTCTCAAGCTGTCTGTCGCCGCATGGCCACGCGAAGCACCATGGTGACCAGCGATTGGAACCGGCGGCTGATATTTTTCAGAGTGACATGTCGCGCTGCGGCCTTCTCTCAAGCTACGCTAGTATGATCGACACAACGCGCTCGGAAGAGAGGGATTTGCAGACATGCTTACCGATGACCTTGTAGCCTCGGACAAGAAGCACCTGATCCATTCGTTACACCACCCAATCGACACCAGCGATCCTTTCGTTTGCGTAAGTGCGAAGGGGATCATGATTCGTGACGACCAGGGCCGGGAGTACATGGACGGACTCTCAGGGCTGTGGAACGTGAATATCGGCCACGGCCGGGTTGAGATGGCTGAAGCGGCGGCAGACCAGATGAAAACTCTGGCCTACTTTTCCGGCTATGCCGGATCGACAACCGTTCCGGCGATCCTGCTGGCGGAGCGGCTGGTTCAACTCGCGCCACACATGGGAGCTGTTTTTTTTACGTCAGGCGGCGCAGAGGCAAACGAATCCGCGTTCAAAACCGCACGCTATTACTGGAAGGTGCGCGGAAAGAGCGGCAAGATCAACGTGATTTCGCGCATGTATGGCTATCACGGCGTGACGATGCAGACGATGACCGCTACGGGCCTGGCCGAGTACTGGAAGATGTTTGAGCCCAGGGTTCCGGGATTCCTGCACATCCCGACCTGCTATCCCTATCGCCAGGATGCGGCCGCCGCTGGCATGACTCCCGGTGAACTGGCTGCGCATGAGCTTGAAGAAGCGATCCTACGTGCGGGTCCTGACACCGTGGCAGCCTTTATTGCAGAGCCGATTCACGGCGCCGGCGGCGTGATTTATCCAACCGACGATTACTGGCCGCGAGTCCGCGAGATATGCACGCGCTACGATGTGCTGCTGCTTGCCGATGAAATTGTTACCGGCTTTGGGCGCACCGGCCGCTGGTTTGGCCTGGAGCACTGGAACGTTCAGGCTGACATCTTCTCCTTTGCGAAAGGCGTCACCTCGGGCTACCTGCCGCTGGGTGGAATTATGGTTAGCCAGAAGATCAAGAACGTTCTCGAATCAGTTGAGCCGGCGAACCGGTGGATGCACGGTTTTACCAACTCCGGCCATCCGGCTTGTTGCGCCGTAGCCCTCAAAAACATCGAGATCATCGAGCGGGAGGGTCTGGTGGAGAACTCGGCCCGCATGGGCGGTGTGCTGCTGGATGCGCTTTGCGATGCATTCAGCGATCATCCGCATGTCGGCGACATTCGCGGAGGCAAAGGGCTGCTTGCCGCCGTGGAGTTTGTGGAAGATCGCGCCAGCAAAAAGAATTTTCCGGCCGGTAAAACTTTCGGCGCAAAGCTGCGAGGCGAGATGCTCAGACGCGGAGTCGTAACTCGTACTCGTCCTGTTGGCGGCGAGCACCCCGCAGCAGGAGATCAGGTTCTTTTTGCGCCGCCGCTCATTGTTAACGAGGAGCAAGTTCAGCACATGGTCGACGTCGCGAAGGAATCGGTTGGTGTGGTGCTTGGCCGTTGATCATTCAGTGCAGCGTCTACGTCGGCTACCACGGTGTGCTTGAAGATGCGCGCGCGGATTGACTTGCATCCGGGACAAGTCTGATGGCTATGGTCTTTTCATTGTGCGTGGACAGATCCTGGGCCCGCTCCAGCGCGAGTACCGCATAGCCGGTGGCCGCGTCGCTCATAAAGCGGCCCATGCCGGTAGTGGGATTGCGAAATCCATTCAGCGATGAAGCCCACCAACTGCCTTCTTCGCGCTGGTGAGCTTCAAGCCAGGCGAGCCCGCGTTTCAGAGTGGGGTTTTCAAGGCTGACGCCGTCTTCCTCGAACGCAAGGACGACAAGCCCGGTCGCGATTCCATCACTGTCGTCCACATGGTTGGCGCGCTTGAAGAGGTCCAACATGGCCGGCTTGATGGCCTTCTGCTTGTCCAGTATTGGCAGTGACCAGCCGCCATCGGAACGCTGAAGGCTTGCCACCTTCTTAATCAGGTCGGCGCGCTGCGCCACACTGAGCAATCCCGGAATCCGCGTCGAGGCCCACAGGAGATACAACTGGTTCATGGCCGGCTGCGCCGCGTAGTGCAGAAGCAGATATTGGCGCAGACGCTCCATGTGTTCGCCAACCGCAGGGTCGCTCGCATACGCTGCGGGCATGGATCCGACGGCGATCGCCATCATTGCCGCGCCCTGATAGGCCGACTCCGGAGACTCCCAGGGAGCTTCGTGAAAGTCCTGCCATTCCCATCCGCCGGCGTTCTCGCCTGTGGTCTGCTGGAGAGCCCAGGCTTCATCGAAGGCGCGGCGCGCGACAGGAATGAGTTGTGGCTGCTCCGCGCTATATTTTGCCAAAATCATCGCATTTAACACCGCTTCCGTAGCGTGAGAGGGCGCGGCATGCGCGGCATCGGTGTAATAAGGACTCATCTGCGGCCAATCGGCGACCCGCTTTTCGATGCTGGCCAGCATCGCTTTTTCGTCGTCGGTCAACGCCGTTTCGCCCAATGCGGAACGTAGCCACGGCCGCACCAATGCGTACGGGAGAGTGGTGTGGCACGAGATGCAGAACGTTCCCTGGTGCAACTGCGCATTCGGCCAGTTCTGCCACCACGCTTCCCGGCTATCGAGATAACTCGATGCGGCTACCGGACTCCAATTGCTGCGATAGGAACCGAGGGAAGCTACCGAATTTGCGCGCACACGCGCGCCAGCCCATACGATGAGTGCGCCCAGACACAGAACGAGCAGCACACTCGCAGACAATGCGACGCGCCGCATGAACTTCGAGTTTGATTCCCGCAGATTGGGCATTTGGTTTGCTTGCCGGAAAAACATGGCTACAGGGCGCTTGCGACATTGGGCAATGATCCGATCGCAGGGAGAAGAGGGTTTTTGGCGCGAGCGCTTACGCGGCGCCGGCCGAAGCCAGTGTGTCGGCCGGGCTCGTCGCTGTCGTCGCCGGACCGATCCCCTCGCGAAGCTGCTTCTCCGAAGAGATGTGTTCAAGCCAGTTTCGGTAGAACGTCGAAGCCGTCGTGTGCCAGCCATTTTCCTTAGAGGTTGCGGAGAAGACCGTAGCCAGCCGCGCCAGCGTCGCTTCTTGCGGCTGCCCGGTAGCCTGGCGCTGTATCTCTGACAATTCCTGCAATGCCTGGTCGTTGAAGTAGCCGCGTGGAACGCCCGGATAGTTGACCGAGTCGCCGCGGAGAAAGCGGGCCACATCGCGGCGATACTCGAGCAGAAGAGTTTCCGATTGGTACTCAGGATGGCCCTGGAAGAACACAAAGAGGCTGCGATCCTGCTTGATGAAGCAGTCGACGCCGGCATCGTCAGCCCGTGTGATGACGTCATAGCCGCTGCGGGTCAGATCGGCTTCAGCCAAGCCGTTCCAGCGCGAGTGCGGCAGCCTGACCCGGGCTGGAACCTTTGCGGCAATCGGATGGTCGGAAACGCGGGTGCAGTCAAATATGCCGCTGTACTTTTGCTCGCTCCGCACGCGTGGAATGCCGTCCATGTGCAGTACGGCTGCGTGAGCTGCGAGACATGACCAGATTGCGGAGCAGGTATTTTCACGCGCCCACTCGAGAACCCGCACAAAACTATCCCAATAGGGCTCATCCCGCAGATTAGAGGTAAGCGGCTCTCTTCCGGTCACGATCAGCCCATCCAGGTCCGAGCCCCACAGCGACTCAATGCTCTCGTAATGCCGGCCGCGATAGAGAGCGGCCGACTCGCTCTTTGCGACTTCGGGCATGTAGTAGCGCTTGAGGAGAATCGAGAAGCCATGCGAAGCAGATTCGAGCAGCGAGGTAAACTGGCGTTCAGTCGCTTCAATAGCGGACATGTTGTTGAGCAGGCCGATGATCAGTTGTTTGTCCTGCCGGCCTGCGCGCTCAGCAGGCTCCAGATCGCGCGATGCGCGATTGTCGATCCTGATGGTTGACGGATTTTTAGCTAATGTAACGGGCATATACGTTCTCCTGGGGATAAAGGAAAGAAATAACTTGTTTCATTTGGTCAGCGCGCTGCATTCAGCGCCTGATCCAGGTCCTGGATGATATCGTCAACGTGCTCAATTCCCACGCTGATGCGAATCATCTCCGGTTTGACGCCGGCGTTGTGCTGCTCTTCTGGAGACATCTGGCGGTGCGTGGTGGAAGCCGGATGGCACGCAAGCGATTTGGCGTCTCCGAGATTGACCAACCGTGTAACCAGGTTCAGTGCATCGTAGAATTTGACTGCCGCCGGATAGCCATTCTTGATGCCAAAGGCCAGCAGAGAGCAGGCATGGCCGCCGAAGTACTTCTGGGCCAACTGGTGATAAGGGCTCTCAGGAAAACCTGCGTAGTTGACCCACTCGACCATTGGATGAGTGCGCAGGAATTCGGCTACCGCTTTTGCATTCGCCACGTGGCGTTCCACCCGCAGCGCCACCGTCTCGACTCCCTGGAGCAGAAGAAACGAGCTCAGCGGTGCGAGCACGGCGCCGTTCGTCCTCTGGTACATGCTGCGGCAGCGTCCGATATACGCGGCCTTCCCATAATGTTCGGTAAAAATTAGTCCGTGATAGGACGCGTCCGGCTCACAGAACATTGGAAACTTCGCCGCGTGCTGCTGCCAGGGGAAGTTCCCGCTGTCGATGATGGCTCCGCCCAGCGTGGTGCCGTGGCCGCCCAGAAACTTGGTAAGCGAGTGCACCACGATGTCGGCGCCGTAGTCAATCGGCCGCAGGAGAATAGGCGACGCCACCGTGTTGTCGACGATCAGCGGCACTCCATGGCGGTGCGCCACGTTTGCCAGGGCTTCGATATCGCAAATATTGCCGGCCGGATTTCCGACGCTCTCACAGTAGATGGCCCTTGTGTTCTCATCGATGAGCGCCTCCATCGCATCGGGCCGGTCAGATTTTGCGAATCGAACGGTGACTCCCTGCTGGGGGAGAAGATGGGCAAACAAAGTGTGGGTCGTCCCATAGAGTTGAGGGACCGAAACGATGTTGCAACCTAACTTTGTAACATTGGAAACCGCGTAAGAAACCGCCGCCTGGCCGCTTGCGACACAGAGTGCCGCCAGACCGCCCTCCAGCGCGGCGACTCGTTTCTCCAGCACATCGGTCGTCGGATTGGCGATTCTGGTGTAGCGGTAGCCTTCGGCCTCAAGATTGAAGAGCGCTGCCGCGTGCTCCGCACTATCAAAGGCATAGGAAACCGTTTGGTAGATGGGCACGGCCACTGCCCTGGTTGTCGGATCGTATTGATAACCGCTATGGACTGCTATGGTTTCTGGCTTCATCTTATTCCATGCCCTCATGTATACGAGCACGCCTCCAGGTTATTTTGTTAGCGGCTCGATTCAGAGCAGGCAGCAGTTGTCTCTGCGACTATGTTCCCGGCCATGAGGTTTGTGATCCTGCAAACGACATCGTGTATATCGGCTTCAGTTGTTTTTATGCTGGTGATGCAGGCGCGCACGAAGCGAGATCCTTTAACCTCAACCTCTGACATCCACGCGATCTGTTCTTTACGCAGAGCGGCCAGGAATGCAGGCAGGTCCAGGCCATCTCTTGTGAAGCAGACTACGGGCAGCGGCGTTGAATTGGCGATTCGCCAGCCGGATGCGGCGAGAGACTCACGAAGCAACTCGCCCATCCGCGTCTGATGTTCGATCATTTCGATCTGACCAGCTTCACCACGCTCGGCAAGGCTCAAGAAAAGCTTTAACCCGATGAACCTGCGCGACCATTGCACGGAATTGGTGTAGGGATCAAAGGTCGCAGCGCCGGCGCTGCCCGGCATATAACTCGTCTCCGCCCGAAAGGCACGTGCAATCGTCTCGCGGTGCCTGCAAAAAAACATGCCGCAGGCCATGGACACCGAAAACCACTTATGCGCATCGCAGGTGATCGAGTCCGCTTTCTCGATTCCGGCGAGATGATGCCGCAGCGAGGGTGAGACGATGGCCGCGCCGCCCCATGCAGCGTCCACGTGAAACCACATTTGGTGATTGCGGCAGATCTGCGCCAACTCCGGCAGCGGGTCAATTGCGCCGGCGGCAGTGGTGCCGGCGGTGCCGACGACCATCAGCGGCGCGAAGCCATTCTTGCGATCCTTCTCGATCTCCGCGGCAAGGGCTGCCACATCCATCTTCAATTCTGCATCGGTCGGAATCGGCCGGAGCGCGTTGCGGCCCAGCCCGCTCATCTGCGCGATCTTGCTGAACGAATGGTGCGCTTCTGCAGAAAGGTAGATGACCGGAGAAGCGGTGAGACTGCGAAGGCCATCCTCGCCGCAGCCGGGAAATGCATGCGCGAGTACAGCGATGACCGCGGTCAAATTCGCTTCCGCGCCGCCGCTCGTGAAGGTTGAGATCGCATCGGACGGCAGGCCGAATCTGCTTGCCAGCCAGCCCAGCGTGTGGCGTTCGATTTCATTGGCCGCCGGTGAGGTTCGCCAGCTTGCCAGCTGCGGGTTATACGCAGCTACCAGCGCGTCGGCAACGACCGACGAGAGCGTTACACTCGGATTGAACAGACCCAGGTAGCGCGGATGCGTAATCTGCACCTGCCACCGGCGCAGCATCTGTTCCACGTCCGCAGCCGCATCCTCGAGCGGGACCGGATGCGCGAAATCGTAGCGGGAGTTCAGATAATCGCGAATCTCGGACGGGGCCACGTCTGGATAAACTGGCCCTCCATCGATGGCGGTCTGGATTGCCTCGAACTCATCGCGAATAGGATCAATCAACATAAGGACAAAGAGCCGATCTTCGATTCAGAGTGAAGAGGCACAGGGCCAATAGCCGGTAATAATTACAGCCGGAAATCTCCGGCCTGGATGCGCTCATACAAAGTGCGGTCGAGCAGATGAAAGACCTGCGTCTCGGGATTGTCGAAATAGAGAGCATCGGAGGTGAGGTCGGGATTGTAGCCCTGGTTCACCAGATTGGCTTTTGAATACTTGAACGTCCCGGTTGTTTCAAAGCTGCTCTGCAAGCGCAGAAACGCCGGCCGGGCATAGGCAGGAAGAACGCCCACCAGATGCTTTCGCAGCGCGGACAGGTCGGGATCGCCTTCGATGGTAAGGGAGGCCATGCCAATCCGTCCTTCCGCACCTGTAACTTTTACGCCGTAGACGATTGCGTGCTTGATTCCTGGAAAAGAGCTGAGCGCGTCCGCGACCTCCGTGGTGGCCACGTTCTCGCCCTTCCAGCGAAACGTGTCGCCAACGCGGTCGACGAAGTAGTAGAACCCCTGCTCGTCTCTCCTCATCAGGTCCCCGGTACGCACCCAAGTGTCTCCCGATACGATCGCGTTGCGCAGCAGCTTGCGTTCGGTAGCGTGCGGATCGGTATAACCCTCAAAACGACCACCCACCTGGGAACGGTCGCCAACTCTCGCAAGCGCTTCTCCCGGTTCATTGGCTTCGCAGGGCACGCAAAACCCCTGCTCGTTGCGGACCGGTTCTCCCGTCTCGGGGTCGATCTTTACCAGCGTAGGCGAGAAACGATGCGCCAGGTAAGGAGGAATGCGGCCAATCGCACCGGGCTTTCCTTCGGCATTGAATAAGGAGAGCCCGCCCTCCGTGGAGGCGTAGAACTCGAGGATCTGCGGTATCTGGAATCGCGATTGAAAGCTCTGCCATACATCAGGCGACATGCCATTGCCGCAGGCGACGCGAATGCGGTGATTCAATTCGTGCGGGCTTGCCGCGCTATGAAGCAGATAGCGGCAGAATTCGCCGATGTACTGAAACATGGTGCAGTCCCAGCGGACCACATCGCTCCAAAACTGACTGACAGAGAACGATTCGCGGACCACAACACTGGCGCCTGCAACCAGCGCCGCGCCCGTGGCCAGGACGCCGCCGACACTGTGGTACATCGGCAGGCAGTTGTACATGCGGTCCTGTTGTTGCACGTCGATCATGCCGGCGAACCAATACGCCCATTGCAGAACGCGCGCATGCGTCACTTTTGCTGCCTTGGGAAGTCCGGTGGTGCCAGAGGTATAGATATAGAGCGCCAGATCGTCGATCGAGAGTGCGGGCCGTTCGGCGTCACTTAGGCTATGGGAGGGAAGCTCGCGCAGAAGGCTGTCAATCGGGCGGAAAGAAGTGTGATCCGCTCCGTAGATCCAGATTGCAGGATCGCCGGAGAGCAGCGGCTGAATTGTCTCCGCCGCGGCGACGAACTCGCGTGAAACGATGAGATGTTTGGGTTGGGCGACGTTGACGCAATGAGCCAGCGACTGGCCGGCAAGGTGCGTGTTGAGCAGCGCCACCACACCGCCGGCTGCTGTAATTCCAACCCACAGGGCGAAGTATTCCGGCCGGTTGGTCATCAACAGGCCAACTACATCACCCTTCCCGATGCCCTGCTCAAGAGCCCAGCGCGTGTACTGGTTGGTGCGCCCAGCGAGTTCGCCGAAGGTAAAGCATTCGCGGTCCGAGAGCAGCGCCGGCTCCTCAGCCAAACGGCTGGAAACTTCCTCGATGACCGCGCCGATGGTGCGCTGCGGATTGCGCTGGATCGCGGCCGTTCGTTCGAGCGCACGCAACCATGCCCGCGAAGGATTGGAAGCCGGTCTCGATACCGTGGCTGAAACGTCGCTCACGCCGTGCTCCCCGCGTCTACCGTGATCACGGTTCCGGTGATGTTCTTCGCTTTGTCGCTCAACAGGAATTCCACTGCATTGGCCACATCGTCCACCTCAATGAAACGGCGAAGCGGGCTGCGGCGCACAATCCTGTCGCGATCTTTCTCGTCGAGCTTACCGGTCAGATCGGTATCCACAAAGCCGGGGGCGACAGAATTGACGTTAATGCCCACGCGGCCAACCTCACGCGCAAGGGACTTTGAGAATCCGAGAAGCGACGACTTGGTAGCGCCATAAACGGAGAGGCCGCTGTATCCGGTAAACGCCATGATCGAACTTATGTTCACGATTCGTCCTTCGCCATCGCTCATCATTCCGCGCACAATGTATTTGGTAAGCATGATGGGAGAGAGCACGTTGACTCGAACCAGTTGCTCAATCTGAGTGGCCGGCATCATGGCCAGCGCACCTTCAAAGCTAATGCCCGCGTTATTCACCAGTCCATAAACAGGCCCATGCTCCTTTCGAATCTGCTTGACGAGCGATGGAATCTTCTCAACTTCAGAGAGATCGAAGGGTAAAAAAACGAGAGAGCCGGGATGCGCTGCCTCAGCTTCAGCGCAAGCTCGCTGCATTCCCTCATTCTGGCTGCGGGCAATGGCAATGACGCGATACCCAGAGGAAACCAGCCGCTGCGCAATTCCCAAACCCAGGCCGCGGCTGCCGCCCGTCACGACAACATTACGCATCCCGGCGCATCACTTTCCCGGATCCAGAAAGCGCCAGCGAGGGAACGATCTTGATGAGGGCCGGCACCTTGTGCGGCGACAGTTCCGCGCGGCAGAACTCGAGGATGCTCTCTTTGACCGCAATCTCATCTCGATCCGCCGCGGGCAAACCTGCATTCAAAACTACTTCTGCAACAACCAACGCACCTGTGACCGGGCTCTTCTTCGCACGGACGAGACACATGTGCACATCGGGATGCCGGCTTAGCACCGCCTCAACCTGTTCAGGATGCACTTTGAGGCCGCCAACATTGATCACGCCATCACGGCGTCCGGAAAAATAATACCTGCCGTTCTGCAGTTCCACTACGTCGTTGGTGTTCACGAAGCCAGCCTCATCTTTAAGCAATGGCGCGCCGACTCCGAGGTAGCATCGTGCAGAGCCGGCTGAGCGGATGCGCAGTGTGGAATCGTCCAACTTCATGTCGACGTTGGGCGTGCCGATCAGAACGGCTTTGGGAAATCCGGCATTGCCGTCTTTCACCTCAAAGCCGACGCCAGCTTCTGTGGACGCGAATGCGTGAACAATGCGCGAGTGCGGATAGGCCGACTTGAGATGATCGAGGATCGCCTGATCGACCGCTTCACCGGATAGACGAATGTAGGAAGCGTTGAGAAGATGTGCCGAAGGGCTCATCAAAGCGCGGCGCCAATGTGACGGAGTTCCAGAGATGTGCGTGACACCGGATGAACCGGCTCGCGCCAAAAACTCCGCGGTTGGTTCCTCGGCGCTGGACAGAACAAGGGATGTGCCGGTCAGAGCGGCGCGAAGCAGAATCTGCAGGCCGCCATACCGGCGAATGTCGTAGAACGTGCTCCAGATCGTCGCCGCACCCTGCGTGCTTGATGGCTGAATGGCTGCGGTGAGGCTTGCAAAGGTGTGCGCAACCAGCTTGGGCAATCCTGTGGTTCCCGACGTAAGGAGAACCCATTCCGTCTCATACCGCGCCTGTTCGTTCTGAGGCCGTGGCACGAAATTACGGCTGCAAGGCATGAAAGCCACCGGACGCGCTTTGCCAAATTGTGTCGGGGCCCGGTCAGAAACGATGCCATCCACCTCAGCCGTTTCGATGACATATGGGAAATGCTCCAGCGGCAAATCGGGCGGGCAAAGAACAATCCGCCGCGCCATGCCGTCCAGCTCAAACAGCGACGCAATCGTTGTGAACTGATCTTTCGTCGCAAGAAGTACAGACTTTCCGTGCAGCTCATCCCCTCGGCCGTAAAGAACCGATCCGCTGAGCAGGTCACCGACTGCAACTCGTTGAACTGCGTCTTGCACAAAATGATCTTGCGCACCTTCACAGGCGCGCATCGCGTCGCCGAGGCTCGCAAAAGTAGTCTGTAAACTTGCCATAGATATTAGATCCCCGCTATCTTCTATTTCTTCTGAACCGCGTCGTAGGGGAGAAACTCCGGATTTTTGTCAGCAATTTCTTTCGGCGAACGCAGCGGCTTGAGATTCCTGGAGAAGGTTTTCAAAGAAATATCCTGCCGGAGCGCAACCCCGCACCTAGCCACGGCAACCGCAGGATTGCCTTCAACAACAGTCATTGGTGGCACCGATTGCGACACCACGCTTCCGGCTTTGATCACCGAGCCATGGCCGATCACAACATTAGGAAGAATCATTGCGCCGGGCCCGATGAACACGTCCCGCTCGATCCTCACGCCACGAAACTCCTTGAAGTGCGCAATGATCGTGGCCCTCATGCTGATCGCAACTCCATCTTCAATCGTGATCAGGTCCGGGCGAGCTGTTTCCAGCAAGACGTCATAGCCAATCCAAACGCCTTTGCCGATCTTTACGCCGCGCGCGCGATGCAGCATGACACGAAGCGTCTGCGCGCCCGGCGCGGATTTGGCAAGCAACTGCAGTATGCGGTTGAATAGACCACTTATTAAAGGCTCGTCCGGTTCTTTCCAGTCACCGATTGGATTACTTGACCCATCCATTTTCTGCCTGCTTTTTCGACTAGTCTATGTTCAGTGTATCTGGGAAAAATCGCGACCGAGGCCGGCCGCTTTTTATATACGGCAGTCCATCTTTATCGTTCTCACAGTCGCTGCGAGTCATCTACTTTGTGACACAGAAGCTTCGTAGAGCTGAATGAACTCACCAAATGTAACCGGAAACAAGGTATTGTCAGCGCTGAATGGATCAACGCCGAAGTGGTCCTCGAGTCTCGTGACAATAATTGCAAAGCAGAGAGAATCCAGCCCGCACTCCAGCAGAGACGTATCATCTTCCAACTGAGGAATTGGTTTTCCGTGTTCGTGAGCGACCTTTATGAACTGCTCGATAATATCGGAACGTGTACTCATAGATTTTCGTCCTTATGCTGCGCGCCTCCGCATTGAGTCAGGCTCGCGGTCGAGATTTACCTGCTCTTGTAGAGCGATCTTCTAGAAGACACTTGCTTAAACGTTATGTCAAGCCTCCCCAAAAAGGGGCAGCCGCATTCGATTCAAATCAATGCTGACCTTCTAAGGCGCTCTATTCACGCGATTGCTGTCCGGATACTCCGGATGATACGGTGCCCCGTAGAAAAGACTGCCGCAGTGAAGTATCCGGTAACATGTCTAATTTTTGAAGATATTTACTGTATCGCGCGAGCTCTCTCATCAGGCCGCAATCGCTGCAGGCCGATAGCGCACAATCCGCTCGAAAAGGACCTGAAGCAGATGCACGCCTTCCAGCAAATCGGCTCCAGGATCAAGCGGGTTCGCCTCCATCTCCGCAGCAAATGCGCGATACAGTCCCTCAGTGTGTGCAATATCGCAGAAGCCATGCACATCGGTGTATTCCATCTCCGTGGAGCCTTCCTCTGCCGCCAGGGTCGCAAGAAAAGGCATGAACCTCTGGATAGCCCCTTCAAAAAACGCCATGCTCGCAAGCGATTGAACTGGCGACAAGCGCCCAAGGAATTTCCGCACCTTTGTAACTTCCTCATGCGAGGCAAGCGCGTCTTGATCGGTCGGAAACGAGTGCGCCGCCATCGCAAATCGACGGAGCATGTCTGGATGGGCGTCCTTCACCTCTTCATGGAGGTTTTCGACAAGCTCTTCCCGAGCTTCCTCGGTTTTCACCACAATCAACGTAGCCGTCATCCAGTAAATGAAATTACCCTCGAGAACAGAGCTGTAGCGCGCAATGATTCCCCGCCGCTCCTCGCTCGTCAGCTGTTGTGGGTTGGGCAGTGACGCCATAAGATCGTCGATAATGCTCTCGATCTTGACTTGAACCACGGACTTGGATCCGTTGTTCTCCATTACTTCATTTGATACCGTAATCGTGCTCATTCAATGTTCCCCCTGGGTTGGCAAGTATTCGTGTTTCCAACAACGCAGCTGTTTCAACTTCTGCTATATTATCCCGGCTATAGGTTAGTGCATTGCGGCAATCTCGGCTTAGTCGATAACCACAGTCACTTCCGGAAGGTAACCAGACGGTCTTTGCAGTCTGTCTGCTGAGGGCGACGCCTCGAACTCAAAGCACAGGGGCGTTCGCTCTGATCCATTTGCCCGAATTCAAATCATAAGTTTTAACGAGCTTCGCTGGATTTCCGGCAACAACACTGAAATCCGGAAAACTTTGTAGCACCACGCTGTTCGCTCCTACCACGCAGTTTCTACCGAGGGTCAGTTCGCCTCTGCCGCAACTAATGACGCAGCCGTATCCGAGCCAACTGTTGCGCCCGATCACGATCCGGCCGCCTTCCGTCTCGCCTTGAGCGTGTATCGGCAAGCGCGGGTCTGAGTACTCATGGTTATGGTCCATGATCAGTACCCCAAGCGCCAACAACACATCGGCCTCTAATTCGATGTAACGCTTCGCTGAAATGGTTGATCGTCTCCCGATCTTACACCCTTTGCCGAGCGCAAGCTTTATCTGAATTGGTTCGGGCCCTTCGACGATATTGAGCCAAACATGCGGAGCCAAATATATCTCGTCTCCAAACGTCATATATCGAGAGCTGCTCCGGGCCAAATCACACGATGGATCGATAGAAATTCGACGGCCAAACGCAACGAAGGGAAAAGTGGCTCTCATCCATTCCGTATTAATCTTGGCACTCACTCTGCGCAGAAGAGCTCGCGGCTCGCTTAGATGAGACATAAGAAACTCTATCGGGTCACCCTTCATGGTCTCTTCTTGTAATCGGCCGCCAAAGGTCAGGGGATTGGGTGAAACAGTATGGCCGCTCAGTACTATCGGCGCCAGCTGTGGCTTTCGTCCGCAGAATCCGCAGAAGACTTTGCACAAGCCCCAACCATGACCGAATCACCGGTGAGTGGGATTTTGCATGCGAACGGGCACGTCGCAAACTCATTACTCAGCCATGAAGACACGGTACCAGGCCGATTTAGCGTCTCGCTGAAATAGTCGATCGTCTTCCGATCCTACACCCCTTACCGAGGGAGCGGTCCGCGCAGATAGGTCACAAAGCTCTCGAACGAATTGAACTGGCCCGGATCATCCGTCTCGATACTCGTCCCGAATTCCTCTTCGACAACCGCGAGCAGGGTAACGCCTGCCACCGAATCCCAGCTGCGAACTGTTTTTGAATCAGCCTGAAGAATTTCATCCTCGCTCAGTTCCGGAAAAACTGCCTGGAAACAATGCTGCAGACGCTCCTGAATTTCATCCATTTGCAACCTTCTGATCATTGAGCAGCGTATTAAGGTGCCGGTCAAGTACATCCCGGGATATCGTGCAACTGGGCGCTGGAGCTGTACCGGTCATCTCGCCAAAAAATTCGCAAAAGGGGCCGTTTTGCTCAGTTCGCAGGAAGTCGAACACAATCTCATCAGGGCGGAATCTGCCGATCAGCTCAGCAAGACATTTGTGTTCGATACGGCGCGAAAACGCTCTGCAGCTCATTACCCACGTGCTCACGGTTACTTTGGTTCCCTGCAGCGATCCGGCCATCACGGCGATCTTGTCAAGTGGCCCAAATTTGTCCCGGTACGAGGCGACGAGAAGAAAAGAATCCGGATCGCGCAGAAATTTGTTCCAAGAAGACTCGGTATGCCGTTTGCCGTTCAGGCTGAACTGGTTCGTCTTGCTCACTAGGTCAAGAGCGCGCGCATCAACTGGATCCTTTGCAAAGTTGAACCCTACCTCCGCCTCTGACTGTTCAAGAAAAGCTTCCGACGCGTACGAGTCCTCCGCATTGACGCCAGGCTGTTGTCGCCGGATGCTCTCGACGCGGAGCGCATCCTCTTCGGAAACCGCACTTCTGCCAAATAAATCCCGGAGCCGCATTGTGAGCTGAAGGATCGCCGAGTTGTTCCGGGTTGGAAACTGAATACATTCAATCTGCGGATGCACTGCCTTTACCTCTTCCAACTCGAGCGGACTATCGTCGATGAACACCACCGAATCCGCTCCCACATTCCACGCCTTGAGTATGCGGGCCACTGACTGGGACTTGGTCTTCCAGTTCGCCTCGATAGGAAAAATATTCGCCGCGGAAATAGCCAGGTCATCGCGTTGGAGAGCCTGCGTAACAAGCTCCGGATCGTTCTTACTGGCGATTCCGATCATGACTCCCTCGCTGGCGAGGACACCAAGGAATCTCTGATAAAAGGCGTGCATCTGGCTGTGATGTTCCAGATCCCAGGATATGCCGTGGACTCCATCCTCGCCGAGAATCCCATGCCAGAGAGTGTCATCCAGATCCGTGATCACGCCCTTCATCGGAACCGGCCTTCGCGCGAGACGCGCCAGCAGCGTGGCCAGAGTTGTTGCGTGATGCAAGTGATATGGGAAGCCGTTCAGCATCTCCGCTCTCACATCATGACGATGATTGAGCGGCGATTCCTGATCGATTCGCTGCGAGCTGAGAAAGCGAACCTGGCTGAATTCGGCAGCCGCCAGTTGAATGGATTGCGCGGTAGCTCGGAGTTCAACCTCGAATGAACCGGCCTGCCAGCCCGGAGTGAATGCGAGCGGAAGCAGCGGCAGAGTGGGCATGCAGACCGTTACCGACACAAGCTGGCCGGCCGCTGCAATAGACTGCCGGATCTGGAGCGCACGCTCCCGCGACGTCTCCAGGATGTCATTGAGTTCGTTGGCACTCCATCGCGCCGTATTGCGAAGCCCCAAGCGTGGGTCCAGATCGGGCCACTCGATAAGCACGATTCCCAGCTCGTATTCGCTCTTCGTCAGCCAGTTAATATTGCCACACAAATCTCCGTATAAACCATCCGTAATCTCAATGTTCCGGTCAGCGAAAACCAGGCCCAGCTCAGCCGCGAGAAATGTCTTCAGATGCAACGGCGTAAAGCCTGTGGCAAGCGCACATCGAAGAGTGGACCCTTCGCGGCGTTGCATACTATTAATAATATTCAGAGCTTCAATCAGCTTCATGGTATGTGTCAATCGAAGGCTGAGCCTTCGCCAATTCTTGTGGTCGTTGCTTGTCCGCGCGCCGAGGGGCGGATGGTCACTGAAAGCTGTTACGGCCCTTCCCACGAACGACGGGCATTCGCAGAAATGCGGGCCGTGATTGATCTTGTTTAAATGGTTCCCTGCTGCCGTAAGGTTCTGTTACAGAATATGTCTATTGAGTGACAGATAACCGGCAATCGCTACTCTGCCCGAACATTTGATTTGAGCCTTGCACTTATCACCACCAACGGTCCAGGCCGGTCATGCCAGGAGCGAGCCGCGTACCCAAATTTTTTTCTCCGGGTCATAGCGTCGGATTACCGTAGCGGGATTTCCCGATAATACTGAATACGGCGGAGCACTCTTGGTTACGACTGCGTTCGCGGTTACAACGCAGTGACGCCCTAGTGTCACCGCTCCCGCGGAACTCACAATCGCTGAGCCCGGGCCGATCCACGATTCCTGCCCAATGCGAATGTCTCCTTCGTGGATATTTTCGTGCTCGCCCTCACGGTTGCTGATCATCGCATCCTGCATCACCGTAACTCCCTTTTCAAGATGCACAAGGCTGCCAGCTCTGATCTCCACCCGGCAAGAAAGAAGACAGCCGTCTTCTATTACCACGATCGGCGCCGCGCTGCCCTCTCTATCCATCTCCACCTCAAGATGAACATGCGGCCCAATCCCAACATCATTGCCGATCCAGATGCTTCGAGCTGCATGGGCGCCAATCCAACTCAAAGGATGTATTGACACACGCTTGCCGATAAAGTGGAAGCGGCTTGTGGCTTTCAGCCAAACCGTGTTCAATCGGCTGGCAACGCGAACGCCGACCGAAGCCGTCCCGCCGGCTATGTTCGCTCTTTTGTCACTCTTCTCCGCTGGCTGCGTGCTCATCCTCAACGCTCCTAGCCAACTTCTGCCTTGACGATGCGGCCCGCTTCACCACCGACCCAGGCTTCCTTCGCAGGATTGTATTGTCGCGCCAGCCTGCAGGGATTGCCGACAATCACCGAGTACGGCGGAAAACTCCTGGTCACGAGCGAATTCGCACCGATGACACTATTTCTGCCAATCACCAGTTCCCCTTCGTTGCAGACGATCGCCGCGCCCTTGCCGATCCAGCATCCACTGCCAATCGTGATTCGTCCGCCAGCAGTGACACCTTGATTGCGGATCGATATGTCGATATTCTCGTAGGCATGGTGATGGTCCTGAATGAGCACCGACGTTCCGATGATCACATCCCGCTCAATATGGATGTGGTTCTTCGCAGAGATCGTATCGCGAGCTCCGATGAGGCAGTTATCGTCGATAACGAGCTTGACGTCTGTCACGCCGTCATCCACGATATTGAGCCATGCATCCTTTCTTATGATTACCGAGTTGCCGATGGCGATCAATGTGGATAAAGGCCTGCTCATGATGATTGGATAGAATATAGATAGATTTTTTCCCTTCGCCGAGAGTGGATACGTGGAGCGGATCCACAGGGTATGCAGCCTGGTAATGGCGCGGCCAATCAAGGAAAGCGGATCTTCGAAGCGTGACGGCTTCCGCACTTTAACGGTGTCCATCTTGATGTTTTCCTAACTAATTTTGAGAGCCTTTCGATAATGTCTACCCTGGCAGACTGAACGAATGTTCGTGATCGTATGCCTCGATCAGCTCGAGTATAAAACACATTGGCGAAACAAAAAACTGAATGCGCTTGCCTCCATAGGCTACCGCGGGCTTCGCCGGAGCGACTGGCCGCACGCCCACGGCCCGAAGGCGCGCTTGCTCTGCCGCAAGATCCTTGACCAGGTAAGCCACATGATTCAATATATTGCACTTTCCATAGAGCGCCGATTGCACCGGAGAGTTCTCACAGAGAGGAGCGATAATCTCATAGCAGACTCCCACCGCATCTCGGCCAAATTGCACGTAGACACCATTCACCGAATCAGAGAACTCCGCGCCCCACTCCTGAATCAGGAAGCAATCCCTTAATCCCTTTCGGCCGAGCTCCAGGCTCTCGGCCACTATCCCGATGTGATCAAACTTCATCTGACTCCTTGGAGAGATTTCCTCGTGTCTGGTCTCTTTACTCTTTACCTGTGATAGCAACCGAGCGAACACGACGCTCAGCCGGCGATTACTTCAGCAATCGAGACTTGACCAGGAATGGCACAAAGCAGAGATAGCCGACTCCGCATGCGAACACCGCCATGGCTATGTTGGCTGTCGGGTGGGCTGCAAATCCCAGCTTATGGGCAAGCAGACCAATGGCGAACACCGCTACGGAAGGGCCTAACGCGAGCCAGAGGGCAGGTCACTTCGGGTCACTCTTCGGGCGCATGCGTTATTCCCAGTTATACCAGATAAATGGAGTGCATCTTATTGATAAAATAACGCTTATGTCGATTTCAAGGGCGACTATTTACAAGGTGAAGAAGGCGATCGTTGAACCAGCCTTCGGACAGATCAAGGAACGACGAGGTTTTCGAAGGTTCAGGCTGCGAGGACGCGACAACGTGGCGGTCGGAGTGGAAGCTGGTCTGCCTCACCCACAACCTACTCAAGCTATTCCGCTCCGGATGAAACCCGAAAGCGGCCTGCCCGCATTCGGCTTGGACGGCGGATGAGAGGCTTTCTTGGATCCCACCTGCCGCAAGCACAACTTAGATCTCAGAGGCTAATCGGCTATCTCCGACAGACTCCTAGAGGAAGCCGCACCTGAGCGCGTCTGCGACCGCGAACGATGTAGGCGCTTTCGCTAGTGTGGTCCGCCAAACAGATTTTGATTTGTTGAGAGCAGCCTGAGCGCGCGTGACTTTTTCCAGGATGTCGTTAGCCTTCGCTGTCCAGATGAAGGGTTTTGGATTTTGATTGTGCGCGTCGATGTAGTTTCCGAGG
>DATAVZ010000088.1:0-20477 GCA_036267475.1 Occallatibacter sp.
CGAAAACACAACTGCAAGCAAAAAACGGCCAACCCCGCGCGAAAACAAAGCCGAGAGACAGACATCGAAGTGCAAAAATACAATTTGCGGCCTATACGTGCCGCGCAGTTACGGAATTTTGCAAGAGGCTCCTGGGGCACCCGAAATGATCGGCGCTATTCCATAATCATGCGGTCACGGTACTAGTAGATGATCTTGAGCGCGAGTTGGAGAACGCGCGGCTCGAAGGTCGAGGTGATCTGGCCGCCGCTGGTGGGGTTGCCGCCGGTGATCTCTGAAAGCGCAGGCGTAGCGCCGGTGCCCAGCACGGTGCCGGACTGGATAGATCCCTGCGTGCCGCCGATGTTTCCCGGCAGGTACAGATTGGTGTGGTTGAAGAGGTTGTAGGCCTCGGCGCGGAATTCCAGCTTGAGGCTTTCAATGGGCGTATTGAACTTCTTGTTGATGTCGAGATCGGTTTCGTTGAAGGTGGCCGAGCGGCCGGGATTGCGCGAAGCCGAGCCGAAGGGGCTGAGGTAATTGTTGGAGGCGTCCTTGATGGGCGGCAGCACAAATGCCGAGTAGTTGATGTAGTTCACATAGCCGGTGTTGGCGGCGCGGTTGGCCTTGCCCTGCGTGATGCGGGAGCCGGGCACGTGGTCGGGCCGGTACTCGTTGGCTCCGCGGTAGGTGGCCGAGATTTGCGGAGAAACCTGCTGCGAGGAGTTGGGCGTATAGGTGAGGTTGAAGGGCGTGCCCGCCTGGGTGGTATTGATGCCGCTTAATTGCCAGCCGCCGATGATCGCATCGAGCGCGCCGTTGGCGTTGGACATGAAGTGCCGGCCATGACCGAAGGGCAGCTCGTAGACCAGGCTGGTGACGTTGGCGACGGGCAGGTTGTAGTCGGACTGGCTGTAGTCGGCCGAGATATTCTGGCCGTTCTGCGGCGAGGGCGTATTGGCTTCGAGCGAGGCCGAGGCGTTATCGAGCGAGTGTTCCCAGGTGAAAGAGTTGAGCAGCGTGAGCCCGGCCACGTAGCGCTGTTCGTAACGCACCTGGAGAGCGTTGAAGTTGGACGAGAACTCGTTGAGCGCCTCAGTGATGTCACTGGGCCAGTTGGCGTAATAGCGCGGCGCATTGGCGGGCCCCAGGGTGGCGAGATTTCTTTGGTTGGCGTTCAAAAAGCCCTGCAGATGGAGGCCGTGATTGCCCACATAGGCCACATCGAGCAGAGTGTTCTTGGCCAGTTGCCGCTGCACGTTCAGGAACCAGTTTTCCACGTAGCTGTCGGGAGTGTTCCTGGGAACCCAGGTGATGTTGTCAGTGGCCGGGTTGAAGGTGGTGACCAGGCCGGAGGGAAAGCCCTGGTCGGCGGTGGCATAGCAGCTTGGGCTGGTGGCGCCCACCGCGATGATCTGGGCCGGCAGCGGAGAGCTGCAGTGGTTGGCGGAGGTGGGCGCGGATTGAACCACGGCGGCAAACTGGGCCTGCGGCGCGTTGATGCCGGTGATGTCGCCCGAGCCGGCGCGCGTGTAATGCACGTAGCCGGTGCCGAAGCCGCCGCGCAGAGCCGTTTTGGGAGTGACGGCAAGAGCGAAGCCGACGCGTGGCGAATAGTCGTGCAGTTGCGGATCCATGAGCGTTTTGCCGTAGACGCCGCCGGCTGAGATGGGCTGGATGCCGTCGCCCTGCACCGCGCCGGGGGTGATGGTGTCCACTACCTGGTTGACGGGATCGAAGTTCGAAATATTGTTCTTCCACTCCGAGAAGGGCGAGCCGTACTCCCAGCGCACGCCCAGGTTGAGGGTAAGGGTGGGAGTCACTTTCCAATCGTCCTGCGCGTAGGCGCTGTCTATGGTCTGGCGCAGGTGGACGACGAAGTAGTTGGCCAACTGGTAGCTGCTGGTAAGGCCGAACAGAAAGTCCGCCCAGTAGTTGTCGGTAATGGTGGAGACGCTGGTGCAGTTGGGATAGACGGGGGTCTTGACGCCGTTCACCGTGGTGCTGGGACAGGTGCTGTAGCCGCCGCCGTAGGTCCACGAGCCGTAGAGCGGGTTGTTGTCGTTGACCGCCATCCACATGTGCTCATATTCAAAGCCGAACTTGAGCGAGTGTTTGCCACGGACCCAGGTGTAGTTGATTTTGGGATCGAGCAGGGCCGGATTCTGCCACTGCGGGTTGGTGCTCTGGCGTCCGAAAGAGGTGAAGCCCGACACCGAGATGGACGGCAGACCGCCGGCGATGAAGCTGGGCACGTCTTCAAGGCCGGGAATTGTGAAATCGTTCTGGCCGATGGAGAGCGTGTACTTGCCGGCCTTGGTGCGGGACAGGCCGAGGCGCGCATCCAGAATCCGGTTGGCGCCGAACAGGTGGGTATAACCGAGGGCCACCTGCTGGTCGAGAATGCGGATGGTTCCGTTGGCCTGACCATCGAGCGGCAGCGGGATCGTGGGATGGTTGACGCCGGTCTCCTTGCGGTCGCTCACACGCACAAACCACGAGGTGTTGGGCGATTGCTGATAATCGAGGCGCAGATCGCCCTTGTCGGAGTTGTCAGTAAAGGGAACCTGGCGGGCGTAGTCGTTGCTGGCTTGTCCGGTGGACGCCAGACCGGCGGTGGGCAGATCGCCGATAAACGGCTGGTAGTAGCTGAGGATCTTGGACGAGAGCGGATTGATGGCGCCCGCGGGAATGGGCGTGCCGGCGGGATAGACGTCGCCGGTGATGGGGTTGGTGACTGGAACCACCAGGTTGCCGTTGATCTCATTCTGCGAAGGCAGTGTGAGCACGTAGAGCGGACTGAGGTCCTGCCGGAAGCCTTCGTAGTCGAGGAAGAAGAAGAGCTTGTCGTGCTTGATGGGGCCGCCGAAGTTCATGCCGAACTGGTTGCGCCGGAAAGTGGGTTTCTGGAACGGCACGTTTGTGCCGGTGTTGGAGATGACCAGCGGCTTGAAGTAGCCGGCAGCGTTCAGATTGGTGTTGCGGAAAAAGTCGTAGACGACGCCGTGAAAAGCATTGCCGCCGCTGGCCGAGGCCACATTGATGGTGGCGCCGGAGGAGCGGCCATACTCCGCGCTCTCGTTGTTGGTGACCACGTTGAATTGCGCCACGGAGTCGGGCGCGATGGCGATGATCTGGTTGTCGAAGCCCTGATTGCTTTCGCCATAGGCGTTGTTGTCCATGCCGTCGAGCAGATAGTTGTTGAACATGCTGCGCTGGCCGTTGACGTTGTAAGAGCCCTCGCGCACCAGGCTGGAGATGGAGCTGGTTGTAGCCTGGGTGGGAGCCTGACGGGAGCCGGTGACCAGCGCAAGCAGGTCAGAGAAGTTGCGGCTGACCAGGGGCAGCGCCTCGGTCTGGTAGCCGGACACCGTCTGCTCGCGCTCGCTGCTCTCGGTTTCAAGCTGCAGAGCCACGCCGCTGACTTCCACGGTGGTGGCAGCCTCGCCTATGGAGAGCGTGAGATCGATGTGCTGGCGGACGCCGACTGAAACCAGAATGTTGTCGGCCACGGCGGTGTTGAAACCGGAACGCGCGGCGGTGATCTTGTAAGTGCCGGTGCGCAGCGAAGGAGCTTCATACTCGCCGGCGGAGCCGGAGGTGGTGGTGTAGACCCCTCCGGTGCTCTTGTTGACTACCGTGACGGTTGCGCCGGGAATGACCGCGCCGGTCGGATCGTGGACGACGCCGACCAGACTTCCTGAATCGAATTGAGCGTGCAGTTGAGACTGGCCGAGGACGAGCATGAGTATGCACGACCAAAGAGATAGAAAGGAAATCAATCTGTTTCTACGCATAAGCAAAGCCTAGTGGCCCTCCTGTTACATGGAAGTGAGGAAAGCGTTAACGCCGCGTGAATTGGCTGGTGGGCGAAGGACTTGAGCCATTGCCTGACCCGTTTCCCTGCCCTATTTCGTGAGCCAATTCCTGAGCCAATTCTTCCAATGCAGCGTGGACCCGGCGCAGTTGGACAAAGCGGTGCAGCGGATAAGCCGCGCTGGCAGCGCCTGAAATCGCGTCCGGTGGCGTAACGCAGAGATGCACCCAGTACGCGTAGCTCTTGCTGCCGGGAATTCTACACAGCTATTGGAAGCCTGCACAGCCCGCCGCAGTAACCAGAAAGATTCCGGGGTGGGCATGAGGGCCGGCGGAAGAAAGCGGGCGGAGGCTAGCTGGGAGCTTCGGGCGGCGGAGACTGCTGAAAGTGCAATTGGCGCTGCTCCCATTCGCCGGAGCCGAAGAGGTTGGGACCCACCTCGATGAGGCGGGGAATCATTTTGAAGACGGCGACGCGATTCCAATGGCGGCCGTCGCGCATGCGGAATCCCTGCTGGTTGAGCCGGCTGACAATCGCGGAATAGGAGAAGTCCTGGGCGAGCATCTCCATCATTTCCAGGAGCACGCGGTGCTCAACCGGGTCCGGCTCCAGGCGCGCGCAGTCGTCCGCGATGCGCAGGCCATAGGGGATTTCTTCATCGAAGATGTGCTCGGAAGGAGCCTCGTTGCCGGGCAGTTCGCGCCGCCACTGGATGGAAACCATCTGCCATCCGGCCGCGGTGCGCTGCCGCATCAGGTCCGGGCTGAGCGGCCCGGAGATTACATCGCGAATCCGTTCGAAGTGCGCCATGGGTCAAGCCTCCGCAAGAAAAGCCTGCGGCGGAACGGGCAATTGGCATGCCATTTCCGGGGCTTCGATTGCCGCGCGCAACTCATAGCGGCACAACGGGCTGGCGCGGCGAGGCAGGCGGCACGCGGGCGATGGCCTGTCCGATTGCGCAAACCTGCGTCCGGTTTCGGACAACTGCCGACGGAGTGCAAGCGGCGCGCTGGACGATGTGCGGCGACGGCCGTGTACTGTTTTGGTACAGTTTTCGCTTTACCCTAAGGTAATCATCGGGCAGCCTCGATTGTGGGATTCCAATGGCTTCAAAGAGGGAGGTAGAATCGCACCCATAGTTATTGAAAATCGAAGCGCGGCCCCAGGATATCGATGGTAGATTATTACGAGTTTCTCCAAATCAGCCCTAATGCGGACACCGACACAATCCATCGGGTCTATCGCTTTCTTGCCACCCGTCTGCACCCGGACAATCCGGAGTCGGGCGATCCGGACAAGTTTCATCTTCTGAAAACCGCATACGACGTACTCTCGAATTCCGAGCAGCGCGCCGCCTATGACGCCAGTTGCAAGCAGAATCCGATCGAGCCGGAACCGCTCTCAGCGTCAGTGGATTTCATGGACAGCCTGGACGGCGAGTTGAATCGCCGGCTGGCGGTGCTGGCGGTGCTCTATTACCGGCGGCGCACCAATCCCAACTCGCCTGAGGTAGCGCTGTCAGAGATCGAGCAGCGCATGGGTTTTCCGCGCGACTATCTCGACTTCACCACCTGGTATCTGCTGAGGAAGGGCTACGTTTGCCGCGCGGACAATGCCGACTTCACGCTGACGGCCGACGGCGTGGATTTTGTGGAGTCGGAGCGGGCGCAGTTGCCGATTTTGAACAAGATGCTTACCGGCGGCAACGGATTGAGCGAGCCGCAGGTGGAGCGCCGGGAGCGGCGCTCGAACGCGCCGATCGTTTTGCCGACGCGCATGGAAGTGGTGGAGCACCGAATCAACAACCGGAACCGGCTGCTGGGCGCGGCGGAAACCAATGTGGGCACGCTGGACCAGAGAGTGAGCTCCGGGGGTCGGCGGTCAACCGATTAAGGCATCTTTGAACAGGTCCTTGTTGCGATGCCGCCATTCCCTCAGAGGCTGAAGCCCCTTGGATTTTGCGGGGCTTGATGTACGGGCTGAAGCCCGTACCCTTCATGCTGAAGCCCTTACCCTTCATGCTGAAGTCCGTACCCTTCGTGCCGAAGTCCGTACCCTTCGGGCTGAAGTCCGTACCCTTCGTGCTGAAGTCCGTACCCTTCGTGCTGAAGCCTGTACCCTTCACATCGCCGACTTATGCAGAGATTTCTTAAAGCATTTTTCGGAGTGCACGCGACTTTGTGAGAGCGCCGGGGCTATTCGCGGACGGTGATTCCCAGCGCCTTCATCTTGCGGTAGAGATGGCTGCGCTCAAGGCCCAGCAGTTCGGCAGCGTGGCTGATGTTGTTGCGGGCTTCCTCAATTTTCTTGTGAATGTACTCGCGCTCATAGGCGTCGCGGGCCTGCTGGAGAGTTGAGAACTCCTCAGTGGAGCGCGTGCCGGCCTTGTGGGTGAGCGGCGGCAGGTGCTTGCGCTCGATGCGCAGCACGCGCGGATTGAGAATAAGAACGCGCTCGATGACGTTCTTAAGCTCGCGCACGTTGCCGGGCCAGTGATAGGCTGCGAGCGCAGTCAGCGCTTCTTCGCTGATCTCCATGCGCGGGCGTCCGTACTGGCGGCCGAACTCGGCGAGAAATTCCCGCACCAGCAGCGGAATATCCTGCTTGCGCTCGCGCAATGGCGGAACAAAAAACGGAACCACATTGAGACGATAGAAGAGATCTTCGCGGAAGTTGCCCTTGGCAATCTCCTCTTCGAGATCCTTGTTGGTGGAAGCGATGAGGCGCACGTCCACGCGCAGCGGCTGCGTGCCGCCGACCGGGGTGAACAACTGCTCGTCGAGCGCGCTCAAAACCTTGGCCTGGGTCTTGAGGCTCATGTCTCCCACTTCATCGAGATACAGGGTTCCGCCGTCGGCGCGCTCGAGCGTGCCGCGCTGCTCGGTGGGTCCGCCGGGCTGCGCGCCATGGCGATAGCCGAACAGCTCGGCCTCGATATGCGCCTCAGGGATGGCGGCGCAGTTGAGCTCGACGAAGACACGTTCGCGGCGCAGGCTCTCGGCGTGAATGGCGCGGGCTATGAGTTCCTTGCCGGTGCCGGATTCGCCGTAGATGAGCACGCGGCCATTGGTGGGAGCCATGAGCCTGATCTGCTGGCGCAGGGCTTTGAGCGGCACGCTTTCGCCGGTGAGCACCGAGCCCACGTTGAACTGGCGCTTGAACTCGGCGTTCTCGGTGCGCATGCGCCGGGTTTCGATGGCGTTTTTGAGAACGATCAGCGTGCGGTCGATGGAAAGCGGCTTTTCGAGAAAGTCGTAAGCGCCGAGCTTGGTGGCTTTCACCGCGGACTCGATGGTGCCGTGGCCGCTGATAATGACCACTTCCGGCCGGGATTCGATGGCCTGCCGGCGGATATCGGCCAGCACGTCGAGGCCGTCGCGGTCGGGCAGCCAGATATCGAGCAGCACGACATCGTAGGGTGCGTCCTGCAGCAGGACCAGCGCCTCAGCGGCGGTGGCGGCGCTGGCCACGCCGTAGCCCTCCTCGCGCAGAATCTCTTCGAGAGAGGTACGGATTTCGGTTTCGTCGTCGACGACGAGAATGTGATTCATGAAGGCAGCCCCCTGGCAACCGCATGCGTGTGGGCCTCAAGCGCAGCGGGCACGGCCGGCTCCATGAGCGGCAGACGCAGCAGGAAGACGGCTCCCTTGGGACTGTTGGCCTCGGCGCGAATGGATCCGCTGTGTTCCTGCACGATTTTGGCGGCAATGGAGAGACCGAGTCCGGTGCCGCGGTGCTTGGTGGAGTAAAAGGGGAGGAACAGCCGCTCGCGAATTTCGTCGGTGAGTCCGTGCCCGGTGTCGGAAACGCAGACCTCGACGGCGGCGCCGTCTTCACTTAATGCCGTGCGCACGCCCAGCAGGCGCAGGAGGCTGCCCTGCATGGCCTCTGCCGCGTTGTCGATGAGATTGGCCAAGGCGCGGCGGATGGCTTCGGGATCGGCCATGACCAGCGGCAGCCCAGGCTCCAGATCGCGCTGCACCGTGATGCCCTCAAGCCGGCCGGCAAACAACGCCAGGGCCTGTTCGGCAACCTGATTGAGATCGCAGGCCCGCGGCTGCGGCGCCGGGAACTGCGCGAGCGCGGAGAACTGGTCGACGAGGGTGCGCAGCGTGCCCACGCAGCCGAGAATGATCTCGCTGCATTTGCGAATGATGTTGGGCGAGTCGGTTTGTCCGCGGTCAAGATGGCGCGCGATGCGCTCGGCGGAGAGCGCGATGGGGGTGAGCGGATTCTTGATCTCGTGCGCCACGCGCTGCGCCACCTCCTTCCACGCGAGCTGGCGCTGGGCGCGGAGCAGCTCGGTGGTGTCTTCAAGCACCAGAACGCTGCCCGCCTGCCCGTTGGCAAGCTCGAGCCGGGCGCTGGTGATGGCCAAGTGGTTGGTGCGGCCGCGGGCGTGAAACTCGGTCTCAATGGACGCGGCGCCCATGCGCTGGCCGCGGCGGATGACGCTGGAAAGATCTTCGATGCACTCGGCGGGAATGAGCGTCTCAATCTTTTCGCCGGCAAAATCGGCGTTCTCGCGCACACCCATCAGCGCGGCAAAGGCGCGGTTGGACTGCAGCACGATGCCGAAGCCGTCGAGCGTGACGACGCCGGAGGGAATGGTTTCGACAATTGTCTCGAGCTCGCGGCGGCGTACTTCAATGGCCTGATTGGCAGCGGTCAACTGGGCCGAAGAGCTTTCCGCCAGCATGCGGCTGGCTTCGAGGTCGGAGGCCATGTGGTTGAAGGAACGCACCAGATCGCCCATCTCGCCGGCGGCGTTGGAAGCAACGCGCTGCTCGTATCGTCCGGCGGCGATCGCGTCCATGGCGTTGCCCAGCGCCTCCACGGGCCGGGTGATCTGCTTGGACATGAGCTGTGCAATCCAGATGATCGAAAAGAACACGACCGCGGTAACGACCAGCAGAACAAGAAAGAAGTTGGTGCGCAGCCGGTTGCGGGTACGGAAGAGCTGCCAGTACTCCGCCGCGCTGGAACGGATCTGGGTGGCCGTCTGGCTCAGGCCCTGCGGCATGGGCAGCGCCACCACCACCGCCTTGCCCGGTCCGCTTACCGCGGCGCCTAGCGCATACTCCTGCCCGGCCACCTGGATCATCGGCTGATCATTGCGTTGCGAAGCCGGCAGCACGACTGTCGAAAGCCGCCCGTGGAGTGCGACGGGAGCGCCGCTGTCGCCTTCATCGAGCCACGGGATCAGGCTCGCGGAGCTCGATTCAGGCGGAGCCTGAAAGCTGGCCTTGAGGCGCGAATCCTTGCCGTAGATCATGGCGAACCCGCCGGCCAGGGTGATGCGGTGGGACTCAAGCAGGCTCTGCATCGTGGACGAGGACGAGCCCTGATCGAGCGCGCTCGATGCAGCAATGGACTCGGCTTCAACGCGGGCATTGTTGGTGACGTATTGGGCCAACTGCTGCACCACGCGGGTGGAGTCGTCGTGGAGCTGAGACGTGTTGGGCGAGAACCAGCGATCGATGGACCGGTTCATGAGCTGAAAGCAGAACAGGAACATGAATACAGCCGGAGTGAGCGCGATGAGTCCGGCGCCCACCACCAGCCGGGTTTGCAGGCGGGCGCCGAGCGCGCTGCTGGTCTGGTCAGCGTAGAGCTTGAGGATGCTGCGGAGCAGAAGCAGCAGCATGAGCAGCAGAACCACAAACCAGAGCGAGATGAACGCCGTGAAGGCCAGCGTTTCACCGGAAGTTTCAGGATTGAGAAAGGGGATATTCGATGTATTGAAGGCCTGCAGAGCGCCCAGCAGGCCGAGAAACAGGAACACTCCGACAGACAGGAATGCCACCGTGCGACGCCGCGGCTCGCTCATGAACGACATCTCGCGATTATAGTTCGGGGCAGGAACAACGGCGCAATTTCAGTGGAAACGGCGCCGTTCGGGGTTACCGAGCTATATCTGCGAACACTCCAGCGGGCTAAGCACGATGTTGGTGATGTTGGTAACGATCTGGTCGAAGGCGAAGCGCGGATTGGCGGAAAGCTTCTTCCAGGCTGGATCGTTGCGGAACGCATCCCATCTGGCATCGAGTTCGGTCGAGTCGGCGAAGCTGAGCATGTAGGTCAGCTTGGGTAGGCGCGGACCGATGAGCGCATCTCCAAAGAAGACGGGATGAAAGCCGGTGTTGAGGAAGATTTCAAACTCGCCGGAATGGAACATCTCGACTTTTCGCACGTGGTCGCCGTTGGAAGGGCTCTCATAGGTGCGGAGCTGAAAGATGCGTTTAGCCTTGGCCGCCGAAGAGGCCGGCGGCGTGAGTTTGGGCCAGCCCGCGAAGGCCTCGAGCAGCGAGATTTCGACCCGCTGAAAGGCGGGCGCGGCCGCCGTAGCATTCCAGAAAGGCGCGGCAACGTCGAGGAAATCCTTGTCGTCGGCGAGCTTGAGGTCGAGCGTGGCCAGAGTCTCGACAGATTGGCCGGGGATGATGAGGAAGTAGGCCGGCGTCTGTTCGCCGATATCGAGCCGGAGCGCGCCCACAGGGCCCATGCCCATGCGGCCGAGCGCGGGGATCAGAGCGTTGGAAAAATAGTTTTCAGTGAGCTTAAGCTGTGGCCCGTTGATGAGGTTGTAGCGGCGCAACTGGTAGAACTCGCGCGCGCGGCCGGGGGCGGGCTGCGCGGACGATTCGCCGGCAAGAGTGAGAGCGGACGAGGCAAGCGATGCGGCAAGAAACTGGCGACGGTGCAAGTGATCCTCCCAATGGCAGGATCATTGTAAGGCACGGAAGGAAGGCGGCCGGCTTCAGCGGATCGCTTCAGCCGATCACTTCAGCCGATGACGGAGGCTGCCGCGGTCAAGGCGCGCTGCTGGCTTTCAGCCACGCCGCGATGAGTGAGCGAACCCAGCCAGGTGTTGAGGCCCTCGGCCAGGCCCGCGTCCTGGCGCAGCGCCTCGCGCGGGCCGAGATTGGCAAGCCGAAGCAGATAAGGGAATGTAGAGTTGGTGAGCGCAAGCGTGGAGGTGTGCGGCACGGCGCCGGGCATGTTGGTGACGCAGTAATGCACCACCCCGTCCACCTTGTAACTGGGATTGGAGTGCGAGGTGGGGCGCGCGGTCTCCACGCATCCGCCCTGGTCGATGGCGACATCGACGATGACCGCGCCGGGCTTCATGCGCGCAACCATTTCGCGGGTGACGAGCTTGGGCGCGGTGGCTCCGGGAATAAGGACGCCGCCAATGACCAGATCGGCTTCGCGCGTGGCCAGCGCGATGTTGTAGCTGTTGGAGGCGAGGGTGTAGAGCCGGCCGCCGAAGATATCTTCCAGCTCACGCAGGCGGTTGAGGTTCATATCGATGAGCGTGGTCTTGGCGCCAAAGCCGAGGGCGATGCGCGCGGCGTTGGTGCCCACAATGCCGCCGCCGAGGATGGTGACCTGCGCGGGCGGCACGCCGGGAACGCCGCCCAGCAGAATGCCGCGGCCGCCGCGCTCTTTTTCAAGATAAGTAGCGCCGACCTGTACGCTCATGCGGCCGGCCACCTCGCTCATGGGCATCAGCAACGGCAACGCGCCGCGCTTGTCGCGCACGGTTTCATAAGCGATGCCGATCATCTTCGACTCAAGCAGCCGGTCGGTGAGCGTGCGCAGCGGAGCCAGATGCAAATAGGTGAACAGCACCAGGCCTTCGCGGAAGAACACGTACTCGCTTTCGACGGGCTCCTTGACCTTGACGACCATGTCGGACTTGCCCCAGACATAGCCGGCGTCGCCCACGATCTCCGCGCCCGCGTTCTGATACTCCTGGTCGGGGAATCCGGACTCGGCGCCGGCCTGTGTTTCAACCAGCACATCGTGGCCGGACTCGGTGAGCGCCTTGACGCCCGCGGGCGTAACGCCGACCCTGGCCTCGCTGTCCTTGATCTCCCTGGGAACGCCGATGATCATCGTCTGCTCCTCACTGATCCCGCGTGGTCGTGATCCTGTGTGATTTGGATGCCGGATGGAATGGCGGGGCTCAAAACGAGCCCCGCCCAAGGAAAATCAAAAACCGGATCAGAACGCAAAAGCCAGGTCAGAACATGAAACCAGATCAGAATATGAGACCGGGTCAGAATATGAAAACCAGGTCAGGCCATGGTTTCGCGCGCCTGTTTCCAGAGATCGATACCGCTTTCCTGTGCGTGGCGATCGATCTCGGCCAGCTCGGCGGCAGTGAAATCGAGCTTCTTCAGTGCTTCCAGCGAGTCGTCGAGTTGCTGCACGTTGCGCGCGCCGATGAGCGCGGAGGTGACGCGGCGGTCGCGCAGCACCCAGGCGATGGCCATCTGCGCAAGGGTCTGGCCCCGGCCGGCGGCCAGATCATTGAGAGCGCGTACACGCTTGAGATTGTCCTCATTCAAAAAGTTCTGCAACAGAGACGAGTTCTGCTCCGTGGCGCGCGAGTGAGCGGGAATGCCGTTGAGATATTTGCCGGTGAGCAGACCCTGCGCAAGCGCCGAGAAAGCGATGCAGCCCGCGCCCAGCTCGTCGAGCGTGGCAAGCAGTTCCCTTTCAATCCAACGATTGAGCATGGAATACGACGGCTGGTGAATGAGCAGCGGAACGCCGCTGCTTTTGAGTATTTTTGCGGCTTCGCGGGTGCGCTCAGGGCTGTAGGAAGAGATGCCGACGTAAAGGGCTTTGCCCTGATGCACGGCGGTGACCAGCGCGCCCATGGTTTCTTCAAGCGGCGCGTTGTCCCAGGGCCGGTGCGCGTAAAAGATGTCGACGTAGTCCAGCCCCATGCGCTTCAAGCTGTCGTCGAGCGAGGCGAGCAGATATTTGCGCGAGCCGCCGATGCCGTAGGGGCCGGGCCACATATCCCACCCCGCCTTGGTGGAGATGACAAGCTCGTTGCGCAGGCCGGCGAAATCCTTGCGCAGGATTGCGCCGAAGTTTTCTTCGGCCGAGCCGTAGGGCGGCCCGTAGTTGTTGGCGAGGTCGAAGTGGGTCACGCCGCGATCGAAAGCGCGGCGGATCATGGCGCGGCCGGTCTCAAAGACGTCGGCGCCGCCGAAGTTCTGCCACAGGCCAAGCGTGATTGCCGGCAGAACGAGGCCGGAGTTGCCGCAGCGGCGGAAGGATGCATTGTCGTAGCGATCGGGATTGGGAAGATAAGGCTTTTCCATGCGCTGTTGCTCCTGAACCAGATAGGTACACTTGCGAGTGGCTGTATTTACGAGTATCCCACTCGGCGGTGGAATTATCGTGTGATCGGCTGCGGTCCCGGGGCTTGGCGGCAGGTGCCGGCGGCAATTCGACTCAACGCCTTCGCAAAAACCAGCACATCGGACCTTTTGCAACAGACGCTAATCGCTTAACAGCCCGATCGATTGCATGAGCTTGAGAGCGTTACTGGTCTGGACAATGCCCATCTTGAGTTTGAAGTCGAATGCGAGTTGTCCGTTCTCCAGGTGATCCTCGAAGTGATAATTTCGCGCGCTCCCATTCATGCCATCCGGAATGTGCGCGAGCGCCAGATCATGGGTTGTGACCATGCCCATGGCCCCACGCTGTACCAGGGCGTTGACTACCAACTGCGTTCCCAAAAGCCGATCATGCGAGTTGGTTCCCGAGAGCAGTTCATCGAGCAGGAACAGGACTGGGATTGGCCCCTGCGCCAGGTCTGAAATCAGCTTGAGGCGCTTGATCTCTGCATAGAAACGGGAGATTCCGCCCTGCAAGGAATCCAGAACGCAGATCGAAGCGCCAACTGCGAGCCGCGACAGCCGCAGCCGTTTCGCCCGCACCGGCGCGCCGCACTGCGCTAAAACCGCGTTGACCCCGATCCCCCGGATAAATGTGCTCTTGCCCGACATATTTGGCCCGCTGAGGACGATCAATTGCAGGCCGTCGCCCAGCTTCAGATCGTTCCGGACGGCTCCGCTTTCGGGCAGGAGAGGATGCGCAAGTGATTCCGCGTCGAAACACGGATTCTCATCGTCAATCTCCGGCCAGGCATCGAAGGGATGCTCATATGCGTAGCCGGAGAGCGCGGCAAGCACCTCCATCTCCCCGACCGCGCCAAGCCAGCCACGGATTGCCGGACCAAATTGTCTCCGCCAAGCTTCGGCCCTAAACATCCACTGCACGGTATAGAAGAGGAAAAAGTCCAACCCAAACCAAATGAGGAAGGGATTCCTTCTCTGCTCCAGAAAGTACACGATTCGGCCCAGTATCTTCACCGCCGCAGATGGAGTTATGCCATCAGCCTTGAGGGCTGACTGGAGATGCGCAAGTTTGGGCGACTGGAACTGCTCCTGTTCGAGAACCCGCAGAACCTTCACAAGCAGATCGAGATCGTCGGTAGCCGCTTCCACGGCTTCCGCGGATGTTGATAACCGCTTCATGAGGAGCCGGTTCACAGTCAGATTCATCGCAGAGAGCAGCAACAATGGCAAGTAAGAATCGCGCAGTATTCCGTAGAGGAGGCTTGCAATCCACAGGACTGCGAGCAAGGCGGCGAGCATGGGCAACCATCGCGATACAAACGAGGATTTCTCATCTCCCCAAGCCACGAGCGAATCGGGATGAAGACCAAGGCGAACCCTGTCTCCGGCAGTGAACAACTTTTCGCGGAACTCCATCCGCGTTCTCAGTTCCTCCGCCGCGCGTTGACGGGCGCGAATCTCATCCGGCAGCGCCGGTTCCAGCAACCAACGCGCTAGCGTCTCTTCTCCCGCGCGAGTACGGAAGGTGCAAAGCAGTTCGAAGATCGAGCCCGCCCCAAACACATCCAGGTCTCGGGCGTACGGATGAGCGGCATCCATAAAGCGATCGCCGCGTTCGCCCGTCCCGGCCCAGCGGTCTTCCAGCCGCGCCAGTCCACGATCGTAGTACGTGATCAACACTTTGAGTTCTTGTATCCGCGTCAATACTTTCTCGTGCGCAATCGCGAGCACAACAAAGGCGGCCACGGGTATCAGCAATAGCCAACCCCCGTGGCGCTCATGCACAAACCAGACCATGAGCGCCACCAGCAAAAGTCCAATGGCAAGCTTGGCGTATCCGAGGCGCCTGTCCCATTTCTGCTGATAAGCTAGCTGATCCCGATTCTGTGCCAATAACCGCTGATAGACCGCCAGCGGGGATTCAATTTTGGGCCTTTCCGGAATTTCATCCATCCTTGGCATCCAATACTCTAAAGAATGTTAATGATACGCCTTAAAGAGAATGGTCTTGATTTCATCAGAACTGCTCGCTGACGGTCCTGATGCGATTGCCATTACGAGTCGCGGTCGGTTGGTCGCCGGCCCGGAAGTAACCCATTCCCTAAAACAACGTGAATTTGCCAGAATCGTGTTCCCAGAATCGCAATCCTGAGCATTGGACTGGAACGGCCCGATTGCAAGCCGCTTGCTTGTTCTGACCTACTCGGCATTGTCGATCTGTGCGCGCTGCAGCTTGTCGGAGTAATCGATATAGACGGCTTTCCATGTGGTGAAGAAGTCGATGGCGCCGAGGCCTTCGCGGTGGCCGTTGCCGGTTTGCTTGACGCCGCCGAAGGGCAGATGGACTTCCGCGCCAATGGTCGGCGCGTTGATGTAGGTGATGCCGGCTTCAAGGTCGCGCATGGCGGTGAAGGCGCGGTTCACGTCTCGTGTATACAGCGCCGTGGAGAGACCGTAGTCAATGGAGTTGGCGATCTCGATGGCCTGCTCGAAGGTGTCGAACTCGATGAGCGAAACGACCGGGCCGAAGACTTCTTCGCGGGCAATGCGCATGGAGGGCAGCACGCCGCCGAAGACGGTTGGCTCGAAGAAGTTTCCATGCGCGTAATGGCCTTCAGTCAGCACGTGGCCGCCGGTGAGCAGCTTTGCGCCTTCAGCGAGAGCGACTTCGACGTAGTTCCGCGAGGTTTCAATCTGCTGCTTGTTGATCTGGGGACCGACTTCGACCTGCGGGTCAAGGCCATTGCCGACCTTGAGCTTTTTGGCGCGCGCAACCAGCTTTTCGGTGAACCCGGCGGCGATTCCCTTCTGGAGCAGGATGCGGCTGGTGGCGGTGCAGCGCTGGCCGGTGGTGCCGAACGCGCCCCATAGTGCGCCATCGAGCGCTAGATCGAGATTGGCGTCGTCGAGCACAATCATCGCGTTTTTGCCGCCCATCTCGAGCGAGACCGGTTTGAAGCCGGCGGCGGCGCGCTGGCCTACGAGCGAGCCCACTTCGCTCGATCCGGTGAAGCTGATGGCGCGCACGTCGCGATGTTCGATGAGCGGCGCGCCGGCGTGGGGGCCGAAGCCGGAGACGATGTTGACCACGCCCGGCGGAAGGCCGGCGTCGATCAGCGTCTGCACCAGGTTGTATGTGGAGAGCGGCGTGTCCTCGGCCGGCTTGATGACGCAGGTGTTGCCGGCGACCAGCGCGGGAAAAAGCTTCCAACTGGGAATGGCCATGGGAAAGTTCCACGGCGTGATGAGGCCGACGACGCCGAGCGGCATGCGCAGGCTCATGGCGAATTTTTTCTCCAGTTCCGATGGAGTGGTGACCCCGAAAAGCCTTCTGCCTTCGCCGGCCACGTAGAACGCTTCGTCAATCGCTTCCTGCACGTCGCCGCGGGTTTCGGCGAGCACTTTGCCCATCTCGCGGGTCATGTCGTGCGCGTATTTTTCCTTGTTGTGGAGCAGAAGATTGCCGGTGCGAACCAGTATCTCCGCACGCTTGGGCGCGGGAACGAGACGCCAGGCGGCATAAGCCTTCCTGGCCGCCGCAACGGCCTGCGCGACATCGTCGGCGCCGGAGGCGGGGAAGGCGCCGATGACATCGGTGCTGTCGGCCGGATTGAGATTCAGGAAGGTCTTGCCGCTGGCGGCGGGAAGCCATTGGCCGCCGATGAGGTTGTGGTAGATGGGATGGCTCATTGAATCCTCGTGTCAATACTCGGTAATGGTCAGTTTGAAGGAGATATTCCCTCGGGGGCTGAAGCCCCGCTGATTTTGTGGGCCTTGAGGTACGGGCTGAAGCCCGTACCCTTCAACTGAAGCCCGTACCCTTCAACTGAAGCCCGTACCCTTCAAACCGAGACCCTATGCAATTCTCGTGTCGATTCTCGTATGGACGTTGTTTATGGTAGCGCGGATGGCGGAGATGCAAGTTTAAGCGGAGGTGCCGGTAGTGGGTCAGTTTGGGAAAATTCGCCGCGGCGGGCGCTGATATGGGACACGGACAGGCTTGACGGGCACAGCCAGGTCTTTGACCGTGTGAATTCGGGCTTTCCCACCCTTGCCGGGATGAAGCTGCGTCAAGGCTGGGGGCAACCACGGCAGTACGAAAGCAAGCGGACAGAGAACTAGTAACTTCTTTTCCACTACATGGCGGTAGAGGCGGAGGGCGCTGCCCCGCTGGCCGTACAATAGAATTCGAGGTAGAAATCTAGTCCGCAATGTCTTTGAACGGTTATCCCTCCCGATCCTCGCGGTCGCATGGGCTGCGCTCGCTTTTCAGCATGTTTTCGAGCGATCTGGCCATCGATCTCGGCACCGCCAACACTCTGGTCTACGCGGCCGGCAAGGGCATTGTTGTGAACGAGCCCTCGATTGTGGCCATTAACAAGAACACCGGCGAAGTGGAGGCCGTGGGCAAAGAGGCCAAGGAGATGCTGGGCCGCACGCCGGGCAACATCGTGGCCATCAAGCCCATGAAGGACGGCGTGATTGCCGACTTCAAGGTCACCGAGAAGATGCTCAACTACTTCATCCAGAAGGCCCACAATCGCAAGATGCTGGTGCATCCGCGGATTGTGATCGGTGTGCCTTCAGAGATTACGCAGGTGGAAAAGCGGGCGGTCGAGGACTCGGCTTACCGGGCCAAGGCCAGCGAAGTCTACTTGGTGGAGCAGGCGATGGTGGCCGCCATCGGCGCCGGCCTTCCCATTACGGAGCCTTCGGGCAACATGGTCGTGGATATCGGCGGGGGCACGACGGATATCGCCGTTATTTCGCTTTCGGGCATCGTCTACTCGCGGTCGGTGCGGATGGCCGGCAACCAGATGGACGAGGCCATTACCAACTACCTCAAGCGCAAGTACAACCTGCTGATCGGCGAGCGCACCGCCGAGCAGATCAAGATCGAGATCGGGTCAGCGTATCCGCTGGACAAGCCGATCACGATGGAGATCAAGGGGCGCAACCTGATCGAGGGCGTGCCCAAGACGATCACCATCGACGACAGCGAGATTCGCGAGTCGCTGGGCGAGAGCATCGCGGTCATCATGAACGCCATTCGCGTGGCGCTGGAGCGGACGCCTCCGGAGCTTTCGGCGGATATCTCGGACCGGGGCATTGTGCTCACCGGCGGCGGCGCGCTGATCAAGAATCTCGACAAGCGCATCCGCGAGGAAACGGGGCTGCCGGTCTCGGTGGCCGACGACCCGTTGGCGTCTGTAGTTCTGGGCACCGGAAAAATGCTGTCCGACTTCCGCCTGCTGCGCAAAATCAAGATCGACTAGAACAGGGGTCAGAGATCAGGGATCAGGGGTCAATCCAATGCGAGTGACAGCCTCTCCGGTTTCTTAGAAACAACTGGGAGATGGCAGCGTTCGCCAATTAGCGGCTGGAATGGGCTCTCGGAATCAAATGCTGATCGCAAATCTCCGATTTCTGATCCCGATTTCTGATCCCTGACCCCTGATCCCTGACCCCTGATCTCTGACCCCTGCTCTCTGGCTTTTATGGAATCCTTCTTCGTCCGCTATCGCAATCTGCTGGTGCTGCTGGTCATTCTGGTGGCGCAGATCGTGGGGCTTGCCGTGCAGGTGCGACGCGTCGAGGGCGCCGGTGGGGCGAGCCTGGACCCGCGCGACGGACCTGGTGTGCGGCTGATCCGGCTGTGGGCCGAGGCGATCGTTTCGCCGTTCGAGCGCGGCATTCATGGCTCGAAGATGGGCGTGCGGTACGTGTGGAGCGACTACTTCGACCTGCGCGATGTGCGCCTGCAAAACCAGCAACTGCAACAGACGATCGACCGGCTGCGGCTGGAGCAGGCGCAACTGCTCGAGGACGCGCGGCAGGGGCAGCGTTTGCAGGGCCTGCTGGGGTTCCAGGAAAAGTACATCTATTCCACCGTGGCGGCGCAGGACATTGGATCGAGCGGCATTTCGCAGTCGCACGTGTTCTATATCGACAAGGGCACCAAGGACGGGATCAAGCCGGATATGGCGGTGATTACGCCCGCCGGCATCGTGGGCAAGGTGCGCGATGCGTTTCCGCACAGCGCGCAGGTGCTGGCCATCAACGACCAGTCGAGCGGGGCGGGGGTGATCCTGGAGACGACGCGCATCCGCGGCATTCTGCGCGGCAACCTGTACGGGCAACTGATGATTGTGGGCATCCTAGCCGACGAGCGCATCAAGCCGGGCGAGCCGGTGCTGACTGCCGGCGGCGACCTTATCTTTCCGCGCGGGCTGCCGGTGGGGGTGGTGGAAAAAGTGGTGCGCGACCCGGATCGCGACGCCTTTATCGATGTGATGGTGAAGCCGGCGGCGCAACTTGACCAGTTGGACGAGGTGCTGGTGATCACCTCGATCCAGCCGCGCTTCTCCAACCAGGAGCAGAAGGACATTGAAACCAGCGAAGAGGTGAAGGGCGCCGAGGCGCAGGCGATCAAAGACCAGTTGAAGGCCTCAGAGATCATGGCCGAACACCTGCCCGGCCTGGTGGAACCGGGCCTGCCACCGGACCAGCAACCTCTCAACGACGTTTCGCCGCCGGTTCCCATGACGCCGCCGCCGCAGCCGCTGCTCCCTGACCGGTTTTCTCCGGCGGCCGCGCCTTCAGCCGGCTCGGGAACGGGCACAGATTCCACTCCGGGAACCGGACCAAAGCCGGACGCCAAGAGTGCTGTCAAGACCGCCGCTCCACAAGAACCAGGAAGGAATCCGTAAGCCATGTCCCTGCTCGGCGCCGATGCCCGGCGCGATATGGAGATTCACCGCTACCCGCTGATCGTGTACGGGCTGGTTCCGCTGCTGGCGCTGGTGCTGCAGGCGTGGCTGCCGCGGCCGCTGGGCCGCTACGCCTGGTTCGACCTGCCGCTGGTGGTTACGGTCTACTTCGCGCTGGGGCGGCGCAGCCCGATTCAGGGCACGCTGATGGGCGCGGTGATGGGCCTGTTCGAGGATGCGCTGTCGCGGCATGCGATCGGCGTGAATGGAATTGCCAAGACGGTGGTGGGGTTTCTGGCGGCTTCGGTGGGAATCCGCATCGATGTGGAGAACTTCACCATCCGGCTGCTGCTGAATTTTCTGCTGTCGCTGCTTTCAAGCGCGCTCTATCTGTTTGTTTACCGGATACTGCTGGGGCTCGACCTGGAATGGAGCTGGCTGACGCAGCTCTACATTGCCCTGGGCAACTCGGCCATTGCGCTGGTTGTGTTTCCGCTGCTGGACCGGCTGCAGGTAAAGGACTGATGGACGGAGTTGCGATCCGGGTAACCCTTCTGATGATCGCGTGCAGGGCAATCGCATGAACGTTGTGGTGTCCGCGAGAAATACCATCTGCTCTATGTTGCCGGGAAATGGTTGATGGAGCGGCCAGCATTTCCTCAGGGGCTGAACAGGCTGCGGAAAAACTCCTCAAGGGAGTTACTTTTTTTTTACATGGGATTGGGTATAGATAAGAAGCATGCGTGGATCAGACGAGCAGCAGACGGCGATGTACAGTTATGTGACTTTGGCACAGCGGATACC
>DATAVZ010000089.1:0-83107 GCA_036267475.1 Occallatibacter sp.
GCCATTTGCTCTCGACTATGAATCGTCAATCGGGCATTCTGGTGGTAGTCCATTCGATCTCCTCTCGGAAACTGCGGTTTGGTCACCATCAGCTTCTCTGATTCAGGTCGAATGGACAACCTGTTGAAACTTCACATATAGCCCAACTTCCACTTGGGCCGGCTGCATCGCCCGGCTGAGCCATGCAAAAATTTACCCTCCGCAGGCCCAAACCACCGCCCAGCGCCGAGACAACCACCCACCTCAGCACGCCCCTCAACCAAAAACAACAGAAAATGCCCATCGGCCTTGCCCGCATACTGAGTCAATGCTTGTGAGAAATGCGGGCTAACGTTAAGCATTAGGCCGAGTTCTGCCCAGACAGAATTTCAGCGAGCCACAGCAAGCTATCTGCCGATCACACTACCACCGATCACTACCACATTGATATCTTCAGATGGTCAAGATATGCGGTAGTATGTCCGGATGATCCATATCCATCGACCTGAAACTGCGTGTTGATTATCTTGCCCCACCCAAGATTCGCACCGCCGTAGACGGTAGCGTTCAGACCGCTTTTTACTCCGTCAAGCCATACGGAGCCATAGGTCACGTTGCCGGAGTCATCTCGAGACAGGTTGAACTGAACATGATGCCATTTATTCTGCGACCACTTCTGCGGGTTGCAACTCGTTCCATTAGCCGTGACCCACTGCGGCTTCGGGCTGCTGGCCGAGCCTTTGTTGGCCGTATAGGCCCAGGCGCCAGACCATCCGTCGCACTGGATGCCGGAGAGCACGGTCTGACCATTTGCCATGACCTGGTTGATATCGAATTCGATATTGGCGAGCATGTTCGAGGAGCTTGTGAGATACACCCAGCCATCATAGAAGAAATTCTCTGCGTTGGCGTCGTCGCCAAAGGTGGTGGAATAGCGTTCATCTCCGTTGTTGGTGAAGTTGGTCACGAATCTTCGCGTGGTTCCATAAAGTGAAGGAGAAATCACCAGATCGCTGTAACCGCTGGATGTCCCTGGACCACCGCTGTCATGCGAGTATTGCCAGGCGCTTAACACCTGCAAGTCCGTCACCGTGCTGGCATCTGAAGGAATAGACACGGTGGTTGAGTCTGCGCTTGCCAAGTCACTGACGCTAATCTCAACATCCTTTACGCACACAACGCCCTTGGCCCATGCCTTCACGTGCAGAATATGTGTGCCAGAAGAGGAGGATACGGTCGTGTCGATCGACTGGGCATTAACGATGGTCGAGTTAGGGCTGCTGTCGAATGAGTAGCCCATGGATACAACGTTCTCGGAAGAGCAACTTGTGGCATAGGCGGATAAGGTGAACGATGAGGACACAGTAGTGCTGTTAGATGGGTTATTGACCGTTACTCCGGCGAAAGCAGGAATAGTGAACGCAAAAATAGCTGCGGACGAGAAAGTGATTCTATGGAGGAGGCTCATGAGATTCCTTTTTGCGAATTTAAGGCAAACTTCAGCGCTGACTTCCCATTTTTGTCAAACAAAGCGGGAGCCATAGATTCCATTGAAATGTAGGTGGGCTGATCTGAGGCGCACACCTGAAGATGTGCTTTTCGTGATTCTCAGCAACCTCTAATCGCGGTGTTGAAGTCGTATCGCTGTCTGAATGACCAGCGCACGGATTCCGGTCGAGCCTAAAAAATCTACGAGAAGTTTCATGATGCGGAGCCTTCGAATCAAGCTAAATTATCCGCTTCACTATCTCGTGCTCTTTAGGTCTTTGACCGCAGGCAACCTTTTAATGACGTGGTTCTAGCGTTGAGAATTACATAATCCAAACTTGGGCGTCAACAGGTCTTTTGAGAAAATCGCAAGGAAACATAGCTGATGCCATCTTTGCGGTTGCGGCTCGCATGCGGCGTGAAGCTCGTGCAACATTCTGATATGAAAGAGTATGATCGCAGTTCTTGTGACGAGTTTGGCACCTGCAATATATTTAAACGCGTTACGAGATCATCAAAACGTTTTATCTGATGAATGCAACCCCTCTAGTTTCGCTGTGTTCTCCCGGAGAGTTAGGCAAGATTCGCGAGGGGAAGAGCGCTCGACGGTTGAATCTCATTTCATTGTTGACAGCCGGGACGTAGCAACCCGCTGTCAAAACTCGACCGGCAGTCATCGAAGCAGATGGAGACCATCCATGCGAAGACGGGATTTCCTTTCCGCAAGTGTAGTTCTGGCAGCGGCCGGAGTTTGCCCCGATTGGGGAGCACCGGCAAAGATGACAAAAAACATTGTGGACTATGGCGCAAGAGCGGGCGGGAAAAAGCTGAGCACCGAGGCAATACACCGCGCGATAGCGGATGTCTCTCAAGATGGCGGAGGCACGGTTCTGGTCCCGGCCGGAACTTTTCTCACAGGGAGAGTTGAATTGCTGAGCAATGTGACACTCTACCTGGAGTCGGGAGCGACTCTTCTGGGCAGTCAGTCGCTCAACGATTATGAGGGCAGTGGAGCGGGCGATCACGAGCGCCACCTGATTTTCGCCAGAAACACAGAAGCGGTGGGGATCGCCGGGCCGGGACGGATCGACGGCCAGGGACCGAGTTTCTGGGAGCTGTCCGACAAGTTGCCCAAGCCACAGGACCAACAGTGGGCCGCAGTGGCTTCTCACAAACTAAAGCCAAAGCAGTCGGGACACCCGAGCCCAATGATTTATTTCATGAATTGCCGCAGCGTACGAATCCAGGACGTGCGGTTAGAAAACTCGCCCGGCTGGACATTGCACGCGTTTAACTGCGATGACGTGAATATTCAGGGGATTTCGATCGACAACCCGATCGATGGACCTAACACGGACGGAATCGACTTGACCGGGTGCCAAAATGTCACCGTCTCCAACTGTTCGATACATACCGGTGACGACGCAATTTGCCTGAAGAGCGACAATCGCTATGGGGCAGAGCCGCGCCTGGTTAGCAACGTGAAAGTGACCAACTGCTCATTGACCACCTGCTGCAACGGATTTAAGGTGGGCACTTCTTCGGAAGGCGGGGTTGAGAACATCGCATTTTCGAATTCTGTGGTTTATAGCCCAGACGTTCCGGACCCGGAGCGCGTCATCTCAGGCGTTGCGCTGGAGGTCATCGATGGCGGCTGGATCGACGGCGTTGAAGTGACCGGAATTCAGATGCAGCGAACGCGCTCGCCCATTTTCATCCGTTTGGGGAGTCGCAAGAGTCCACAAGACCCTCTTCATCAAGGACTGCGGAACGTCAGTTTTACAGACATTCACGCAACGGATGTCTTGATGCCAAGCTGTATCAGCGGCCTTCCGGGCATGGAAGTGCAGAATGTGACCTTTACCAATCTGCACACCAGCAATGTGCTTGCCAGCCGCGCGGAGTGGGTGGGGCGATCCATTCCGGAAAAGCCGAGCGCCTATCCCGAAGTATGGATGTTCGGAATGCTGCCGGCCTCCGGGATGTATGCACGCCATGTCCGCGGCCTGCACCTCAGCGGCGTTGACTTCAGTGCACCTGCCGGCGAGGCAAGGCCAGCGCTCATCCTCGATGACGTGAGCAACGCCGAAATTGCCAGGCTTAGCTCAACTCCCGTCAACGGTTCGATGCCGGTAGTCCAACTTATCGGCTGCCGCGACGTGCAGATATTGAATTCAGCTTCTCCACGAGGCACGAAAGTATATCTTGAAGTCGCCGGAAGTAACTCAAGCGGTATCGCCTTATCGGGAGATGATCTGAGCGGCGCTCGCAAAGCTTTTGAGACTTCCGATGGCGCCGCGCCTGGCGCAGTAACCTGGAGCGGAGAGAACGCAGTACCGAAATAAGCAAAGTCTCCGCATACCGGTTGCGCGGCGATCCATGCCGGCTGCGCTGTCTCCCCAGCCTGTCCTGCCACTCACTGCACGGTTACCTGAACTGCGAGGTTTTCCACTTGTGACCCGCTGGTGCCGGAGACAACTACGGTGTAGTCTCCAGGGGTTGTCCCCGAGCCACCAGAGGTCGAGGCGCCCGCTTGATTGCCTCCACATCCCGTGGCCGCGAAGCCGAGTGCAACGAGCAGCAACAGACCAAACATCGACAACCATTTACGCCTGCGTACAGGGATCCAGAAGAACAACAGCGCTGCAAGCATTCCCCCCCCGCCGAATTTGAGCATTCGCATAACTGGGCCGCGTTTGACTGCCGCTGCCGTCTGAGAGGTAGCAGTAATCGTCAGAGTGGCAGTTACCGGCTGCGATCCGGTGATCGATGACGGTTGATTTACAGAGCAGGCAGGTGGATTCGCCGCGCCCGACGGGCCGGTGGTGACGGCGCAAGCCAGATGCACACTGCCCGTGAAGCCACCACTCGGCGTGACAGTAATGGTCGCCGTCGTGGAGGAACCGTCCGTGACAATCGGAGCCGCACCGCCCGACAGCGAGAACGACGGTGATCCGGGCTGCAAAGGAGTGTTTGCTGTATAGGTCCAGGTCAGAATTTTCTGGCTCGACGATAACCCTCCCGTTCCGCCAGTGAAGCCTACATACGCGGTGTTGCCGCCAACAATCTGTGGAATGTCGACTTGCTTCGACATGGTGAACGTGTCGTTAGTGACCAGGTCGTGAAGATTCAAGGTAAGAGTCGTTCCATCATAGAGAACTTGAGCCTGGATGGAGTCGCCGCTACCTAGCTCAATTCCGCTTGAACTTATGTCAGTGGTCGGCGTTATAGGCGGCTCGCCATCGGTATAGATTCCTGTCGAGTCATCGCCTTCGCTCTCATAGTTATAGAAATTGAACTTGATCGCCACGCTCTTCTGAATGTCCTGATAACCAAGTCCCGCTGAATCTCCACCCAGCGCCCTCGGCCCCATATTTTGAATGGTGAATGTAAACCCGTTTCCCTGAGCGTCAGACAACTGAAATTCAAAGTTGGTAGTAAATGCCTGAATACCTATAGGCGCAGTCCAAAACGCGCTGCCTGCCTGCGAAAGCCCTCCATTTGTCAACTGCAGACGAGTGTCGTCCTGAGCCACCGCGCTGCCGTTCAAGGTCAAACCTTGCGGATCGGAGAAGCCTGCGCCAAAATCGATAGTCGATCCACCCTCCTGAATCACGTAGATCGCCTTTACCACGTTGCTGTTCTGCGGATTGCTTGGGTCGATTGCAATTGCAGAGATAGTCTCCGATGCCGATACAGAAATTGGACCGGTGTACAGTGTGGACGAAGACGATGGGGTCGATGAGTCGGTTGTAAAGTAGATTTTGGCGTTAGCATCCGGATCCGAAATCGTGACGCTTTGCGCATTCAGGTAAGTGCCGCCTGCCGGTGAGAATGTCATCGGAGGCGTCTGATTCGAGAATGTGAATGTCGCGCTGCTCACTGCGCTCTGCGTATATCCGGGTGCGCTCGCGATGGCGTTCAGTGTCGTGTCGTAGCTGACTGTAATCGGGGCAGTGTATGCAGTTGAACCTGTCGTCGGCGTCGATCCATCCAGCGTATAAAAAATTTGAGCCGATGAAGTCGAAGTCGAGAGCGTAACGGTTTGCGGCGAGGTGAAAGTACCACCGTCCGGCGAGATCGAGGGTGCTCCAGCCTGCGACTGTCCAGTGAGCAGCCCGTAGACATCGACTTCACCATGAGTGGCTACATAGACTCTTCCGTTGGTCACCACCGGAATGGAGAACTTGTTGGCGGGGCCGGCTGCATCGCGCGATGAGTTTGTGTCGCTCTCATAGAGAGGCTTGCTCAAGTCGGTCGCATTCCATGCGTAAAGTACAGCCGGTCCATTCGTGTTGAACTGGTCCGAGAGGACTGCCCACGCGATGGCATCCTGCGTTCCATTGGAGGACACAGAGAACGAGGGGCTGGGAAATGCAGAGGTGACGCCCGTCGACTCACTCGATGGTTGGGTGTCCATCACCCCGGTATTCACTTTGAACAACATCGGCGACCCGTTCTCAGGCCAGACATATACGTTGCCGTTCCAATAGGCCGCGGTATTCCAATAGCCTTCTCCTTGCGGCGTAAGCCCCGTAATCTCTTGAAGCGCGCCAGGATCAGAGGTGGCTCCTGAAGCAGGGTGTCCACCCAGTTTGTCACGATTCAAAACGTAAATCGTCCCTTCTTTGCCGCCGGCTATCAAAATGTGCGGGTTGGATCCTTGCTGATCCGGCAAAAGCAGAGCGCCGCCCGACCCGAGATCCCAATCATGGTCGTTGAGAGTTTGATATTCGTAAGTTGTGAAAGCATCGGTCGGAGTGAGCCCGCCATTGGCAAGGTTGAAATCGACAACGCTTTCGCCGAACTCTGTGGTCTCGCTGAACGGCGGGTAGGTGGTGAGATCTCCGTTGCCTGTGGGCACAAACATTCGGCCGCCGGCTACGTCGGTGTCAATGGGCATACCTGCACCAGCCCCCCAAACTCCAGCCCCGTATGTGTTGGGCGATAGACAGACCGCAGCGGTCTGCTTCAGAGTCGATGCATCATAGGCGAAAAGCCAGCCGTGGTAATCTCCATTGTCTCCGTGCGCTGCATATCCGATGTAAACATGCCCGTTGTAGAGGTCGAGCGCAGGACGCTGATTCTCCCAAAGCGGACTGAACGTCAGTTGTCCGCCTGAACTCCCCAATCCGGTTCCGGCAACGGCGGCGGTAATGTTCACGGGGCTTCCTGATTGTTCTGCCCCGGTGATGACATTGATAGCGTGGAGCCGCGAGTAATACACACCGTTTTCCTTGGTTGCGGCAACCACGTACACGGTGTTTGTGCCGGGATCGATCACGGGTGTTCCGGTAATTCCGATGGCCGGAGCGACATCGGGCGAACCCGTGTCTTGCGACGGGACCGGTGTAGCCCCTGCGCCCGCTCCATAGGCAGACGTGAGCAGGCTCGCCTGCCAGATCGGCTTTGCATTCGTGCCGCTATTTGAATCGGCATCGAAAGCATAGACGGAGTCATTTTCGGTAGCCACAATGAGCACGTTGTGCTGAAGCCCGTCACTCATCTTCAGATTTGGCACGTAGAGGGGTTGGGCATAAATGGTGCTATCAACGGAAAGCGAGAATAGCTTTCCAAAGGAATTCACATTCACGTTTGCAGGCGTCAGCGCGGTCTCCTGCGTATTCTCTCCGGCGTGGGTCATGTCATATCGCCATGTGAGGACCGGCACCGGAGTCGCGGTTTGAGCCAGCAGGGGGGTAGCGGAAAGAGCCAACAGAACCGAGATGACTCCTGCGCTGATAGGGTGGAACTTCGAGATTGGTTTGCACACTGGGGAATCCCTCAAGGCTTCGGTCAAAGAGTTGCATCTTTAGCACGGCAAGTCGACGTACGCTTGGCGATTAGACAAGAATCGAACGAACAGCTTGATGCTTGCAGAAAGAACTAGCTAAGAAACACGATTGTCTGACCTTCGCGAACACACGAGGCCCTTACCGAAGCCATAGTCAGGCGAACTGGCTCCGTCTTGCTCGCGAACGGAAGTTTTTTCTTACAAATGCTCATGCGTACAGCACCATAGTCGTTGAATACTTTCAATTCGCCACGTTGTGAAATATCTTAACGAAAGGTTAGATGGTTCGATTCCATTCTCCGTTGCCCAACTCTGGATTGCTATCGACATGGGTTTTGGCACTGTGACACAATATTTGAAATGCTGGCAGCGCCTCTATTCCCATACCCCTTCGCGAATAGTCTGATTACTCGCGGAGTTACCACGGTCATGGCCGCATTTGGCTTGGCGGCAGCAATGGCAATGTGGACGGCAGGTTGCGTCCATGCGGAACAGTTGCGAAACGGCGCGTTGGGCATTGCCTGGCAAGTACAGGGCTCATGGCATGAAGAAGGACTGAGCACGGCGCTTCGCACAGGAGACCCCGTCGTTCCGGGGACGCTTCTGCGACCCGGCGCCGAGGCGCCTAGCAATTCGATCATCATACTGTTGCCTGACGGTCAACGCGTGCTCTACGAGTGCTTTACTCAACAGCAATGTGCGCGGGGCTTTCGCGTTCCACAGCTCTACCAGACGCCTGACAGGTTCGCGGTCTCGATGCTGGCGCTTATTCGCGCGTCGCTCAGCCGTGAACGTCTCAATCCAGGACAAGGCTTGAGCGGCGAATCTGAACTGCCAAGCGACGAAGCGGTGGTTGCTCTAGATCCAGACCATCGCGTTGAAGTTCGAGGCTTGACTGAGGATTTACCGAATGGGCAATACACATACGAGCTGCGTCCCCTAGGTTTCAACCGTGCCATCGCGGCCCGGCGCATGCTGGACAAGCACGGAGCCTTCGTCACGCTGTCAATTCCCTCGCCCGGAATCTACCGTGCAACGATTTTCGATAAAATCAACAGACCGCGGATCGATTTGTTTATTGTTGCGGCCCGGCCTGCACTCGCTCCTCACCTTGCCGAGCGGCTCCGTAAAGTCGGGGGACTCTTGTCGACGTGGAACTCTTCCAATCAGGGTTGGCCTGTACACCCGTTCCAGCGAGCGTACCTGGAGTCCGTCGTGCTCGACCTCGCCGCGCGAAATACGCCGCCGGGCCTGGCTCTTACAGGCGCAAAGCCGGGAAATGATGTGACCACGGAGCCCGCTTTTTCTCCAAAACCCGGAGTGTTCGACGGCGACACGGAGGTCGCGTTGCGATGCGGCACGCCGGGAGCGGCGATTCACTTCACGGTAGATAGCTCGCAGCCCGTCGACAGTTCGCCTATATACGCATCTCCCATTGTGGTCAAGGGGACGGAACTGACCATCAAGGCTTTTGCCGCCGCGCCGGGAAGGAAAGACAGCGCCGTGGTTACTGGAATCTTCCGCATTCGCGACGAGAAGTAGGAGTGGCTCCGTCCATTCATTGCCTATCGGAACATACCCTCATTGGAATGACCCGATTACTGGATGGTAAAGGACCATACTCCAGGCCACGGTCATTAGTAACGAAACGTGTCCGGTTTCAGACGCCCTGTTGTTTGTGGTGCAAAGCTGGAAGGCTTGCACGTACTGTGCCCAAAAATCTGGTCTGAAGCCGGCGTGGGAGGGATCGGCGGCGTGGCCCACGGCGCGTTCGTGAAGTCGAAGAAATTCATCAGGTCCGGTTGAGCCGCGTCGCGCGCTGTCAAGTGAGCTGAAGGACCGATAAAGCGGTTTTCGACGAACTTGATGATTGCGGTGTGATCCATGGGGACATGGGACACATAATGCCGACGGGCGAAGGGCGAGATAACGATATTGGGCACGCGGAAGCCGAGTTGCGCGGCAAATCCCTGTTGTGCAGCAGCATCGCCGGAGTTGGCTCCAGGATCTGTCGCAAACAGATCGCAATGCGTCGTAGCCGTTCCCCCGGCCGGCACGCAGGGGTTGTAACCATCGGGATTCACCGCAATCGTGGAAATGTCCGGGATCGTTCCTAGCGACACATCGGTGTTGTCATTGGAGTGTCCGGGGACTGGTGGAACGTGATCGTACGGGCCGCCGCCTTCGTCATAGGCCAGAAAGAACACGGAACTCGTCCATTCCGAACTGCTCATCAAGGCATTCACGATATTGGCGACTTCCGCCTGGCCCACGAGGATCGACTGGCCGGAGCCAGGATGCTCGTCGTTCACCCCTGATCCGGCTTCAATAAATGCAAAACTGGGCAGGGTGCCACTTTGCAGATCGGCGAAATATTGAGAGAGAGGGGAAATATGAGTGGGGTCGATGCAGAACGAGTTACTTGAATCGCCTACAACACTCGACGGTTGCGTAGGAGCGGTACAAGCTGCACCCGTCGAATTGCTATATATGTATTTTCTGGAGTACTGAAAGCTCGAAAAGTCCGTAGCAGGATACTTGGAATTGCCTGTCGAAGGGCAATCGTCCTCCTCGAGGCAAAAACCCTCGGTAACGGTGTAATAAATCTTCCATGACACGCCGGCCTGATCCAGTTCCTGAAAGATCGTTTCAATGTCGAGCTGCGGAAGATGATCGTTGTTACCAGGATCCTTGACTAGACCCTGAGTCGTTCCTCCCGAGAAGGTGGCAATGCGGTTGGCAATGCTCTTGCTGGCAACCGGTGAAAACCAGCGGTCGGAGATCGCAAACTGCGATGCCATGAAATAATAGTAATTAAGAAAGTTCTCGTCGTAGTAGCCCAAGGCGCGCTCGCCAGTTGTGTCGGTAAAGTTACCCGCACATCCTCCTGAGGCGGCGCAGCTCTTGGCATATCCTTCTGCCGTATGTACGAAGCCACCCAGGCTGATCGGACGTGTGGTCAGGAAGTTATAGCGGTCTATGTCGCCATAGCTGGAAAGCCAGTCTGAACTCATATCATCAACGCACGTGCTTGTAAAATCGAATAGGCTGTAAGTTGTTCCCTCGTCGTCCTGATTGCTGATCTTGCTTAACTTATCGTCAATCCCGTCCACTTCATAGTCGTTGCCGTCGTCGCCTGTATTCCACCCGTTCTTCTGCCGGTATGGGTTCAACATTCCAAAATAGTTGTCAAAGGTATGGTTTTCCTGAAGCATGAAGATTACGTGATCGATAGAGCCGGCGTTTCCTGCAGAAACTACAGTAATCGTTGCCGTGGCCGTGACATTTCCCCCAGCTCCAGTTGCGGTGGCAGTATAAGTCGTCGTTACAGCCGGAGTCACTTGCTTGGTTCCACCGCTCGGCTGCAGGTTAAAGGTGTCACCTGCTGGATCGGTAACGACAACTTGTGTCGCATTCGTGGCAACTACCGTCAGTGTAGACGCATTGCCATCCGTAACCGTACTCGGATCCGCGGTGATGGCGACAGTCGGCACAGCTGCAGATGGATTAACCTTCAAGGTCACGTTCGCTGAAGCGCTCTCGCCAGATCCCGTCGCAGTGGCGGTATAGGTGGTGTCTCCTGCCGGGCTTACTGATTGCGTTCCGCCGGTCGACGGCAAGCTGTATTTGCTCCCGTCCGTGCCGCTAACAGTGAGTTGACTGGCACCGTTCACCGTAACCGTAAGCGTCGATGATGATCCGGCGTTAACCGGATTCGGATTCGCTGAGATACTCACACTCGGCGCCCGCTCAGAACTGCCCCCTATACCTCCCCCGCATCCGCACAGCATAACGGCGAGAGACAGGCACAGAGCGCCGGGAAGGCCAGACCGGAAAACAGAACGAACAGCACGAAGCTCAGTCAAAATGCCCCTCCCAATGCATGTGAAAAAGTCAGAAAGTTCTACTCGATCTAGGCGCAATGCACATCTGTTGCCCGGCAAACTGAGAAGCGAACGCGCGAGAGAAGAGCAACTCCTGCTTCACGTATTCGTAGCGCTGAATTGAATCACGATGAGGCGCGTCATTTTCTCTGGATTAGATGCCAGTGCTCCGGCCCTAGATGCCTACTGTCAAAGTGAATCACTTCGCCATCCCCAAAAGCACATCTGGAATACGACCGACGGTTAAGCTTCGGAGAAAGGTTGCCCAGCGCATCTCGCCGCCCACTACATCAGGATCACGAAACTCGTGAACCTACTTGCGGGCTGCGTCGGCGTCGAGATCGTTCTTCGCCTCGGATGGATGGTTCGAGAGCTCGAGCCTTCTTCCATTTTATATGCCACTAAAGTCTAGTGACGTCAGCGACCATTCCCGTGCTAGCATCATCGATAAGAAAAATACATTAAGGCGGGTTGCAAGCCGAAAGCTGTTGGCCTCGTTTCAATGAGGCTGCGGGGTGGTGTGTCATTTTGCGGCACAGCCCAACATCGGCTCGCGTACGACCGTACTAGTCAATTCTGGCACGCACGACCCAAAAAGGCAGTTCTGAAGCGCTGTTCGATCAAGGTCCTCACGGGGACTCAGATGGAGATTCCTGCGCGAATCGTCTCCTCGCTACTTGGCTGCCGACAGCAATTTAAATATTTCATAAAAGTGCCGATGAATTAAATAAGGGAACCGATGAACAAGTACAAGATTTGCTCCTTTTGGGCCATTCTAAGCCTCTGCCTCTTTAGTCTCTGCTCCTGCTCGAACCAGGCTGCTGTGTCCATTTCAGGACGCGCTGGAGATCATTCGGCAAGCGTTGCATCTGCGACGATAGCCCTGTCTGCGCTCACAGGCAACAACACCGCTGCCTGTCCAGCCGCCGGAGTGCTCCCCGCCTGGTGCCAACATCCATTTACAGGGCAAAGCGACTCTCGTTCCGGAATAGTCACATCGCAGTTCGACCCTCCTGCCGGGAATGTCTCGGACGAAGATATTCACAGTTATCTGGGCCAGTCCGGTTCCGAGGCCAAGATCTTCGCTAACTTCATGCTCGGCTACTGCACCAGCACGAGTTCGGCATACTGCCACAATAACGTTCAGACGGGGTATACGGCCGACGACGAAAACACCATCGCCGCACAGGCCGCAGACTTACAGAGACGGCATATCGATGGAGCGATTATGAGTTGGGACGGAGACGGAACAAGCCAGGATGAAGCTACCCTGCTTTTCCAGTCCTGGGCAAACCTGAACGCCTGCTCGGGCAGCCAGGGTTGCACACTTACCTATCTCATCATGTACAACGCCGCGTCTCTGGACTACAACGTCGCATCCACCGGAATTCCTGGCACCAGCGGACAAAGTTGTTCCGGCCTTACCGGCCAAACGTATGAAACCTGCGCCGTCGCTCATCTGCGGAACGACCTCTGCTACATCAACGGAGCCCACTGGGGCAACGCTGCATACCAAAGAGCGAATGGCCGACCCATTTTGGAGGTCTTTCCCGACGAAACGATCCTTCCTGCCACGGGTCCGGCACCTTCCTGGACCGACGTGTGGATGCAAATCGGGGATTGGACCAACGATCTACCACAACACTGCGCCATCGCCCCATTCAACTCCGATCATGGGGTTCCGCTCATCGTCTTCGAGAACCGTGCGGGATTTACTCACGAGGCTTCCTCCGGCTCCTTCTACTGGGTAAATCCTGCCGGCACGGATCTCGCAACTGACCAATTCACTTACAACATCTCTCAGGCTGCCGACAGCGGCACACTTGATAGTTTTCTTAAGTCTGCAATCACCTTTAATGGCGAACTGGCCTTTTCGGGTGCCTTCAAAGGATTCAATAGCATTCAGGCTACTTGGGGAACGGGCCGCATCATGGATCAACAATGCGGCCAGACTTGGATGGATTCGCTGACTGAAGGAAACAAATACTACATAGGCGGCGTGCCGTATCTTCAGATAGCCACCTGGAACGACTACAACGAAGGCACGGAAATTGAATCGGGCATTGACAACTGCTATACCATCAGCGCCGAAACGAGCGGCTCAAGCCTGAACTGGGAACTCAACCCATCCAGTGCCGCTGCCAGTCTCCTCACGGTGTCTCATATCGAAATTTACGATTCGCCCGATGGCACGAACCTGACTCTGGTGGCTACTCAGCCGGCGGCTATGGGTGGTTCCTGGAGCCTTGCCGGCCTGACCTCTGGCACGCACACGCTGTATGTCCGCATGGTAGGTAAGAACAGCATTCTTAATCAAATCTCGCCGGCGATCCTTTACAAAAAATTAGCGGCCAAGTCAGACCCGGCCGCCATCATTCCATGTCGACCCATCCAATCGGGTCGACCAACTCGAATATTGTGCCCTTTGCTCTAGTCATCATGGAGTGACCGGTTCCTCTCCGCTTGTGGCTCTGAACTGTGTTCCTCTTCGGCTCACAGCTTAACCCACGGCCAGCGCAAGGAACCGGTCACTCCATGATGACTAGCACTTAAGTGCTATGCCAACGGTCGCCTGAGTGGAACCTTGCTGAGTCGCACGTGCAGGTCATCGACGAGAGTGTGGTCAAGGTGGTCAACGCGCGCACGAACGCGGTTCTCGGAAGGTGGACGGCGCCGATCAAGCAGTTGGGGCGAACGGGGCGGCAACTGAAGATGATTGAGAGGAAAATTATCGAGGGCAAGGTCACATTTCACTCACCGAAGGACCGTTATATAGCCGATTCCTGCAACTAATGATGCCGCGACACCGGCTGCTCCACCCTTTAGCGCAGCTTTCATTGCGTTTGTCGGAATTAGAATTATGTCGTCGTTCCGAAGGACCATATCGGATGCCTGCTCCTTAAGCACCTTTCCAACGTCGAATGCGTATTCGACTTTGCCGCTAGGAGTAACTCGCACCAGGAATGCTTTCTTTTCCGCGGCCTCATAATTCACACCACCGGCCATCGACAGTGCCTCAATGAGCGTAAGAGGCGTCGTATTCTTGAGAGGAATTGCTCCTTGAGTGTGAACTGCCCCTACAACATAAACGACCCCCACGCGAGGAACGACGACGGTGTCGCCTGGCAGGATCCGAATATTCGATGCATACTCCTCTGACGCGTCAGCGCTGAGATGGACCTGAATGGGATCGTTTTGATTTCGACGGTAGACACTGATTACGGGACTCGATGCTGCCGTGAGGCCACCTGCTGCGGCAAGAACGTCCAGCAGGTGCCTGTCGCCATAGATAGGTATGAGGCCGGGAGTCTTTACTTCGCCCATCACGCTTGCGACGTGGTTCGGGCTTTCGATGATCGTGAGTACCACTTGTGGATCGAGAACCATTTCCCGGTCGCGCAGCATCCGTTCGAGACGATGCTCCGCCTGGGATAGGGTGAGACCAGCCAAATTCACATCTCCAATCAGAGGAAGCGATACATCACCTTTCTGATCCAGGCGGGCCCGGAAATCGAATTTGGGCAAATCGTAAACTTGAATTTGAAAGACATCTCCCGGCAAAAGCGAAAGCGTCGACGTGTCTCCAGGGAAAGCCTGCTGAACCACGGGGGGTTGTGGCTGCGGGACCATCTGGCTGGGCGCAGAGCCCTGGAACTGTCCCCAGGCGAGAGCCGAAGTGAGGGTTGCAGCAATCGCAGCAATATGGGCAGTCTTAATGCGGCGCACAACGGCTTTGATTTCGAGGCAAGAAATCATACTTAGGAGACCTCCTGGTTCTCTTGGGAGTACTTGCTGTAGCCGTATCCGTACCCGTAGTAACCCATTGTATCGAGGGGGAAAAAGTTCAATGCGATCCCGGTAATGGGCCGTCCGGTGCGTCCAAGCATGCTCTTTGCTCTGCGCACCTGGGATTTACTGGGATCGGCATAACTCAATACCAATATGATTGCATCGGCGAACTGCCCCAGGAGAGAAGCATCAGCCAATCCTAGCGCCGGCGGCGAGTCGATCACGATGAAATCGAAATTACTTCTGACATCCTCGACAAGAGCTGACATCTCCTTTGTGTCGAGAATGCTCGCCGGAGCAGGTGGAATAGGGCCAGCCGGCAGAATCGAAAGACCGGGCATTTCCGGCACCGGAAGTATGGCCTGCGCCAAAGATGCTGAGCCCGTGAGAACGGAAGAAAGTCCAACGGAATTAGATACGTGAAAGCGTCCAGAAAGAGTGGGCCGACGCATATCGCCGTCGATCACAAGCACTCTTGAGTGCCGCAAAGCGAATGCACAGGCTAGACCGCAGGAGAATGTCGATTTCCCTTCTTCGGGATTGCAACTCGTGAGCACAATCAGCTTTGGTGGTCGACCTGGGCTTGAAAGCATTATGGAACTACGCAGAGACCAGATGGATTCGACAAACGGATTCCCGGCCGCAGATTTGAATAGCTCAGCGATGTCCGTACTCGTGCTGATCTTCGCTTGCGGATCTCCGTCTTTCCGTGAAGCTTTCAGAGAGGGAGTGATGCTGAGTAAAGGAAGTTGAAGCTCCGATTCAATCTCAGAAAGATCGTGAAGCCGATTGTCGAACTGCCCGAGTACGATCGCGAGCACGATTCCGCATACCAATCCAAGAACTCCGCCGAGACAGATTGCAGAAAATCGATTCATTTCGATCGGCGTTGATGGAATGAGCGCCATATCATAGATATCTACATCGCTCGACTCGAGTCCCGAGACAATGCTCGCCTGTTCCAGCCGCTGAAGAAGACCCTCATAGAGGGAGCGGCTTGACTCAAAATCGTGGAGCAGGATCTGATATTTCACCATGTCGCTGTGCTTCTGGTATGCAATATCTCTCTGTCGATCAAGTGCCGCCGTCGTGGTCCGCTCATCTCGCTGCGCCGCATTAAACGCCTGTCGAGACTGATTCAATACGCGCCGTTCTTCATCTGAAATTTCGCGATTGAGCGCGGCAATCTGTGCTTTTACCTGAACGACCTGGGGATAGTTCGCACCGAACTGTGCAGCCAGCGTCGCGTATTGGCTTTCGGCCTGCGCCCGTTGAGTGCGCAGATTGCCAAGCAGCGTTAACTGCGAATTTCCCGGAACATTCCTACCGAGAATGTCCTGTCCGCCTTCCAGTAAATTGATATCTCCGGAATCCAGGGTGCGGTAGCGCGCCTCGGCGATGATGCGAGTCACCTCTGCCTCGTCTGAAGCTTTGGTAAGATCTTCTAACTCCGTGACGTCGAGGTTTTGATTCTGATCGAGCCCGACTACTCCGAGCTTAGCCTGTAACTGCACCAGTCGCTCCTGGTCGTTTTCCACCTTCTCTTTCAGTTCATCGAGCTGACCGGATAGCCAGTCGGCCACACGTTTCGTCGAGGAAAAACGGCTCTGGAACAAGTGCTCGATGTACTCCTTGACCAGTACATTCACCATGTCTGCAGAGAGTTTGGGAGACTGGGATTTCGCCGAGACAAAGATCACTTCGGTGCGCGGCAGGTGAGTGATGGTCACGGCCTTGCGCAGCTTCTTCAATATGCTGTCCCGCGCTTCGGGATCGTCGAGGCTCTGACCAAGGTGGGAGCGGCTCACGAATTCAGGATCGTTTTGCAGGTGAAGCGCCTTCGCCATGTCAAGTAACAGCGAGTCACTGCGAAGGACCGCCGTTTCCGACTCCATTTTGGTCGATGTATCTCCCGAGCCCAGCAGCTCCTCCGGATCCAACTTATATTGATTTGCCGAGCCGGGCCTTACCTGGAGTCTGCTCGTTGATTCATAATGGCGGGGGAGCACAGCTGATACCACACCGCATAGAAGCCCAAGAACCGCGATCGCCAGAATGAGCACACGGCGTTGCGCGATACTGTGACGAATGCCTCGCAGGGAAACATTCCAGTCTGCCACGTCGGTCGGGCTGGAACCCGGGTCGAAGGCCGAAGGCGCAGGCCGTTGTCTCAAATCTGGACGTTCATCCATGTTTCTGGAATCTCCTGAAGAGCGTGGAACCGTTTTTAAGCGCAGGGTAGAGTTGTGTGTGCGGAAGGATTACTACTGATTGGGATGCAGATACTGCTTCTTTGATTGTTCGCCCTACTACATTTCGTGACGAAAAGTGACGGCTCCGGCGTATCCTACTGCAGCAGTTGAATATATGAGTCACGCAACACCTCAGCCGTCTTGTCCCAGGTAAACTTCCGAATATGGTGATGCCCGCGCTTTACCAGCGTCGCGCATGCGTCTGGGTCTTTCAACAACTGTTCGAGCCCGCTGGCAATGCTTTCGACATTTGTAGCCTCGACGAGCACGGCGGCATCGCCCGCAGCCTCAAACAACGCGGTGTTGTTGGAGGTAATTACAGGCACACCGCTGGCCATTGCCTCGAGCACCGGCATTCCGAAACCCTCGGCCAGGCTGGGGTAAATGAATACCTTTGCATTTCTGTAAATTCGCGGCAACTCTTCGTTCCGCACATCCTCAAGCAGCCGCACCTCGCGCTGAATGTCAAGGTCGCGAATTGTCTTAAGCGCCTCCTCGTATCCGAAATCCTTCTGCCCGACTACAACCAGGGGCGGTTTAGCGAATGGAAGCCGAAGCCTGGCGTAGGCTTCGAAGAGTCGCTTATGGTTCTTACGTGGTTCAAGCCGGCCGACCGTAAGGACATACCCGCCGGGAACCAACCCGCGATTTTCAATTTCATTGCGGTGGCCATCGGCGCGCGGGACAAATCGTGCCTCATCTACGGCATTGAGTAGCACCGTTATGCGATTCTCCGGAATGTCGTATACGCGCGCGATCTTACGCCTGGAATACTCACTCACTGTATAAATCTGGATAGCGTGTCGCACAGCGATGGTCTGAGTCATGCGCGCAAGGATCCGGTACATTCGACCGAAATACTCAGGATGTGTCTCCGCCAATATGTCATGGATGGTTATCGCGGTCTTACAGGAAACAATTGGAGGCGCAGAGAATTGGCAATGCAATAGATCCAATTTGTGCTTGCGGACAAGCGACGGGATAGAAAATGCATACCGTTGCAGGCGGCCGCTGTGACGAATAGGGACCGGGATTACATTGGGGGAAGTAAAGCCCTCCTTCTCCAGAAGCTCTGGTTTGGCCATCATGCAATAGAAATCGATCTCTGGAGTAGAACGCACCACCCGCGAGAATACTTCCACGCAATGGGTTCGAAGCCCCTGTACACGACCATCTAAGAAGTGAAGTTCGAGGCCAATCTTCAGTCGCCGCGCGGTCATCCTATCCTTTCCGGACATCTGGTTGCTCGAATGCGTATCGCGGGCGCCCAGGTTGAGATATCTTGAGCGGCGCGCGGAGAACCACTGTTCGCGGATTACAAGAGCGAGGTTTTTTCGAAGTAGAGAATTGCTCCAAGATAATCGGAGTGCTGCGTAAATTCTGTGAACATTTGTTCACAACCATTCGCTCGCAGAGAGAAGACGATGTTACTGAGCGAGTAGGTGAACATATAGATTGCAGGGCCGGAAGCCGGTCGGTTCTGGAGCAGATTGGCGACCCGATTCGCGATTCCGGAGCGCCTGCGCACGGACGCTATCATCCGCTTCGCAAACGGAGCATTCCGGGCGACTGTGAGATGCAGCGCGCCCAGGCCTCCGGGCTTCAGCTTGCGCAACAGTTCTTGAAACAGAACTTTTCCGCGATTCGGCGGAATGTGCTGGAAGACAATATACGAGTGCACCAAGTCCAAACTGCCAGGCGCTATCGAGCCAAGTTCGCCGGTTTGGAGAAAGTCTATATTGTCGACTCCCTGCGAAGCCGCATTTCGAGCCGCCTCATGCAGCATGGTGGGGGAGATATCGACCGCAGTCAGAGACCCGGAGTGTCTGGCCAGAGGCACGGCAACTCGCCCCACGCCGCACCCGAAATCGAGGGAACGCCGCGGCTTGAAGTCGCTCCGGAAATTTCGCTGTAGCACGGATAGAACGTGATCCACATGCTCACTGCCGCTCGAAAAGAACTCATTCAAAGCGGAGCCATCGAGCGCACCACGGCGGAACTTCGGCGCTGAGAGGACAGCATAGTAGGGATCGCTCTTGCCCCACTCCTCCCAGTCGCTGTCGGTTCCGGCGAGCGTGGTAGTTTTCTCGCGCTGTGTCTGGCTTTGCATTGCGCTTTTCATCGATCAACCCTCATTCCCTTCGGTGTGCTGAGCGGCATTTTGAAAGCCTTACGACTGATGCCGGACACCCTCGATCCCAGTCCGTTTCCAGTTGCGGTGCAGGCGCAGAGCGTATTGGAAAGCGACACGACCTTGTTCATCGCCGCGTAGCCCTTTCAGCCAATACCAGGGCAGGCGCAACAGAAGACCCGCCCGCAACACGAATTCAGCGTGTGCGCGCGTCAGCGGGCCAGAGAACTTGCGATGGTAACGCCGGAACCCGCTAAACAGGTACGCCATTCGCGCGTGATTGTATCCACAAAAATGCGTGTAGCGCACCGTTTGGGACTGCACGCTCTTGTATCCGGCGTCCGAAATGCTGCGGCCGTAATCGGCATCCTCGCAGTACATGAAGTTGCGCTCATCCATTCCGCTCACAGCTTGCCACGCTGCAGCGGGCGTGAGCAGGAACGAGCCCTCGACGAAATCGCATCTGCGCACCGGGACACCGCCTATTAATTCGTCCGCAATCTCTGACGAATACGCCAAACTGGCGATACGCCAGAGCCGCATCGGCGTTGGAAACTTGAAGGCCGAGGGCCGCAACGACCCATCGCCATAAAACATAAGCGCACCAACGGCTCCCACCTTCCGATCAGCCTCTGCGATTGCCAAGGCGTCTGCGATGTCAGTTTGAAGAAGCGTGTCGTTGTTGAGCAAGAGCAGATACTTTCCTGAAGCATGGCGCGCTCCGAGATTGTTGCCTCCGGCAAAGCCAAGGTTGGCTCCACTGCGAATCAGCTTTACCCACGGAAACCGGCGCTCAACCTCATCTGCGCTGCCGTCGGTCGAATGATTATCGACGACGATCACTTCGTAAGGGACTGTCACGTGCTGCCGTATGGACTCAAGGCAGTCATAGATGTATTTCTTGCCGTTCCAGTTCACGATCAAGATGGAAACCGTCATCAGGCTGCACCTTCCCCTCGAAGCCGCCGGTCAGGCCGAGTTACAGCCATACCTTCCGACGGCCGGTGGGTGACGAAACAAATTACGACGAAAAGAACCATGACAAGCGGCACGCCTAAATCAGGAAGAATGTCGTCTTTGATGGCCTTGAATGCGTTCTGGACAAACCAGCCATACAACAGCAGCCACACATAATTATTACTTAATAACATGCGCCGATGCAGGAGGCGCGAGATCAGTCCGAACAAGAACATCCCAATCACAATGCCGAGTACGCCACCATCGAACCACAGTGGTGCAAGGATCGTGGCCGCAGCTCCAAAGCCAACAAACTCAAGTCGCAGTTTGTCCTTTACGATTTCGCTTGGTCCCGGACGATGGCCAGGCAGTATCTCGGTCAACGACGCGAGCGACGTGGCCCCGTAGCTATACGGCGTAATGACGGGCACTTCCTGAATCGTCATATAAAACGTCTCCGTGGGAAGACGTACAACGTCATATCCGCTCATCAGCCAGTAAGTTCGATCTGTGAATCCTTGCTTTTCAAGGCTATTGATGCGCGCCTGCCCCCAATCGGAGATATCGCGGAATGTACCCAATACCGAGACAAATACCACCGCGCAAATAGCGACTGCGAGTATCCCGACAACCTTAAAACGCCACTTGGTGTAGTGCACGATAACGATTCCCGCAATCCCAATCCGGAGCAATCCCGTTCGATCGGTGGTTGCAACTGCGTTCAGCATTATTAGCACCAAAGACGCAACGATAAAGGCACGCAGAATCCCCTTAGGCTTTCTAACGAGGAGGTACAGAAGCAGGCATAGAAAAGCCGCTTCGAGTGACAAGGTAAGCACACCGAGGAGGCCGCGGGCTCCCACTATTCGAGCGCTTTCGTTGTTGGCATGAAATATCTCTAAGCCCGCTGCCGCGATTTCGATGGCCCGTGCCAACGAACCGATTGCGAGTACGATCAAACTTCCGGAAAGAAAGCGATCACTAATCCAAAAGTGCTTCAACTTTGCCTGCGCCGCACCCTTTATCCTAGTTGACCGCAGGAGCGAGACTCCAGCGAGATAGGCGATAAGACCGATGATGTAATACAACCAGACGATCCACGGTAAAACTAATCCGAACTGAGTCTCAATGGGAAACGGGATGCTACCCACAAAAAGGAAGGCAATGTATACAATCGGAAAGCCGACGTCGGGAGCAAAAAAATCCAAAAATCCTACGCGACGGTACGCAGACCAGAGGATGAAAGGGATAAATCCGAGGAAGATCGCTTCCAGGCAAAGGTACATATCCTGGACGAACAAACCGTAAGTCGCAACACTTGCGAACCCAACCAGTACGATTAGCATCGCCGGGTTAAGAGAGCGATCGACAATTCGCCTGATTCGATCAGAGAAATGCCGCCACGCAGCGACGTTCGTCGCCGGCACTTTAGCCCTCTTGAGCTGAAATTGATTCATCTCTGAGTCACCGGCCGTCGGAACAAAGATTGAAACGCGACTGCCCCGTCGCGGAGCAGGCTCCAATAAAGAACCGTAACTGGAAGGATCAACAACAGACAATACAGTGATATCTTCATCAATACCTCTTTGCTCCACGATGCGGCGAGATACAGGCCCCCCGTAGATAAAAAGAAGGTGACGAGCACGCGCAGAATCTCACGAGTTGGAAATAGTCTTTCACGACGCATAGCCCATTCGTTGCCGAGCCACCAGATTGCTGCCGAGAGCACCTGCGACCAGGCAACCGCAGCCAACGAGTTGAGCCAGCGCGATCCTATCCACGCGGTGGCAAACGCCAACGCAACCGCGCCAAGAGACCCGGCGAAAAATTGGCGCTGCCGGCCAGCGAGGGCGTAGGTGTTTGCCTGCACGATGGAAATCAGGCTTAAGAAAAGCACGCTGAGAAGTAGGATGCGCCCTGCCGGGAGGCCGGGAGTATATTTCGGCAAAAAATATTGAACGACCCACTCAACTACAAAAAAGTAGGGCAGCAGCAGGCTCCAGAGGAGCGTCAACACTCGAACCGTGCCCCGGTAAGCTCCGGCCCGGCCTTCTTCGCCGACGACCGCGAAATGAGAAAAAGCAACTCGGGACACCGCGATAATGATCGCGATGGGCACATAAATAGTGCTCTGCGAGAGGCTGTAAATAGCAAAGTCGTGTATGGGACGGCTGAGGTTGACCGTTATCCGATCCGCGGACTGCATCACGCCGTAGCCTGTGCTTGCCAGCATGATGGGCCATCCGGCACGCACGTGGTCGACGCTCAATGCCAAGGCGGCCCTGCCTGAATGCGAGGATGTTCCGCCGGCGCATTTCTGTTTTTGCGCTTCTTCCGCGCGTTGCGCCAAGGTCCAAAGCAGAGCGGCCGTGAACGCCCAGGCTACAAGATAGGCGAGCACGAGTTTGCCAAGTGTCAGAGGGCGAATGTGAAGGGCCGCCACCGCGCACACGAAGAGAACGCCGGGGCCAGCCATGCCAACGGCAACGGTGGCAAAGCGGTTGTAGGCCTGCAGGCGCACTTGCGCCAATCCGACCAGATTGAAGGTCAGCGCGTAGCCGAAGAGCCCGCAGAGTATGGTGCAGAAATGTGGACGGCCCGCCAGCGGCGAGAGAAAGAACGCCAGCCCCAGGACACCGATGACGAGGTGCTCCAGCAGGAGGGCCTTCGCTGCTTGGAAGAGAGATGCGCCGACAGGCTTTTCCAGTGACTGCGACCAATGCAGCAGTGCGCCGTCGACCAGCCCGAGGTGCAAAAATCCGGCGTAGCCGGAATATAGCAAAAATGTTCGCCAATAGCCGAAATCGTCGACCGATAGCAGTCGCGGAATCCAGAACATCAGAATCACGCCGGTAATCGCGCTGGTACAACTTGCCGCGACCATCGCGCCGACATTGCGACCCACCGAAGGCTTACTTCGAATCATTAAGAGCTCACCAGCAAGAACTACTCCACATTTTGACGCCTTGGTAACCCTGTCTCCCACCTCTGTGTTACCAGTCGCATCTCGTATCCGACGCGAAATTGCCGATAGCACGGGTACACGCATACATCCAGAACCTATTGCCCCTCAGGTTCGAGCGGAATGCGTCCGGAGTGTGAGGTTTTGGCGCAGAACACGGGCTCGATCGAAGTAGAAATTTGTGGAGATTTGGTTGAAAGCCATGCGGGTCTCCTTTGGTTGAATCAGAAAGTCAAGAAGCACATCGGGTCTTTCCATTCATCGGCCCTCAGTGCTGCGATTCTAAATCAGCAAAGCTCTGCAATTTCTGAGCCAGGTCTCCCAGATCGGGTCGTCGATGCGGTCAGCTCGAGAGCCGTCGGGGCCTGCAATAGACTTATAGGCAAAGGGGTCACGATGTTTTGCCTTTTGGGTTCCATTTTGCTGGCAGGCTGCGGAGCCGGCGTCCGGGCTGGAATGGGCTACGCGGGCAGTGCCGGTACGACATCTGTAACCCCGGTTTTTCAGGCGTCGACTTACGGAGTCGTAGGAGATGGAAAAACGGACAACAGCGCGGCTTTAAGCCGCGCCGTGCAGGCAGCCATGACAGCTGGAGGCGGGCAGGTCGCAATCGGTTGTGGCGAGTTTCTGGTAAACACACCGTCTTCAAGCGCGCCCGGCAAACGATCGATCCTCTATTTTGCGAAGGCTTCCGGGATTCAGGTGAGCGGGCAAGGTTCGTGTTCGCATCTCTTCACTACACTCCCTCAGAAAAGCGTGCTTGAATTTGACCATTCGACAAACATTACTGTGTCTTCGCTCAAGATTTCTGCGGTGAACGCGCCGTATGTAGAAACTTATGGATTGGATGGAGGCTCTGCGATCCGATTCACGGGGGTCAGCCAGGGAACCATCGATTCTGTCGAGATCGATGGAGCCGCGGCGGGCGCTATCTATCTGACGGCAGGCACGTCGCACGTGACGGTTTCCAACAATAATATCCACGACACAGATGGCTCTGGAATTTGGGAAGACGACTGCAGCGGAACAAACGATACGAACTGCGCACCCTCGACGCCTCCTTCGTACAATGTGTACAGCGGGAATATCTTGCTGAATACCACGCTCGCGGCAGTGGCGGCGATCGATCTCGACGATGGCAACGCCGCTACTCACGCCATCGTTGAGGACAACACGATCACATGGACACACGCTTCTCTGCCTGACAACAATCAGGTTCATTGCATTCAACTGAACAATGTCTCGGATGCAACAGCCGAAAATAATAGCTGCACGGGAACCCCGTGGGACGGAATTGTGCTTACAACCGGTGATGGCGGAAGTGCGGTCAATGACACCATTGAGGGGAATGTGATTACGTCGTCCGGGCTTTCCGCAATCGGAGGCGCGGGGATCGTAGTGTATAACTACCCAACCGGCAAGGGGATCTCGGGCTTTACCATCGAGGGGAACACCATCAGTTCCAGCGCCAGCGATGGAATCACGTTGTCCTCCGCCTCGGGTTCCGGTGGTATCCACGACGGCACCGTGACGCAAAATACCATTACGAAAGCCGACCAGCAGGCTCCCGGCACCTGCTTTGGAATTCATCTCGATGGAGTTACAAATACGCCGGTGCAGTCGAACTCCATCGACGGCGGCGGTATATCGATCGCTGCTGGCGTCATGCTGCGCAATTCTCCTGGAACGGGCGTATCGGCGCAAAATATCGACAATACGGTAAAGGCGATTCTGGGTCCCGCTTTGAAAGTTGAATGATGATCGAAGACCCTCCCCCTGCAACAACAGTCGTAAGATCATTGCCTAGCCGTGCGTCCTGCCGCGAACCGTTTCGACTTGGACGCGGCTTTGATATACCGGCTGCTCGACACTGAGCAATACCTCTCCATGTGTGGCGCGAAGCAGAAGCCGCTCGTAAGCCTGAAGGACGTTATCTTGCATAAACATCTGATAATGCCTCTTCCGACTGCCTGCCTCCATTGCAAATAGCTGATTCGGTTCAGACTCAAGCGAATCCAGAATGTCTCTCAAGTCGTCCGCACCCCGAAAGTATCGTCCACTTTCACCCGCGACCCAGGCATTGAATTGATTATCGTGCGCAACGATGGCATTCCCCACTGCCAGAGACTCAACCAACGAAGGATTGGTTCCACCCACCGTGTGTCCGTGTAGATAAGCCTTTGCGTGAAAGCGCAAAGATTCCACGATGTTGCGCTCGTATATGGGGCCAAGGAAGACGACATTCGAGTTTGCAGCACTTTTTACCTGACGGTGGTACTCGTTGTGATCGCCATCATAGGCTCCGAGCACCACCAATGTGCTTTCACGGATCCGCGCAGAAAATGCCTTCACAATCTCCAGAACCGAATTCTCCGGTTCGGGGCGGGCGATGACAAGATAGTAGCACTTGGGCTCTAATCCGAATTGTCGTATCGCATCCATGGATGCCGAAGTCACACGATGCGCGCCGTATGGAATCACCGTGATTTTTCGGGAAGATGTGTGCCTTTGAAGATGCTGACCGATCTCTGGGTGATCTGCGACAAGATGCGTCGCGGCTTTCGCTCCTGCCAATTCGTTGAACCATAGCCAGGCGCGCTGTAGCCTCGACCATTTCTTCCGTTTCCACTCGAGGCCGTCCATATTCATTACGTTGGGAAGACCCCGCAACCTATATACGAAATTGAATAGTCCAGTGTTGTAGCCGAGAGTCAGAATCGTTCCACCTTCCCAGAAGGAATGCAAGATCGCGGCCCAATCAAAGAAAATAGTTCCAAATGGAGTATTGGGGGACGGAATCAAAATACGGCGTACACCCCTCCACTCGTCTTCACCGCCTTGTTCAGTCGCGCTTACCTGGCAATAAACAGTCACTTTGTGATTACGAGATGTTAAGAACAGCGACAAGTCTTCGGCGAAAGTCTCGAACCCTCCGTGCTTTCGTGGGATTCCGCGAGTACCAAGAATAGAAACACGCATCGGGAAGCTCCTTTGACAGGTATCTGCGAGTTGTTTTTGGGCGGCTGTATCTCGCAGTATTCAGCCGCCAGATGGATCGAGGTTTTGTGAAAGTTTTGTGAAATGTGTTTTGGCTATCGTGAGAGGCGGTTCGGTTGACGTGAAATGTACTTTCAGATCATGGAAGACATCGAAGCGCGTAGCATCTTCCGATTTCTAGACTCTCATCTGGCTAGAGAACGCTCGAAAATGCAAAACGACAACAAATTGGATACGTTCCAATACGCCATGGTTGCATGCGTTGACAATATGTTGTTGCGCTGCACGACAAGGACTGTCGCGGCATTTAGGAGGGGCGTTGCTTTGTCTTTAATGACGCAGATTTTGCGGCAGACCCGTTGCTTGCAATGCACGCGTAAAGATCATTTCATAAAATGTTAATAAAAATGGTAACTCAGGCCCACAGTTACTCCGTTTGGATTTAAGGTATGTTTCTTAAAGGTTACGAAGCTGAGAAAACTAGGGAAGCCATCGTAGGTGTAGTCGACTCGGGTCCAAATGCGTTGCCAGTTATGGTACTCCATACCGCAGCCAACTGCCCATGTTCCGCGAGTATCGTGAGAGTCGTAGTTGGAAGAACGGGGAAAGCTTAGGCTGGCGAAGCCGGCCTCGACTTTCGCGTAAGGTCTGACTCGATCCCAATGGTAGATAGTGTAGTTAAGACCGCCTTCGCCAACGTAATACTTGTATTCAGGCAGGTCGCCGCCGGCAATCAAGGAATGACCTTCAGCCAAGACTCCAAAGCCACGCCAGAGGTCTGTGGATACCCATGCAGAAGGCCCAAACTTCCATCGATTACTATAGTCCGTGTACCAGTAATCGATGCCTGCACCTGCTTCAAATCGCAGGTGGTGTTCTTCTGCGGCGGGTACTACTTGAGCCATTGTTCGAAGAGAGAAGCATAAGAAAAAAAAGCCGACGAGCAATTTGGAAATGAAAGGCATTAACACCCCTTGCACGCTGGAAACTGCTAAGTTTGATGTGTACTGCGTGTCAAATGTTGTCTGCCGCAGAGTATTGAGTTCTCTCAAGATCGCTCGGGGGGAGACCCGGTGGTTTCAGCTATCCTCGAAGTTCAAGTGTTCCCCGCTATTTAGCTCCGTGTGCTTCGGGCGTCTGTTATGACCTCATATGAACCTCACAGTCCTCGCAAAATCACGTAGCCCTGACCGTCTAAAAGAGCCACTTCAGTGCGTGGCTTTGATCTACAGTCATCCCAAAAATGCTACGGACAGCGGAGCAACCGCGCAATGATTCCTGTCACACCGCCCGCAGGGTGATGACGGAGATTTCGGGCGGGCAGTCGAAGCGGAACGGCACACCCACGGTTCCCAGTCCGCGATTGACGTGGAGTTGCAGGTTCTGGAGGCGAAACCATCCCTCCACATATTTTTTGCCAAGCTTAGGAAGCGTGAGCGGGCCCACCAGCGGCAGGCGCACCTGGCCTCCATGGGTGTGTCCGCTGAGCACCAGGGAGATGGCGCGGCCCACTGGGTCTGCCAGCAGCCGATCCACATAATCGGGCGCGTGGCACATCAGGATCACCGGCTCCTGGACAATGTTGCGAATGGAGAACGGAATGGCGCGCTCCGGATCGGGCTTGCCTTCCACCGCGTCATCCAGGCCGGAGAGCCAGAAGCGGCCGCCGCCTTGTTCGATGGGTATATATGAGTTTCTGAGCACCGGAATGCCGTGTTCCACCAGCGCCGCCGTTACCATCGCCGCGCCCGCGCTCACATCGTGGTTGCCGAGAATGGCGTAGCGGCGCGGACAGACAAGCTGGCTGAGAATGGCGCCGCATTGCCCGGCCGCATCGTGGTCAAATCTGCGATAGAGACGGCCCGAGGTGACATAGTCACCGGTAAGAAACACCATGTCGGGATTCAACTGGTTGATCCGGTTGACGGCGTGGCGGAGAAAAAACGGCTCCGTAAAGGCATCGAGATGAATATCGCTGAGCTGTGCAATGCGCGTGCCGTCAAAGGCGGCATGCAGGCCGGGGATGCGCACCTCGCTCCGGTTCACCTCAAGAAAGTGGCGCTCGATTTCGCCGGCATAGATGGCCAGGCTCGTCGCGCCAACGAGCGCGGTCCTTACGAATTGACGCCGAGTGAACTTCGAACTGGAAGAAGAGCCGGAAACCGCCATTGTTTCTATGGTATCGAAGTCTGGCGAGGATTCTCCGGGAAGTACCCGCAAAACGCCGCAATAGCTGCTTTAGCCGATGAAACAAGGGCGGAAATGCGCGTCGACCTTAAACGGCCTGGCTTGAACAGCCTGGCTTGAACGGGCCTGGGCATTCGGCGCCTGATAGTCTGGCTCTGCATGCTGCCTGCCGCTGCCTTCCATGTGCTTTTGCCGGCTATTGTCGGGCTCAGTGTCGTTTTGATGCTGATTCGCCCGCGCGGCATTCAGGAGGTCTACTGGATCGGCGGCGGCGTGCTGCTGCTGCTTGCTCTGGGGCTGGTTCCGGTGCGGCTTGCGGGCAGGGCGGTTGGGGAGGGGCTGGACGTTTATCTTTTCCTGGCCGGGATGATGATGCTCTCGGAGCTGGCGCGCGAGCAGGGCGTGTTCGACTGGCTTTCTTCTGCGGCGATCCGGGGAGCGCACGGCTCATGCGCGCGGCTGTTCACGCTGGTCTACGCACTCGGCACGGTGGTGACGGTTCTGCTGTCGAACGATGCCACGGCGGTGGTACTGACGCCGGCGATTCTGGCCGCGGTGCGCAAGGCGAAGGTTACGCCGCTGCCTTATCTGTTCGCCTGCGCGCTGATTGCGAATGCGGCGTCGTTTGTGCTGCCCATCTCGAATCCCGCAAACCTGGTGGTTTTTCGGCTGGGCATGCCGCCGCTGGGCCGATGGCTGGCGCTGTTCGGCGTGCCGTCCATTTTGTCGATTGCGGCCACCTATATGGTGATGCGCGTGGTGTTTCGTAAAGAGCTTGCGGACAACCTTGCGGACAGCCCCGCGGACAGCATCGACGATCCCGTGGAGGCGAAGCTGACGGCCAATGGCAGGTTGGTGGTAGCGGGGCTGGCGCTCACCGTGGTGATTCTGCTCATTGCTTCGGCGATGAACCGGGACCTGGGCCTGCCGACATGCGTGGCCGCAGTGGCGATTACCGCCGTGATCTCGATCAAGACGCGCACCAATCCGATGAACCTTGCCCGGCAGATCAGTTGGGCAACCATTGCGCTGGTTGCAGGACTGTTCATCCTGGTGGATGCGGTGGAGAGCGCGGGCACGCTGCACTTTACCGCGGCGGCGCTGGCCTGGGCTGGCCGGCTGGGAGCGGCGCGAGGCGCGCTGATCACGGGTTTTGCGGTGGGCGTGGCCAATAACGTTGTGAACAACCTGCCGCTGGGCCTCATCGCGGCCGGCACGCTGAAGGCCGCGCACGCCGCGGAGCTGACCGCTTCGGCGGTGCTGATTGGAGTGGACCTGGGGCCGAATCTTTCGGTAAGCGGATCGCTGGCGACGATTCTGTGGCTGATTGCACTGCGCAGAGAAAAGCTGCACGTGAGCTACTGGACATTTCTGCGAGTGGGTGCAATTGCAATGCCGATAGCGCTGTTTGCGGCACTGTGCGGGGCGGTGCTGATGCGGTTTGTGACAGGGTAGCGGCGCGGATGCGAATGTTTGCGTGGACGGCGTGAACCGCGTCCGTGCAGCCGGTCGCAATTGGGAACTTGCCCGGGTCTCGAAATCGAAACCTGGGGCAAACTGGCGCTGCGCTTGTGAAGGCTAGAAGGGAATGTCGTCGTCGGAGATTTCTGCGGACTGGGCGTAATCTTCGTGGCCGGCGGGCTGGCGCTGGTCCATACCGGAGGATGACCCCGCCGATGCACCGGAAGATGAGCCGGAGCCGCGGCTGTAGCCGCCCGAGCCGCCTTCATCGCGGCCCGAGAGCAGCGAAAGATCGTTGACGATGATCTCGGTACGGTAGCGCTTGGCGCCAGACTCCTTGTCGTCCCAGCTTCGGGTCTGGATCTTGCCCTCGATGTAGAGCTTGGAGCCCTTCTTCACATAATCGCGAATGATTTCGGCGGTGCGGCTGAAGGCGACCAGATTGTGCCACTCGGTCTTGTCCTGCCAGTTGCCCTGCTGGTCCTTCTGGCGGTCGGTGGTGGCCAGGGTAAAGTTGGCTACCATGGTGCCGCTGGGGGTGGAGCGAATCTCAGGGTCCTTGCCTACATTGCCGAGCAGAATGACTTTGTTGACGCCCTTGGCCATCGTTGTGCCTCTCCGGTAAGGGAAAAGGATAACAGACGGAAGGCAGTGCATTCGGGTCTGGAAACGCGGAAAACAGGGCGAAATTGAGCGGCGCGGTTACTGGATGAACATGCCGGGCGGAATTCATGGAAATTTTGTTGATTTGGTTTTTTCTCAGGGCTAGACTGGCGTCAAATCAATCGGGGATCAGTATGCGACTTAGGAAGTTCCTTTGTGTTTTTGTGGGCTTGGCCGTTTGCCTGGTTGCAACTGCGCTCGTTGCGCAGGGTGTGGGATTGGCGGGTATAACCGGTGAATCGTACACGGCAACGTTTAAGATCACACGTGTCCAGATGCTGGCCGACGGAACGAAGATCACTCACGAAAGCATCGTGAAGGAAGCCCGGGATTCCGCAGGAAAAATCTATCGGGAGACCCATCAGGAACTTCCGGAAGGAGCTGGCGGTGGTAACGTCGTGAATGTCTTCGTCTTTGACCCTGTCAACCGCACCGAGATCATCTGGAACACGCGGGTCAAGCAGGCCTCGATATTCCACATGGCCGCTCCGCAGCAGATTCGCTCCGACTGTGCCGCCGCTCCCAAAGTTCAGACAACGGTTCAGCCATCAAAAGCTGCTCCCGATCCTGCGCCACAGGTGAAGGACCTCGGTACTCAGACGATCAACGGCGTTGTTGCCTCAGGCACGCGGATCACGCGCGTCATTCCCGCGGGTAAGGATGGCAACGATCAACCGATCATCATCACCTTCGAAACATGGAGATCGCCTGAGTCGGGGCTTGTCGTCCGGCGGATTCAGGACGATCCGCGTTCTGGGCTGACCACGACCGAACTCACCGACATCCAGCAGGGCGGGCCTGATCCCACGCTCTTCCAGGTGCCCGAGGGATATACGGTGAAAGAGCGGTTCCCTCAACAAAACCAGAATTGAGCTATCGCAGAAATCGCGAAAAGTATTTTTATGGACCAGCTAACTAATCCTTTAGTTGAGGCGTCTATCCTTGTGTAGGAAGTAAAAAGCTCAGAAAGCCAAACTTCTTTCACAATTTTCTTTGGAATCAACGAGATGCCTCCGAAAAAATCCAACACGCTGACCGAAGCCGAGCTCCGGCTGATGAAGATCCTGTGGCGGCGCGGGGAGTCGGCGGTCACCGATCTGGTGGCCGAGCTGCCCCAAGGCGAGGCGCTGGCCTACAACTCGGTGCTGACCACCATTCGCATCCTGGAGCAGAAGGGCTATGTGGAGCATCGCCAGGAGGGCCGGGCATTCATTTACCGGACCTGCGTGGCGGAGCACGAGGCCAGCCGGTCGGAGGTGCGGCACGTGCTGAGCCGGTTTTTTGGCAACTCGCGGGAACAACTGCTGCTGTCCTTGCTGGGAGATGGCGAGATTTCGACCGAGGAGCTGGAGCGGCTGAGGGCCGTGATAGGCAGCGCGGCTCCGGATCGAGCGGGATTGGATCTGACAGAACTCGGCAAGACGGGGCTGAGCAAAACGGGGCTGGGCAAAATGGAGGAGGTATAGGCATGGTCTGGGTGGATTTTGCCGGTATTGCCTCCTCGTCCGCTGCGGCGATGTCCTCTGCGGCGATGACCTTTGCGGCGATGGCAGGCGCGTTTCATGGCTTTGCGCACTGGGCCGCTCCGGCCGCGGTGGACGGACTGTGGCAGGGGGCGGTGGTAGCGCTGGGACTGGCGGTTTGTCTGGGCCTGATGCCGCGAGTTTCCGCCTCGCACCGGTTTGCGGCCTGGGCCGCGGGATTTGCCGTGGCGGCGGGATTGCCAGCGCTGCCCTGGCTCACGCGGCTGCTGGGCGGCCTGGCCGAGCGGCTACTACTGGCTCGCGTGACCGGCGCGGCGGCCCAGGCAGCGTCCACCGCCGGAGCCGCGCACGCATGGCGGCAGTTGGATGCCCGCTGGAGCCTTGCGATTGGCGGCCTGTGGCTGGCGATTTCGGCGTATCGCGCCACCGGACTGGCGCTGCATACGGTGCGGCTGCGCAGGTTGTGGAAGTCGGCCCGGCCGGTGCAGGACGGATTTGCTTCGCTGGCTGCGCATTCGCAACTGCGCGGGGTGAGGGTATGCGCCACCAGCGAGCTGGACCGGCCAAGCGTGATCGGCTTTTTCGCGCCGCGCATTCTCATTCCTGAATGGCTGCTGGAGCGGCTGACGCGCGACGAGTTGGAGCAGGTGATTCTGCATGAGACCGAGCATCTGCGCCGCTGGGACGACTGGACCAATCTGGGCCAGAAGGTCTGCCTGATGCTGTTTCCTCTCAATCCCGCGCTAGCGTGGATGGAGCGGCGGCTGGCAAAAGAGCGGGAGATGGCCTGCGACGAGGGCGTGGTGCGGGTAACCAGGGCGCCGCGAGCCTATGCGGCCTGCTTGGCGAGCTTGGCCGAGCGCAGACTGGAAAACAGGCTGGGGAACCATCTTGCGCGCGCTGAGGCGCTGTCGCTTGGCGCCTTTGAGCGGCGTCCCGAGCTGGTTCACCGTGTGCACAGCATCCTTTTCGGGGGAAAGATGCTCAGCCCGGTGGCCAGCCGGGCGCTGGTTGGCGTAGTAGGCTGCGGATTGGTGTTTGGATCGGTGGAGCTGGCGCGGTGTCCACAGATGGTGGCGTTTGTGCCCGAGCATCGCGCGCACGCAATGACGGCGGCGCGGTCCGAAGTGCCGGAGCCGGCTGAGCCGCTGCGCGCCGACGATGCGGTGGCGCGACCAGATGAGGGCTATCGCGCTATCGAGGCTGAGGCGATGATGCCGGCGGCGGAGAGAGCCGCCCTGCCGAGGCCGACGATGGAGATGCGCCCAGAAATGCGTCCAGAAACACGCAGCACAGCGCTGGCCGAGCCGCTGCGCGCAGTCAAGCCGATTGCCAAGGCGCCAACTACGACCATGGCCCACGCATCGCTCGTGAAGGCCGCGGTTTCTGCACAGACCGCTGCGCAGCCGCAGGAGTGGCTAATGGTGACAACGTGGCAGGTGCAGACCAGCTACAGGGCGCAGAACGTGGCCGACTACGACACGGCTCAAGATAACGCCCAACAAGATAACAGCGGAAACGCGAAGCCAACGGCCGCCGGCGCGGACGCGGTTCAAGACCAAAACGCAGGAAAGAATTCAGTCGCGGAAAATTCGGCCGCGAATGCAGGAAATTCCATGAGCGCCGGCAGCAGCGATGCGCAGGGCAGGCCTGAAAACGAAATTGCGGTGACGCGGATGTTCCTGAGCGTTTATCGCACCACCGGCAAAACGGGCGCGGCAGCGCGGACGGCCGCAAGCAAGACAACGCGGCGGCTCACGGCCACCAACACGGATTGGACGACCGCGCAGAACCCAGCCGCTAACGGATCGACGAAGCCGGCAACGAAACGGCAGTTCAGGGCCGTGCCTTTTGGAGACGGCTGGCTGGTGATTGAGCTTTAACAAGACAGTTTTGGAAATCGCAGTTTTTTGAAATCGCAGCTTTTTCTCAAACCCACGGCTTTCAGCAATCGCAGCTTTGGAAACCTCAACTTTCAACCTCAACGGAGAAATGCCATGTCAGTAACAACTAAATCATTAGTCGCAAAAGTGAAGTCGGTGGCGGCGCCGCTCATCGCTTCCGGGGTGCTGATTGTGACCTTCGCGTTTGTGTCGGGCCACAATTCGGCGGAGGCAGCGGCGGCAGCAGCAGGGCCGCTGAACGAGTCGAGCGTCTCGTCGCTGGTGGCGCTGGATAACGCTGTGGAAGCGGTGGCCGCTCGGGTAACCCCGGCGGTGGTGAACGTGGCGGTGACCTCGCGCGCCTCAGCCGATGAGAACTCGGAGGAGGGACAGGATGGCGGCGGCGGCTCGCAGCAGGGCCTGCCTCCGGGACTGCAACAGTTCTTCTTTGGCCCTGGCGGGCAGGGGATGCAGCAACAGCAGCAGCCGCAGTTCGAGCACGGCATCGGCAGCGGCGCGATCGTTTCGCCCGACGGCTATATTGTGACCAACGATCACGTGGTGAACGGGGCAACGCAGATTCGCGTGACTCTGAACGACCGGCGCATTTTTCCGGCCAAGCTGGTGGGCGTGGACAAGCTCGACGACCTGGCGGTGATCAAGATCGACGCGCATAACCTGCCCAGCATTCCCTGGGGCAACTCGAATAAGCTGCATCCGGGCGAGACGGTGCTGGCCTTCGGCAATCCCTTCGGCAACTTTCCCTTCACCGTCACGCGCGGCATTGTGAGCGGACTGGACCGGCCCAACCCGTACTCCGACGATGCGCGCAAGCCGGGCGACTTTATCCAGACGGACGCGGCGATCAATCCCGGCAACTCCGGCGGCCCGCTGGTGAACGCGTACGGCGAGGTGGTGGGCATCGATACGTTCATCATTTCCAACAGCGGATCGTTTGCCGGCGCGGGATTTGCAATTCCTTCGCAGATCGCCAAGAACTCGGTGGACGAGATCATCAAGAACGGATCGGTGGAGCACGGCTATCTAGGCATCAGCATGAACGACGTAACGCCGGACAACGCCAGCTTCTTTAACCTGCCGGACGCGTCGGGCGCGATCATCAGCCAGGTTACGCCGGACTCGCCGGCCAGCAAGGGAGGCTTGCAGAACGGCGATGTGATCCGCTCGCTGAACGGCAACAGGATGGCCAACGGCAGCGCGCTGCAGGTGGCGGTGAGCGAGATGACGCCGGGCACCCAGATCCAACTGGGCATTCTGCGCAACGGCAAGCCGGAGACCGAGCACATCACGGTGGGGCAGTTCCACGCCAACGGCGCGCAGCAGGTTGCGAGCGCGGCGGGCGGCACGCAGGGCGGCAAGTTGGGCCTGGCAGTAGACAACCTGTCCCCCGACGTGCGGCAGCAGTTCAACATTCCGCAGCGGGTGCAGGGCGCGGCCATTGAAACCGTGCGTCCCGGCAGCGCCGCCGAAGATGCGGGGCTGGCGCCGGGCGACGTAATCATGGAAGTGGACCGGCATGCGGTCGATGGCGCGTCGGCCTGCGTGGACGCGATCCATACGGTTCCGTCGGGCAAGGACATCCTGCTGCTGGTGTGGTCGCATGGGGGCGCGAGCTATCGCGTGATCCATCCCGACCAGAGCCTGCAGAACGGGGAGTAATTCAACCCAGGCAAGCCACGAAAGGCCGCCGCATTCAGAGGAGTGCGGCGGCCATTTTTGTGTTGTCCGGATGGCGCTACTTTTGCTGGGCGGCTTCGTCCGGCTTTGGCTCGCAGAGGCGAATCTTGTTGCCGAAGGGGTCGAGAAGATTCAACTGGTCGGTGCCCCAGAAGGTTTCGGTGATGCCGGGACGCCAGTAGCTATAATTCTTTGCCGACAGTTCGGCGTGCAGTTCGCGAACGCCTTCGAACTTGACCTGCACGGAAACGCCCGGCGAGCCGTCGCCGTAGTGCTCGGAGAGATGGAGCACCAGGCCGCTGCGCGAAACCTGCATGTACAGCGGCGCGTTGTCGTCGAAGCGATGCTCCCAGTCCACCTGAAAGCCAGCGTAATCGACATAGAACTCGCGCGCCTTCTCGACGGAGAAGATGCGCAGGATGGGGACAACTTCAAGTGCGCGCATGACCATGCCGTAGCGTAGCAAATCGCCCTAGCGCTGCCGCCCCAGGCGGCGGTTGCGCAGCCACTTGGCAACGCCCAGAGTAAGCAGCATGCCGCCGAATGGAATGCAGCCGAGAACCAGGATGAGCGCGAACCAGCCGGTGTTGGTGTGCGCGCCGGTGCGGGTAAAGCCGCCCAGAACCGTCTCCAACAGCACGCCGGCCACAATGCCGGTGCCCACAATGGCGCCGCCACCCCGCAGAAGCTGGCGGGTTCCATCGTCGGGCAGCGGCGTTTTTTGTGGATGGAATTCCCTTCCCCGTTCGGCCATTGTCTTCCTACGATGCCTGCGCCAGACGGAGCATCATGTAAACGATGACCCCGGTTATGGAGACATAAAGCCAGATAGGAAAGGTCCAGCGCGCGACCTTGCGGTGCTGCGGGATCCGGCCCGACAGAGAGAAGAAGAACGTGACCAGCACCAGCGGCAGGGCAACAACGGAGAGCAGGATATGGCTGGCCAGCAGCGGCAGATAGACATCGCGCAGGGCCGCGTGCGCGGGGTAGAGCACGTCTCCGTGGAGCGCGTGGTGCAGGATGTAGCTCACCAGAAACAGCGAGGAGAAGACGAAAGCGGTGATCATGGACGCGCGGTGGGCGCGGATGCGATGGGCGCGGATGAAGGTGTAGCCGACCACCAGGGCGGTTGCGGCCAGTCCGTTGAAGATGGCGTTAAGCGCGGGCAGAAAAGCGTATTCGGTGCTGGAAGCAGCGGCCGGATGAATATAAATGAGCCACAGCAGAAACAGCGTGGCCGCGGCGCTGATGAGCAGAATGGCGGCGATGGCCGGGCCCGTGCCGGGACGGGATGCAGAGCGGGCAGCGACGGTAGTCATGGGCTCCTTAGCGCCTGGCTTTGGCGCAGAGCATGAGCGCGGTGAACAGCAGGGGCAGATACAGCACGCTCACCTTGAGCAGATCGCGCGCCAGCATGCGGCTTTCGGCCTCAGTCCGCACTTTCAGAATGCCCGCGAAGCGGATGGTGTAACCGAGATAAACCAGGCCCAGAACGGTGGCGATAATGGGGTAGACGACGCCGGTCATGCCCAGGCGCCACGGAGCAAGGCTTACGGGAATCATGAGCACGGCGTAGAAAAGGGCTTCGAGCACGGTGGACCAGCCATCGGGCTGCACCACGGGCAGCATGCGGATGCCGGCGCGGGCATAGTCCTCGCGATAAAGCCAGGCGATGGACATGAAGTGAGGAAACTGCCAGACAAAGAGAATGGCAAACAGCGCCACAGCCGGCCACTCGATCTGCGGACGCGCGGCGGTCCAGCCCAGCACCGGACCCATGGCTCCCGGAAATGCGCCGATGAAGGTGGCCAGCGAGGTAACCCGCTTGAGCGGGGTGTAAATGGCGACGTAGGTGAACGCGGTCAGCATGGCCAGGGCCGCGGTGAGCATGTTGCAGCGGATCAGCAGCAACCATCCGCCCAGCGCGAGCGCGCCCAGCCCGGCGGCAAGACCGACCGGAAGCGAGATACGGCCGGAAGGCAGCGGGCGGTCGGCGGTGCGCTTCATGCGCGCGTCCGAGGTGCGTTCCAGCACTTCGTTCAGCGCGCCGGCGCCGGCCGAGATCATGGCGATGCCGAGCAGCGCGTCGAACAGGCCGCCCTGCATGCTGGAGATGCCGGACTGCATGGAGCCGAGGTAAAAGCCGCCCCACCCGGTGACCACAACCAGTGCAACCACCTTGACTTTGAAAAGCTCGCGCAGGTCGTGGATGAGCAGGGCCGTTGCGCCCGGCGGCAGCGAGCGCTGGTGTGGGTGCAGGTCTGCGGCGTCCACGGTGGACGCGGCAGCCAGCGGAGCACGGCTTGCGGCCTGGGAAGCGGGAGCCATCAGAACAGAAAAAACCTCGCAGCGCAACGGCGGAAAATCCGGCTGCCGCATTGATGATACCAAGCGGGTGCGGCGTGGCGGAAACGCGGCCGTCTCACATCTCGGGCACGAGGCGCGGTTTTCAGGAGGCGCGGTTCTCAATCGAGATGTGCGGCGCGCAGAACCGCGTCGGCAACCTGGGCAGGGGTTAGCGCGTCGGCGGCAATGGAAACATGGGCAGTGCGGTAGAGCGGCAGGCGGCGGGTGTAGCGGCTAGCCAGGTTGGCGCTGTCGGCCAGGATGGGACGGGTGTGCTCGGTGCCGGCGCAGCGGGCCAGCGTGGTTTCAAGCGCGACCTCAAGATGCACGAGCAGAGTGCCGGGGGATTCGAGCAGCAGGCCGCGGGTTTCGGCGCGCTCAATTGCGCCGCCGCCGAGCGCCAGCACCAGTCCGTCGCCAAGGGCAAGTCGCGCAATGGTGGCGTGCTCCAGGTCGCGGAAGCGGGCCTCGCCGTGGCGGCTGAACAGCTCGGCAATGGCGCAGCCGGCCTCAGCTTCAATCACCTCGTCCACGTCGACGAAGCTCCAGCCAAGGCGCTGGGCCACCAGCGGTCCAACCGTGCTTTTGCCCGAGCCCATGAAGCCGGTGAGCACGATGCGGCGCGGGGCGGAATTCTGAACGGATGCGGTCACTCGATCCAGTATAAGTTTTCAGGCCAGCACCATGACGATGGCGCCGGCGGTGATGAGCAGACCGCCGACAATGGCTGCCGCGTTGATCTTTTCGCCCAGCAAAAGCCACGCGAACAGCATGACCAGCGGCACGGAGAGCTTGTCCAGCGGAGCCACGCGTGAAACCGGGCCAAGCTGCAGGGCGCGGAAGTAGCACAGCCACGAGAGGCAGGTAGCCATGCCCGAGAGGGTAAGGAACAAGAGGGTGCGGCGGTCGAGCGAGCGGATCTCGCCGTGCTTGCCCAGCGAAAGGGTGATGCCCCAGGCAAACACGACCACGACGGTGGTGCGCAGAGCCGTGGCCAGGTTCGAGTCAACGTGCGCCACGCCCACCTTGGCCAGCAACGCCGTGGCTGCGGCAAAGAGCGCGGCAAGCAGTGCCCATCCAATCCAGGTCATGCAGAGTATGCTACGCGCTGAGTGGCGAAGAAGAGTTGCGGGACGGCAGGAAGGACGAAGGATGCCGTGCGAGACGGCTACACTGGGTAAATGGAGACAGGCCGGGCAAGCAAAACCGCCTTTGGCGTTGCCCGGCGGCGCGCGGTGCATCAGCTTCTGGACCAGCCGCCGGTGCTCATGGACCCGGTAGCGGTTCCGCTGCTGGGCGCGCACTTCGAGTTCAACTATGAGCGCGAGATGCATCCGTTTTCCCGGGCCTTTCGCGCCTTTATGGCCACGCGCAGCCGCTATGCCGAGGACCATCTGGCGGCAGCGGCAACCCAGGGCGTGGAGCAGTATGTGGTGCTGGGTGCGGGACTCGATACCTTCGCTTACCGCAATCCCTTTGCGCACCTCCGCGTGTTTGAAGTGGATTTTCCCGCCACGCAGGAGTGGAAGCGGGCGCTGCTCGAACAGGCGGCAATTCCACTGCCCGCCGGGCTTACCTTCGTTCCGCTGGACTTTGAGCACAAGACGCTGTCTGCTGGACTGGCCGAGAGCGGATTCGATGCGCAGCGGCCCGCGTTTTTCAGTTGGCTGGGGGTGGTGCCGTACCTCACCCTTGAAGCCTTCCGGGCCACGATCGAGACCATTGCGCGGCTGCCCGCGGGCTCCGGCGTGAGCTTCGACTACGGCGTTCCGCGCCATGCGCTGAGCCTGCTGGGGCGGATGGCGTTCGACCGGCTGGCGGCACGAGTAGCCGCGGCGGGCGAGCCGTTCCGGCTATTCTTTACCGCCGATGAGTTGCAGCAAGAGTTGCGCCGCGCCGGGTTTCATCGCATTGAGGATCGCGGATCGGAGCAGCTGAACGCACTCTACTTTGCCGGCCGCGCCGACGGGCTCAAGCTGCCCGCGCAGGGCATGGGACGCATGGCGACGGCGTGGGTGTAGCCAAGTAAGATTGCTGTATGCGTCTGCGCATTCATGCATCGGTCACAGTTGCGCTTGGAGCTCTGGCCGCGCTTGTGGTTTTGACCGGATGCGGCTATCACACGCTGGGCGCGGCCACGCACCTGCCGCCCGATGTGCAGACGTTGTCGGTTCCGGTGTTCACCACGCGCACCGACACCTACGGCGTTGAAAAGGCGATGACCGAAGCGGTGATCCGCGAGTTCGCCGCGCGCTCGCGGTTCCGGGTTACGCCCTCCACCAACGCGGACGCCGATGCGGTGCTGCACGGAACCATCCTGAAAGAGGTGGTGTCGCCGCTCACCTACAACTCGGCAACCCAGCAGTCGTCGAGCTTTCTGATTACGCTGATCGTCTCAGTGCAGCTCACGGCGCGGGACGGGCGGGTGCTTTACGAGAACCGGAATTACACCTTCCGGCAGCCGTATCAGTCCACGACCGACCTGCCCACGTTCATTCAGGAAGACCCGGCAGCGATGCAGCGGATTGCACGCGAGTTTGCGCGGCAACTAGTGGCCGATGTGCTGGAAGGGTTTTAGAGCATGCGCTGAAGGAGCATGCATGGAAAGATGCGGGATCAGCCTTCGGCGCGGACCACTAGCGCGGTAATGTTGTCGTGGCCACCGGCCTTGTTGGCTGCGCCCACCAGGCGCTCGCACAGCTCGTCGAGCGGCAGATCGGTGCCCAGCAGTGACTCGATGAGCGAGTCGGACAGCTCGCGGGTGAGCCCGTCGGAGCAAAGCAGGAAAAGGTCGCCGGGATCGGCGTCGAGTTCGAAGACGTCGGGCGTGATCTCTTTCTGTGTGCCCAGGGCGCGGGTAATTACGTTGCGCAGCGGCGAGCGTAGCGCTTCGGCCTCGGTCATGCGGCCCAGCCGCACCTGCTCCTCCACCAGCGAGTGGTCGAGCGTGACCTGCTCCAGCCGGCGATTGCGCAGGCGATAGCAGCGGCTGTCGCCGATATTGAACACCGACACACGGCGTTCGCCCGCAACCAGCACCACCATGGTGGTGCCCATGCCGCTCAGTTTGTGATTGCGCTGCGCGCGGGAATGGATGGCGTGGTTGGCGGTGCAGATGGCCGACTCCATCCGGGCACGGTCCGGAACGGCGCCCGAACCCCTGGAAATAGCCCCCCCGGAAGTCGAACCGCCAGCGACCGAACCATCGGCGGTGAGCCGCATGATTTCATCCACAGCCAGGGAGCTGGCAACTTCTCCGGCAGCGGCCCCGCCCATGCCGTCGCACACTGCGTATACGCCGTGCTCAACGGAAAATCCATAGGAGTCTTCGTTGGAAGTGCGCTTGCGTCCGCGATCGCTGAGGGCTGAAGCCGTGTAATGAACCAGAACCGTGGCCAAGAATTTCTCCCGCCAAAAAGTTGACCAGTGGACAGTGTACACGGGTTTCAAGTGCCATCCACGGGCAGAAGGGCGTTTTTATTGCCCCGAAAGTTTGATGCCGGATTGGGGCAGCGGGGGTGGCGGGGGAAGGTCGAAAATCTGGATGGCGCCGGCGTCGAGCACGGCCACCCGGCGTCCGGAAGCGGAGATGGCCACGTTGCCGCCGGAGTCGAGCGGCGGACTGACGGGAGCTTCAAGGGCCATGTCGCCGGTTGCGGTGTCGTAAACGGTGAGCCACTGGCCCTTGATGTCTTCCGAATCGATCGGCTGGTAGGCGCTCACCGGGTGGTTCACGCCCAGGGTCTCGCGGCCGATGCGCAGACCGCCGGGCGACACTGTGAGCTCAGGCCAGATGGCGATGGAAGGAATCTGGTCGGCCCACAGCTGATGGCCGCCGGTGGTGAAGGCAACAATGCGGTCGCCGCCGTCGGACGCGCAGGCGGTAACCAGAACCAACTGGTCGGAGACAAAGCGGTTGGCCAGGCTGCAGCTTGAATCCACGCCGCCCAGCGTAGCGCTTCCGCCGCTGAAATAGCTCATGCTCAGCAGCCATTGCCAGCGCTGGCCGCGCAGGCTTTCCAGGTAGCCGATGGAGTTGATGGGCAAATGAACGGTCGACCGGACCCGGCTGACCAGCATGACCTTGCCGGTGTCGCGGCGCAGAATGCGGACGACAGTATCGGGAGTGGCGCCTGAGTCGTCGCTGTCGCTTCCTGTCCCGCTTGTCGACCCATCCGTGTTTCCATCGGCCGTCATCGACGTGGAGGCCGTGGCCGGGCTGGGCACCTGTCCCGGTTTGGTTGCCGTCTGCTGCGGCTCGTAGGTGTCGGCGACGATGTACTGCTGGGACGGATCCATCTCCAGCCAGAGCAGCGGACCCGGAAACTGCAGAAACGGCTTGAGGGCCAAGCTGGAATCGCCCATCAGCAGGTTGTTGCGGTCGCGCAGCAGAAAGCGGCCGTCGTTGAGCATCCACAGGTAGCGGGCGCGGTCGTGGAGCGTCCAGGTAGCTTCGGCTTCCACGGCTCCTGAGGGCAGCGAGAGCACCACGGCGCGGATCTGCCGTTCCTGGCCGCCGGAGCCGCCCGAGGTGTCGCGGTGCAGCAGGCCGGGAAAGCGGAAGGTGAACAGCAGCTTGTCTTCTCCAATGAAGTCCAGCGAGGCCAGCGTGTTGCGCGCGCCCAGATAGATGGGGCCTGGCGGCGAAAAGCCGAGCGGGTCGATGGGAATGGACAAGGCTGGCGCAACCGTGGGCAGCGGCGGGAAATGATCAGGAATCACGCGATCCCGGGTCGGACGCTCGTGCGACGGGATGGGCGCGGAGATGGGCTGCTCGGCGGCAACCATGGCCGCAAAAACCGCGGCCACGCCGAGCGTCAGGCAGGCGCACGCACCGAGGGCCCTCGCGTTTCGCAATTTCACCATCGCTGCGATTTCACCATCTCCGCAATTTCGCCATTGTTGTATATTTTCGCCGATGCGGGCTGGTTTTGGCATCGGCGGTTCTATTTCAAGCGGCCCGGCACCCCGCCGCAAAGACTTTTCGCATCTTCACGCTTCGACCGGAATCGAACTATGCGTGCGGCAAGGCTGACCCGACGCCAGTGAAGAAGCGGAAAGCGGCACGAACCATGGGAGCCAAATCACAAAGATGAATATCAATTTACCTTTGGCATTTCGACAAGTCCGGGCAACACGCGGTCTTGTGTCAGGGCACGGCTTTAGCCGTGCCGAAATGGCCAGAAAATGAATTTGGGTTTTAACCCCTGAGGGCTCTTCCCTTCATGGCTATTGCCTTCGAGCCCATCGAGCAACTCGCCGGAACTGGATTGATATCATCCTCACAAAACGGAAAGCGGAGTGGAAAAAAATGACAAACGAAGAATTGTTCAGCCTGGTCGCGGTGAACTCATGGAAGCAGGTGGTTGGCCGCTTCGACCAGGGTCTGGCAGCGCTGAGCGACGAGCAACTGCAAAAGCAGGTTGCGCCGCGCAAGAATCGCCTTTACTACCTGCTGGGCCACCTCACGGCTGTGCATGACCGGATGTTTCCGCTGCTGGGAATTGGCGAGCGGCTGCATCCGGAACTCGATGAGCCCTTCGTCACGCAACCCGATCAGGCGGGGACTGTTCCGGTGCCGGCCGCGGAGTTGAGAAAGGCGTGGACCGAGGTCAATGGCAAACTCACGTCCGCCTTTGAAGCGTTTACTCCCACCGAATGGCTGCACAAGCATACGGCTGTTTCCGATGAGGATTTCGCCGCTGACTCCACGCGCAACCGGCTCACCGTGGTGATGAGCCGTACCAATCATGTATCGCTTCACTCCGGGCAGGCAGTCCTGGCCCGCTAAGCCGGCCGGCGATTCCGGCACCGCACCCCGTATGCGACAGTAAAGAAAGAATGGCGGGACAACAGACAGAGAAGCAGGAGACAAACAAGCAGGGCGTGCGCTGGATGGGGTATGGCGCGTGCGCCCTGGCCGCAACGCTATGGGGCACAGGCTTTTATTTTGGCAGGCTGGCGCTGGACGAGATGAGCGTGGGGCACATGGTGCTCTACCGCTTTCTCTTTGCGTCGCTGGGCATGGCGCCGGCGGCGCTGCGCAACCGGGTGCGGTTTACCCGCAACGAGATGCGGACGCTGCTGCTGGCCGCGGCGTTCGGGATTCCGATTCAGTTTCTGCTGCAGTTTCACGGCCTGGCCATGACCACGGTGAGCCACGCGTCGCTGATGGTGGGGGCAATGCCGGTGCTGCTGGCCGCGGCGGCCGCGCTGTTTGCCGGCGAGCGGCTGGACTGGATGGGCTGGGTGGCGCTGTGCGGGTCCACGGCGGGCGCGGCGCTGGTGGTGCTGGGCGGCAGCCACGCCACCACCGGCAACGAAACGCCCACGCTCGAGGGCGATCTGCTGGTGATTCTTTCGCTGGTGACCGCGCTGGCATGGATTCTGCTGAGCAAAAAGCTGATGCGAACGCACAGCCCGGTAGCGGTTTCGGCCTACACCATTCTCGTGGGAACCGCGATGCTGGCTTTGGTGGTGATGGGTCCGCAGTGGCTTGCGCCGCTCACCCACCAGAAGGTCGATCCGCTGCCCTTTCTGCATGTGAGCCGGACGGCCTGGATCGCGCTCGCGGTGAGCGGACTGCTGTGTACTGCGACCACGACTTTTCTATGGAACTGGGGCATCCATCATGTGCCGGCCTCGCGCGCCGGGGTGTTTTTGAACATCGAACCCGCGCTGGGGTCGCTGCTGGGCGTGGAGTTGCTGGGCGAGAAGCTGGGACCGTATGCATGGGTGGGCGGCGCGCTGATTATCGGCGCGGCCGTGGTGCTGACCACTCGCGGACATGAGCCGGAAGTGACTCTCGAATAGTTTTTCCCGCTGCGCCCACGGTGCAGACGTTGTGGCCACCGTGTGACCCATCTGCTCGGCTCGATTGCCCCCAGGTTCTTTTGCCCAGATTCTTTGCGGTACCATCGGTGGCATGGCGGAGGGATCTGCGTCCTCGCAAACACAGGCCGCGCGCGGAATCGACGATACACGCGGCAATACGGAAAGCAGTGCGCGCAGTCCACGCCACGCCGCGGTCGAGATCGCCATCGCCTTCGGGCTCATCATGGCGGTGATCTGGACGCCGCGGCCGGCGCAGCGCTATCTCTGGATGATTGCCGCGGCGGCCGTGACGGTCATCACCTGCATCTCGTTCGACGGCGCCAGGGCGATGGGCCTGCGCGGAACCAACTTTGTGCGCTCGCTGTGGATTGCGGGCGCGGCGCTGGCGCTGGCCGGGATGGCGGTTGCGCTTGCGGCAACACTGGGCACGCTGCGCATGCCGCATGGCGTGACGGCGTTTTTTGCAACCTACTGCGCGTACGCGGTGTGGTCGGGCGTGCAGCAGTTTCTGCTGCAGTGTTTTTTTCTGCTGCGGTTCCTGCGGCTGATCCCCAACAAGCCGCTGGCCGCGCTGGCCGCCTCCGCGCTGTTTGCCGTGGCGCACCTGCCGAATCCGATTCTGGCGCCGGTGACGCTGCTGTGGGGCTTTGCGGCCTGCCTGCATTTTCTGCGCTATCGCAACCTGTATCCGCTGGCGATTGCGCACGCGATTCTGGGCATCACGCTGGCCATGGCCATCCCTGGGCCGGTGGATCACAACATGCGCGTCGGGCTTGGCTATCTGACCTACCGCCGCCATCACCCGCAGGCGCACAGGCCCTATCCTGTGGACTCTCCGCTACCGAAGCCACAGTGACCAGATGGAGTCGATAGTAGCGTGGGTGACAGCGGATGCGCCCACGCGGCGATCGCTGCGCCACGCGCGGCCGTAAAAAATGCCGGCGATTGCCGCAAGCAGCACGTAGCGCCAGTTGAATCCGGCGGTGCGCTTGTTGAAGTGAGCCAGCCCAAAGAGCGCCGCGGTCAGCAGCAGCGCGGGCGTGCGGCCCATGCGGCGCTCGAGAAGATTTTGCACCCATCCGCGAAAAAACAGTTCTTCCGGCACGGCGACAAAGAAAAAAGTGAAGATCCACGCGGCGGCAATCATGGCCACGCCGGGCCATGCGCGGTGCAGGTGCAGAAAGCCGAGCGCCAGGCCAAGCACCAGCGCAATGGGCGTGTAGATGGCGGCCTCGCGCAGCCCGATGGCAACGTCGCGCAGGCGCAGGCGAAGATCGAAACCGGTGCCGGCGAGGCGTCGGATCAGCACGAAGCCGTAGATGCCCGCATCCAGCAGCAGGATCTTGTTGAAGACGGCCAGACGCGCGGGCCACGCCGCCTCAAACCAGCGCAGATCGACGGCAAGACCAAGGACGATGAGGATGAGGAAGTCGCGCCAGTTGCCATTCGACTCCGGATCGATCTGCGCGGCCTGCCACAGAAGAACCGCGATGCAGACCGGCAGCGCCGCGTAGAGCCCGCACCACTGCCAATGAAAGTCGCCGGCCGCAGCGGTGACCAGGATATAGGGAATGCACAGAACCGCGGGCAGGAACAGCCGGGCCGCGAGCGGCAGCCGATGGACGCGCGCTCCCATTGGCTCAGGAAAGAATGCAACGGCGAGAAATGGGATGAGCGTGAGCAGCGCGGCAAGTACATTTGCCGGAGTGATGAATTGGAGCGCTTCGGACATCCCACTCTCTATTGTGCGCCATTGCTGCGCAGCATTGCTGTGCGGCACCCCGCGCCTGCGCGCAACCGGAACAACCGGCTTAGCTCTCGAAGGACAACTGCGCGGTTGACCAGGGCGATGCGCCGGGGCGCGGCTCGGAGGCGAGCTCGTAGATCAGGCGCTCGAGGACCAGCCGCTTGTCCGGCGGCGAAGAGCGCAACTCGAGGTCGGCGCGGGCAATCAGGCGCAGGGCGCGGGTGAGGTCGCGGCGGCTTTTGTAGCGGCGGGCCTGGCGGATGAGATCGTCGGCGGCAAAGGGCGGAATGCGGAAGCCCTGCCACAGCGCCTGCCAGATGGCGCGGGAGTCGCGAACGTTTTTTTCAAGGATGACGAGCATCTGGCGGAAGGTTTTTGCCAGCATGTAAAGATGGCCGATAGCCGCGTCCTCGCCCGCATCCGAGCTGTTGAGCAGGCCATGGAGCAGCGCGAGGGCGCGCACGCGGTCGCGGGAGCTGATGGCGTCCGTGAGTTCGTAGAGCGAGCGCTGCTTGGCGCCGAGCACCATGGTTTCCACGTCGCCGAGGGTGATGCGTCCCCTTAATCCCACAGGTAATGACCCGTCCGCGGCGATCCCGATCAGCCCGGTCACGTAGAGCAGCAGTTTTTCCAGTTCGGATGAAACCAGCATCATGTCCGCGCCAAGTGCGTCCACCAGCTCGCGTGCGGCGTCGGATTCCAGGCGCACCTCCGCAGCCTGCGCGGTGCCCACGGCCCAGCGCATGGCATCGTCTTCACTCACCCTGGTCAGCTCCACCATGGCGCAGTGCTCGCCGAGTGTTTCGGTCAGGCGCTCGAAGCGGTTCTTGTCGTCCATCTCCATGCGGCGGGTGTCGTTGGGGATGCGGATGAAGTCGGCAATGAACAGCAGAAGCGCCTGCGGGTTGGGCGAGCGGAAGTAGCGGTCGAGCGCGGCGAACTCGTCTTTTTTGGCGCCGCGAGTGTAGAGCTGGCGCACGTTGCGCACAAAGATCACCTGAAACGGCGCCATGAGCGAGGGGGTTTGCGCGCGGTCAAGCACTTCAAAGATGGAAGTGGCGCCCAGGTCCAGGTCCGAGAGGCAAAAGTCGCGCAACTCCGGCGGAACGAAGGCCTTGAGCACGGCGGCGCGGCAGCGGTCGTGGAGAAAGATCTCGTCGCCGGCCAGCACGTAGCCGGCGCGCAGCTTGCCGCTTCCAGCCGCCGCAGCGTCGATCTCCGCAACAAAACGGGAGACGGCGGAAAATCCCGCGCCCCAGCGCGCGCCGCTCATTGCGCGCGCCTCAGCCGGCAGCCGATCGAGCGGCCGATGGATGGATAAACCATGCGGCTCCAGAATACCGTTCCCTGGGCCATGAGGCCATGGAGGAAAACCGGGCCGGAATTCAATCTGCCGTCAGCGCTTGCCGGCTTTGGCGGCCTTTCGCCTGGCGGGCTTTTCCGCCTGTCTTGCCTCAGTGCCCGCAACCAGCGTGGCATGGCCGCCTTCATGTGCGGGGGCTGAACCCGCGTCGCGCGGAACCGCGGCCGCTACGCTGCCCATGGGTTCGGATTTTGCCGCTGTCTGCTCGACTTCTCGGTCAAATTTTTCCTTCTTATCCGCCGTTGCTTTTTCCAATCCCGTTTTTGCCATTCTTGTCTGCTTCCTTTCCAGCTTTCTTGGATGCAGACTTTTTCCTTGCGGGCTTCTTCGCGCCGGATTGGGCCGGAACCGTGAACAGGGTACGGGAAAATGCGGAAATTTCGGGATCGCCGGCGAGCAAAGCGCTGCGCATAGAAATGGCAGGTCCAGCGCAGCAAAAAAGCCGGCAAGTGGGCAGGCCTCTCAGGCGGGCGACAAAGTGAAAGCGGTCCCTCTCAGGGCTTCTAAACAGCATGGAGCGCGGCAGACGCCGCGCTCCATGCCATCTTCTCCGCCTTTTCAGGACTGCCGTTATTGCGGCGTGGCAAAGTAGCCCTTCTTGGCGCGCACCTGGTATCGCCGGTCGTAACAGTAGAGGTAGATGGTTCGATAGGCGCCGTCGGTCTTGAAGTCAGCCGGCGTGTAATTCAACGCATACTGGCTGCGCAACTCCTCGGCGATATTGTTGAAGCTGGTCGCCATGTCCTCAACCGAAGGCGGATAAAACACCTCGCCGCCGGTCTGTTCGGCAAGCTCGGTGAGCACCTTGTCGCCGGGGCCGCGGCTGGGCGTCCAGTTGGTGCTGATCGCATAGATGATCGTCTCGGCGCGCTGACACTCCTTGACGGCCTCGCTCAGGTAGACGCGGCTCTGGTTGTCGTCGCCATCGGAGATGAGGATCATTGCCTTGCGGAACGGCTCGGGTCCGCGCTCGGTGAGCAGCTTGTCGCGGCAGGCGGTGTAAACAGCGTCGTACAGCGCCGTGCCGCCGCCGGGCCGCAGCCGGTTGACGCCTTGCTCCAGCCCGTCCAGGTCGTCGGTCCAGTCCTGGGTAACGGTGGGCGTCACGTCAAAACCCATCACAAAGGCGCGGTCGCCCTTTGACTTGAGCACCTGCAGCAGAAACTCGATGGCCGACTGCTGTTCAAACTTGAAGCGTCTGCGGATTGATGTACTGGCGTCAATAACCAGGCCCACGCGCAACGGCAGATTGATCTGCTGGTGAAACGAATTTACGCTGGCCGGCGCTTTCTGGTCGTCGAGCAGCGCAAAGTCGCTCTGCTTCAGGTTCGGAATGTAGTGGCCGTGCTTGTCGGTCACCGTAAAGATCAGGCTGACTTCGTTAGCGCCGATCTTGAACACTCGCTGATTGCCGGCGTCGGGCGTTGCGGCATCGCCCGGTTGCGGCAGATCGGCAGTTGGCTGCGCCGCAGCGGACCTGGCGGCAGAGGCAGCAGGCTGAGCGGCCGCGGCCGGTGTGGATGGTGCAGGCGTGCTGGGCGCAGGTTGTTGCGATGCCGCCGCGGCAGTGAGCACACCAGCCGCGAGCACAAGACAAGAAAGGTTTCTGATCATGACTTCCCCATTTTAACAATCATTGCGCGCATCGCGGCACGGTGAAACTTCGCCCGCTATCCGGCGGTTGTTGCGCTTTCCACTTTTTTGAGAAAAGCCGCCAGCTCCGGCGGCAGCGCCGCCTCAAATTCCAGGGCTTTCCCGGTTGCCGGGTGGGCAAACTCAAGCTTTGCTGCGTGCAAAAAATTTCTCCCCAGCCTGAGCTTTTCCGGCTCCGCATTTCTGCGCGCCGCGCGCGAGGGCGCCGCCTGCAGCGCCTGCTGGTCGGTCAGGCGCCCGGCGCCGCCATAGAGCCTGTCGCCCACCACCGGGTGACCGATGGAGGCCATGTGTACGCGAATCTGGTGGGTACGCCCGGTTTCAATGCGCACTTTCACCAGCGAAAATTTACCGAACCGCGTAACCAGCCGCTGCACCACCTCATAGTGAGAGACGGCCGAACGTGCATTTTCGTTAGGTTGCGTGGTCATGCGGGTGCGCCGCACCGGGTCGCGGCTCAGGGCGGCGGTGATGGTGCCCTTGTCGCGCTTCACGTCGCCTTCCACCAGCGCAATGTAAGTTTTTTTCACGCGGCGGCCGGCAAACATGGCTCCCAGCGCCGCATGGGCGCGATCGTTTTTGGCCACGACAATCAACCCGCTCGTGTCCTTGTCGAGCCGGTGCACAATACCGGGCCGCAGCTCGCCGCCGGTGGTGGAAAGCTTTTGAAAGCGGTAGAGCAGCGCATTGACCAGCGTGCCTTTGCTGCGCGCATCTTCATTCTGGCCCGATCCGGCATGCACCATCATCCCGGCCGGCTTGTTGATCACCGCCAGGTCCGCATCCTCGTAGACCACATCGAGCGGAATGTCCTCAGCCTGGGCTTTGAGCGGCGTGGGGCGCGGCTCGCCGGTCACCGTCACGCGCTCGCCGCCGCGGAGCTTGAGCGAAGGCTTCTGGCGCACGCCGTCCACCGTCACATCGCCCTGTTCCATGAGAAGCTGCACGCGCGAGCGGCTCACGCCGTCAAGCTGCGCGGCAAGAAACTGGTCCAGGCGCTGGCCGCGCCACTCGGCCGGCACGTCGAAGATGCGCGCGTCACTCATATTGCGTCCTTATGGCCATGCGCGTTCTCATGATCAGCCTTGCGCTCTCTGAGCAGCAGCGCCCCGGCCAGCACCATGGCCACAGCGGCTATCTGCGGACCATCGAGAGCGCCGCGCAGCACCACGCCGCGCCCTTCCGGATCGCGCCACAGTTCGGTCAGGTAGATGGCCGCGCCCGCGCACATCAGCCACAATCCGGCCACATCGCCAGCCTGCAGCCGCGCCGGCAGACACACCACCGCGCCCAGCGCAAGCGTCAGAAACGCCAGTGCCGCGTAGGCCTGCACCGGATGCAGCGGAACTCCCAGCGGCGTGCCGCTCCACAGCGAGGCGAGCGGACTGGTGTAGGTGACGGCCCAGGGGACGGCGGCAGGAGTGCCGAAGCCGGACCCGGCAAACAGTGCGCCCAGTTGCTCCAGCGCAAGTCCCACGGAGAGCGGCGCGGCCAGCGCATCGGCGGTGGACAGAAGCGGCATGCGGTTGCGGTGCGCATACCACCATGCCGCAGCGCATCCCGCGGCAACGCCCGCCCCAGCCAGCAGAGGATGATGAATCATGGCCAGGCCCAGCATCCACGCCGGATGGCTGCGCAGCACGCTCCAGTTGGCCGCCACCAGCAGCAGCCGCTCGCACACCAGGGCCGCGCACACCGCTACCACGCAAAGATTCCACAGATGCCCCGGACTGACGCCCGCCGCGCGCGCCGTGCGCAGCGCCAGCGCCAGGCCGGCCAGCACTCCCAGCGCAGCCATTGCGCCATAAGCGGGAATGAGCACCGCACCAATGTGAAAGAGGACTGGATGCACTTAGAGAAGAATACGCGATTGAGAGCGCGCGCGAGCGATGGAAGGGGGTCAGCAGCAGAAGTAGAAAGCCGACCCGCTTGGCCGTGGGCAATGCGCCGGTGAACCCGTCCTAGGACGGTGGAGCTCTCCGCGGTTCATTAGGCATTCCGGACTGGCGGACACGGCACACAGAACCGATTGTCGAGTCGAGCCCCTGTTCAATGAATGTAGGTTCAACCGGCGTTGATCACCCACCTGCTTTGCAGGCCGGTTTCTAATGCGGATAGTAGGGGCATCGGGCGCAAATTGCAAGTCTTGTGCAAAATAGCCGCGGTGTGCTAGTGATTTGGGGAGGTGTGAAGTTGCTTGCAGAGATTAAAGTCCGAACCGCAGATGTTTCAACTGCGCAGGCCGCAAAAAACGCGGGCCGCGTCGCTCGACATGACAACCTGTTTGTGACGCGAGCTTCAGACTCAGGACGCTGCCTGAGCTTTTCAATCAGCCGTTACTCCGGCGGCCCGACGGTGAGCACAAAGTAGGAGCAGGGCTCGGTCTGGCTGGCGTTGTAGACAGTGTGCAGGTCGCCGGCAACGCACACGCCCATATCACCCGTGGCCAGATCGCGCGTGACACCGGCGGTCATCAGCCGCGCCGTGCCTTCACGGACGAACCAGATTTCGGTGTGCTTGTGGGTGCCGATGGGCTCCGGCGGGCAACCTGGCGCGAGATGAGTCTCATGCGCTTCGAGCCGGATGTTGTCCGGCAGCATCCCCAGCAGAAAATGCTCCGACATGCGCGGGGACGGTCGCGGATGCGCCGACGCAATCGGGGCATAGCGGCCGGAGACCAGCTTTTCAAGCGGCGCGTGGGATGCGGGACGCTGAGCAGTTTGCGGCGTCTGGCCTTCGGCGTCCTGCGCAAGCGACGATGCGGCAGCCAGCAGCGGCAGCAGCGCGGAGAATTCCCGGCGATTCATAAAGTTCTCCTGTTAACCGACGGTAGACCTACCTTACGCCCGGCCCGCGAACTCGCCAGTTTCGGTGCCGACCTTCACCTTCTCGCCTTCCTTGATGTAGAACGGCACGCGGATTTCGAGTCCGGTCTCGAGCGTGGCCGGCTTGGTGACAGCGCCTTGAGCCGTGTCTCCGCGGGTGGCCGGCTCGGTATAGGTCACAGCCAGTTCCACCTGCGCAGGAAGCTGGATGCCGATCGGATTGCCGTTGAACTTTTCGATCTGGATGAGAGCGCCTTCCAGCAGGAACTGGAGAGCGTCGCCGAGTTTATCGGCAGACAGCGTGAGCGTCTCAAACGAGGTCTGATCGAGAAAGTACGAGCCGTCGCCGTCGGAATAAAGATACGAGGCTTCCACGCTGTCGAGGTCCGGCTCCTTGAACTTTTCACCGGCCTTGAAGGTCTTGTCGAAGACGGCCCTTGTAAGCAGGTTGCGCATCTTGAGCCGGACCAGCGTCTGTCCGCCGCGCGCGGTGGGCGTGGACACTTCCACGTCCAGGCAGTAGTAGGGTGTGTTCTCAAACTCGAAGTACATCTTGCGTTTGATGTCGATAGCGTCAATGAGTGCCGGCATGGGATCAGGATAACAAGCCTGGTTGTAATAAGGTCGGTTATAACAAGGCCGGCTCGCTCACCGGCTCCGCTATTTTGTTTCAGCCGCAAAGGCGTCGGCCTGCTGGTTCAGCTCTTCGGCGGTTGCCGCGCGCGGATAGATAACCACCCGATACCGGAAGGTGACCGACCGGCCCTTATCGAGCGTGAAATCGAGCGGCGGCTTTTTCGGATCGAACATGTGCTGGCCCAGCGGATTGACCGCGAACAGGCCGTAGCCGCGCGCGTGCCAATAGGTGGGGTAGTTGGGGTTGCCGGGGTGATCGAAGATGGCAATCGTATCGGCGTGGCTGCCGTCGTGGCCGGTGAGCGCGCACCAGCGGCCCCGCGTGCCCCAGGCGGCTTCGCCCATCACGCCTTCGCTGGTGAGGTACTCGCCGGTGGGCGGAGCTACGCCGGGAATGCTGGCCGCGGCTGTCACCTTTGTGGCCACGCCGTTCGCATCGGTAAAGGTTCCGCCCTTTTCGTCGGGCGACTCAAGCCAGCGGGCCACACGCAGACCGAGCAGGCCGTCCTTGTCGTCGTGAAACACCACCTTGTCCAGAGCGTGCAGGGTCACGATCAGGTCGATGGATCGCGCCGGGGATCGCGCCGACCCGTGCCGCGCGAAGACATAACGGGTGGTGTCGGCAATGATCTTGTCGCCGGCCCCGGTGATCCACGTGGATTGAGTAACCAGTTCGCCGCGTTTGGCGCCGCTCTTTGCCGAAACAATCTTATCGAAGACAATGGTGCCCATCTTCGGACCGCGCGCGGCGGGGATGGCGGTAGAGTTGTTCCAGAAATCGAACCCGTTGACGTTGGAGTAGTTGAACCAGAGGCCGTCGTGGTGCGGATGATCGGTGCGCTCGCCGGGCCTCGGCGCCAGCGGCCAGCCGCGGGTGATGGTAACGCCATCGGAGTCGAGAATGGGAAACAGGACGGGCTTTTTGAGCGACTGCGGCCAGATGTAGGAGGTGAACGGCTTGCCGTCGATGGTGATGTCGACGCGGCGGCCGGCTTCATCCGGCGTAACCTGGACGCCCTGGGTGGGAGCGGCGGCGAGCGGCAGGGCGACGAGAAGGCCGAGCACGGAGAGCGTGGGCAGAAGCTGTGCCAGCGAGAATTTGACGATCATGAATGCTCCATCGAGAGATAAGCAAATTACGGAAAGACTGCGAAGAGCGCGAGCGGAAAGCACGAAAGGAAAGCACGAAGTGTCAGGGCACGACTGCAGTCGCGCCTTGACGCCTCGCGCCTTCCCACGTCCCGGAATCGAAACCTGGAACACCCTTGGGCTGCGCGTTGCTATGCGAACACCTTGCCTCCGGCCATCACCTGCTGGGTCTTGTCGTCGAAGGTGACTTTTTCGCCTGTCTGGATTGCGGCCACGTTCATGCACAGAGCGATCGAGTGGCTGTAGCCGGCTTCGATGGAGGCATTTGGCGTCTTGCGCGAACGCACGCACTCCATCCAGTTGCGCATGTTGGCCGCGGTCTCCGGGTCGCCGCGCATGTTGGCGTCTGTCGATACGGCTTCCTTCTTTTCGAGCAGCGCGAAGCTGGGCAGCAGGTTGGGCTGCATGTGCATTTGGGCGGCAAAGCGCTCGGTAAGGCCACCGGTGGGGCTCACGGTCTGATTGGCCATGTCGAGCATGCCGCCGTTCGAGTAGTACAACTCCTTGACGCCGCCGGCTGAGTTGGTGAACCGCGATGTGTACTGCACCTGGAAGCCCTTGGTGAGATCGTCGAGGGGGCCGTAGTCAAACACCGACGTCATGGTGTCCCAGTTCTTGCGGCCGTCTTTCCACAGGTAAATGCCGCCGTTGGCCACGCACGAGCGCGGATGCGGCAGCCCGGTGAACCAGTGCACCGTGTCGATCTGGTGGACTAACCACTGATCGGGAATGCCCGACGAATAAGGCCAGAAGAGTCGGAACTCAAGATAGTGGCGGGCGTCAAACGGGGGCATCATACCGTTGGGGGTGCGGTTGAGCAGATAGCGCTTCCAGTCGGTGTCTTGCTCCTTGAGCAGTGGCACCACGTCAGGACGGCGCCAGCGGCCGGGCTGGTTCACGTTCCAGGTCATCTCGACCATGACGATGTCGCCGAACTTGCCGGATTGAATGTACTCGGCGGCCTTCATGTAGCTCGGTGTCGACCGGCGCTGCGTGCCCACCTGCACAATCTTGCCGGACTTGTGCACCGCTTCGCGAATCATGCGTGCATCGGCCATGGTGTGCGCGGTGGGCTTTTCCACATAGGCATCGCGGCCGGCCCGCACTGCTTCCGTGCCATGATAGGCGTGCTGAAAATCGGCGGTGGCAATAATGACGGCATCCACGTCCTTGCGCGCGTACAGCTCGTCGTTGTTGCGCACCTGGTCGACGGGATTGCCGCAGAGCTTCTCGATAAATGCAGCGCCCTCTTCACGGCGCCGGTTCCAGATGTCTGAGACGGCCACGATCTGAAAGTTCAGGTCTTTTGCATTGGTCTGGAAGGCGGGCAGATCGCCCTGCTTCATGCGGTCACCGCAGCCCACAATGCCTACGCGAACGCGGTCGTTGGCGCCCACGATCTGCGCGTAGCTGGACGCATTCCATGAGACTGCGGTTGCGGCCAGTGTTGCCGCGCCAGCCTTCAAAAAGCCGCGGCGGTTGTTTTCGAGTGCGGACATGGTAAGCCCTCCAATGGGATGTGGTGCGGAAATGCGGTGCGCAAATCGGCGCGGCAACCCGGTTCGTGCTGCTGCAACAGCGCTCGCGAATGGCAGCAACATGGTCAGACCACGATGGGCCAACTGTCAAGGTTGTGCAGACGGCCGGATGGGACGAACTGGCGGTGCAACCGGCAAGCAGGCAGTGAGACGGAAGCGAGCGGTTTTGATTGCGCATCTCGAAAAACCGATTTATCTTTATCTGGCCATAGACGGCGAGGGAAAAAACCGATGCAATCCAGACTAATGCAATCCAGACTGATTCAATTCAGGCCGATGCAATCCAAACTGATGGGCGCCGCTTTTCTCGCTGCTCTTGCCGTAACCGCCGCAGCGCAGGCGCGGCCCAGGATTACCGGAATCTCGCACTTGGCGATCTACACGTCCAATGCCGCGGCCACCGAGCACTATTACACGGCGATTGTGGGCGCGGCGAAGGCCGCCGATCCGGAGAACCCGCAAGGCGTGCGCTACATGGTAAGCCCCACGCAATTTGTTGAAGTGTTGCCGCTGCCGCCGAATGCCGGCGTCAATCGCCTGGACCACACGGCGTGGAACACGGTGAGCGCCGAAGGGATGCGCGCATACTTCGCGGCCAAAGGATGGACCGTGCCGGCGCACGTGGAAAAGGGCTCGGACGGCAGCCGCTGGTTTGCGGTGCTCGATCCGGAGGGCAACAAGGTGGAGTTTGTGGAGCCGCCCAGGCATCCGGCCGCGGTGGTTGCGCCCAATCTCATCGGCCACCACATCATCCACGTCGGCTTCCTGGTGCATAGCCGCGCCAAAGAAGACACATTTTATCGCGCCCTGCTCGGCTTCCGGCCATACTGGTTCGGCGGCATGCAGGAGGGCAAAATCGACTGGGTAAGCCAGCAGGTTCCCGACGGGCATGACTGGCTGGAGTACATGCTGACCAGCGGGCCTTCGGGATCGGGAATTCCGGCAAACATCTCGCAGCGTTCTCTCGGCGTGCTGGACCACTTCTCGATTGGCGAGGTCTCGGTGCCGGATGCCTACAAGGTGCTCGAGGCCGGCAACCGGCTGGCCGGCCGGCACGACCAGGGGCCGAAGATCGGTAAGGACGGCAAATACCAGTTCAACATATACGATCCAGACGGGATACGGCTGGAACTGATGAACTTCCACGCAACCGACAAGCCCTGCTGTTCGCCCTTCACGGCGAAAGACCCCACAAAGTAGCTCAACCGGCCGGCCAGTCGCGGGGATTCGGTTTGGCCGGAAATCCAGCTTGCGCTATACTGATGGGAGCGTCCAATGGGTGGGAAACCCCTGTCCGATGGGCGACCATCATCGTTCCAAACGAGAAGAAAATGCCGAAGTTGAAGACTCACAAGGGCGCGGCCAAGCGTTTTTCAAAGACTGGCACGGGCAAGATCAAGCGCGGCCAGACCAAGACGCGGCACATCCTTACGTCAAAGGCGCCAAAGACCAAGCGGAAGCTGGGCAAGACCCTGCTGGTCTCCGACGGCGACTACGCGAAGGTAGCGCGCATGATTCCCTACGCCTAATACGGACCTTGTCCGAGGGGCTGCCGTGCGCAGCACCCCCGCTTGATGCGAAATGCGTTGGCATCGGGCGCGAGATCAGGCTTGCAATGAGCGAGTGAAGAGGTTCTGAGCGGTTTTGCCGCCTCCTGCCTCCAGCCGCGTAACCCGAGAACGCAAAAAGGAGAAACACCATGCCCCGCGTAAAACGGAGCACCAAGCGGAATGACCGCCGCAAGAAGATTCTGGACCGCGCAAGCGGTTATTTCCTTACCAAATCCAAGCTTTACCAGGCAGCGCAGGAAGCCGTCGAGCGCGGCCTGAAGTTTGCCTATACCGGACGCCGGCAGAAGAAGCGCCAGTTCCGCTCGCTGTGGATTGTGCGCATCGCCGCCGCGGCCAAGCTGAACGGGACCAGCTACTCGCAGTTCATCAACGGCCTCAAGAAGGCGGGCATCGAGCTCGACCGCAAGATCCTGGCCGAGATCGCCGTGAAGGACGCGGCAGGCTTTACCAAGCTGGTGGATCAGGCCAAGAGTGCGTTGGCAGCCAAGGCGGCGTAAATAAGAAAAGCTTGTAGTATGACTGGCGGAAAAAGCGGCCCGAAGTTCCATGAGAACTTCGGGCCGTTTGCATGATTGCTCGGAAGCCATTCATCGCTGTCTGCCACGTCCCGGGATTTCAGCAGGCCAGTGATTTATCCTGCTGTATTACGCATGACGAACGATTCCATTCTCAATTTAACGGCGTTTGACGACGACGCTTTGGACAAGGCGTTTGCGGCCCTCGAAGAGCAGGCGCGCGAGGCCGCGGCCAAAATCGACGGTGCAGACGCGGTTGAAGCCTTCCGGCTGGAGTGGCTGGGGCGCAAGCAGGGCCGGCTGACGGACGTGTCGAGCCGCTGGCTGAAGGCCGCTCCGGCTGAGGCAAAAAAGGCGCTGGGCGTTCGCTTCAACGCGCTCAAGGCCAGGGTGGAGGAGCTGCTCGATTCCGCCGCCGGCGCCGGCCCTAGTGACGCCGCGCTCCAGGCCGAAGCCATCGACATTACCCTGCCCGGTTCCCGCCGGTTGACCGGCGCCGAGCACCCGATTACGCGCACGCTCAATGAGATCGTGAGCGTGTTCGCGGCGCTGGGCTACTCGGTCGGGGTGGGGCCCGAGGTGGAGACCGACTTTTACAACTTCGAGAGCATGAACTTTCCGCCCGGGCATCCGGCGCGCGATACCCAGGACACGCTGGTGGTGGCCAACCAGGAGCGGAGGCCGCTGCGCGATCGGTTGCTGCTGCGCACCCACACCTCACCGGTGCAGATGCGCACCATGGAGTTGCAGCCGCCACCGGTGCGGATCGTGATTCCCGGCAAGGTGCACCGCAATGACGCCACCGACGCCACGCACTCGCCCATCTTTCACCAGGTCGAGGGCCTGTGCGTGGACGCCGGCATCACCTTCAGCGATTTGAAGGGCACGCTCGACCACGCCATGAAGGCGCTGTTCGGCTCGGCCGTGAAGACGCGCTTTTTCCCCTCGTTCTTTCCCTTCACCGAACCTAGCGCCGATGTGCAGATCAGCTGCATCTTCTGCGGCGGCAAGGGATGCCGGAAGTGCAAGCAGTCGGGATGGATCGAGTTGCTGGGCTGCGGCATGGTGGATCCGGCGGTGTTTGCCTTTGCGGCTGAAAAGCAGCTGGCCTATGACCCGAAGAAGATCTCCGGCTTCGCCTTCGGCATGGGTGTGGAGCGCATCGCCATGATGAAGTACGGCGTAAGCGAGATCGGGCAATTTTATGCGGGCGATATGCGGTTTCTGGGGCAGTTTGCGTAGGGAGCGGAGTTAGTGGTGCTGGCGGAGTTAGCGGGGTTAGCGGGTGAACCATGGCTAGGCCGAAAAGCTATCGGGAGCTGATTGTTTGGCAGAAGGCAATGGCTCTGGCTCGCCAGGTTTATGCGATGAGCGGTGGGATGCCTAAAACAGAGGCCTATGGGTTGATGGCTCAAATCAGACGTGCGGCGGTCTCCGTGCCCAGCAATATTGCGGAGGGACATGGCAGGCTCACGGATTTGCAGTTTCGGCATTTTCTGGGCAATGCGCGCGGGTCTCTGTATGAGTTGCAGACCCAGATCGAATTGGCCGCTGATCTTAGTTATCTCAACAAGGAGCAGATGCAGAAATTGATGGAGCAAGGATCGGAAGTCGCCAGGTTGATCAATGGGCTCTTGACTTCTCTGGGCCGCAGTGGAAGCGCGCGTGAAGTGAATGCCAACACCGCCAACACCGCCAACTCCGCTAACTCCGCTAACTCCGCTAACAAGGGCAATCAGCAATGAAGATACTCACCAAATGGCTCCGCACGTATCTGCCAGGGCTCGCGGTTACGGATGCGCAGCTCGCCGAAGACCTGACGTTGCGCGGCATCGCGATCGAAGGCATTTACGATCTGGGCGAAGGCAATGGCTCGCTTTACGAGATGGACATCACCACCAATCGCGTGGACGCCATGAACCACTACGGCGTGGCGCGCGAGGCGGCGGCCATCTATGGGCTGCAACTGCCGGGGCTGCATTACACACTGCCTGCGGCGAAAGCTGCGGCGCAGCCTTTTCCCGTGGAGATTGACGCAGGCGATGCCTGCGGGCGATTCACGGCGCGGGTGCTGCGCGATGTGACCATCGCCGAGTCGAAAGACTGGTTTGCCGGCGCGGAAGTTGTCACGTACTTCAAGCTGCTCGAGCAAAAGATGATCTCCAACGCCGTGGACGCCACCAACTACGCATGGCTGGCGATGGGCCATCCCACGCATGCCTTCGATCTGGACATGATCGACGGCGGCATTGTGGTGCGGCGCGCGCAGAAGGGCGAGCGGCTCAAGACGCTGGACGGCGTGGAGTGCGTGCTCGACGCGGAAGACCTGATTGTTGCCGATCACAGCAAGCCGCTGGCGCTGGCAGGCGTGATGGGCGGATGGGACACGATGATTACCCCGGCCACGAAGAACGTGCTGGTGGAAGCCGCATGGTTCGATCCGATGACGGTTCGTCGGACGGCGCGGCGCCATGGGCTGCACACCGATGCGAGCCATCGCTTTGAGCGCGGCGCGGACTTTAACGCGGCGCCGGTGGCGTCGGCGCTGGTGTGCGCCATTCTGCTGGCCAACGGCGGATGGATCGAAGGCGACCTGGTGGACGTGCGGGTTGCGGCAGTGGAAGAGAAGACCGCGCGACGCAGGCCGGTGGAACTGAAGCTGAGCGAGGTGCGGCGGATTCTGGGGCGCACGATCGACAACGAAGGCATCTCCGCGGACGCGGTGCAGGGGCTGTTGATGGCGCTCGGATGCGAGCTTGCCAGCCAGCCCGGCGATGGCGCCGCATGGCAGGTCACGCTGCCCAGTTGGCGGCTCGACGTGGAGCGCGAGATCGATCTGGTGGAAGAGGTGGCGCGGGTTTACGGGTACAACCGCTTTGCGAACACGCTGCCCGCGTTTGGCGAAGGCGTAAAAGCGCGGCCCTGGGCGGCCAGTGAAGATGCGGTGCGGCGGGTGCTGCTGGCCGCGGGATTTCATGAGGCGATCTCCAGCACCTTCTGCTCCGCGGCCGAGGCGGCGCTGACCGCGCCGCAGCCGGGGCAGGCGGTGCCGCTGGGCAATCCGCTGAGTGAAGAGGCAGGGGTGCTGCGGCCGTCGCTGGTGCCGGGCATGCTGGGCATGACCGCCGGCAATCTGCACCGCGATGTGAGTGATGTGCGGCTGTTCGAGTTGGGCACCGTGTTCGGCGGATCAAATTCGAACGGAGTGGTGGAGAAGGTGGAAGAGCGGCCGGCGCTGGCCTTTGGCGCGGCCGGAAGCCTGCCGGAGCAGAGTCCGCTGCACGCCGCGCGGGCGATTGATTTTCACGATATGAAGGGCATTGTCGAACAGGTGCTGGAGCGTTTTCAGATGCGCGCCCTCTACTTCGACCGGCTTGCGGCGGATTCTGGATTGATACCCGAGTGGCTGCATCCGTATCGCGCGGCGCGGGTGGTGGCCGAAGGCGTAACGGTGGGCTGGCTGGGGCAGGTGCATCCGCGCGAGGCCGCGGCGCGCAAGTTCAAGGAGCCGGTGCTGGCCGGCGAGCTGTATCTCGACCGGCTCTACAGGCTGCCGCTGCGCAAGCCGGCTGCACAGGATCTGTCCCGCTTCCAGCCGGTTCGCCGCGATTTTTCCCTGGTCCTGGACGACGGCATTGCCTGGGAGACTGTGAACCGCGCCCTTGAGGGGCTGGAGATTCCCGAGCTGGTGGACTGGCGGGTGCGCGAAGTGTTCCGCGATGCGCGTCTGGGCCAGGGCGAATACTCCCTGCTGCTCGGCACTACTTTCCAGGCTAAGGACCGCACGCTGCGCGAGGAAGAGCTCAGGGATTTCCAGGCGCGGGTGGTTGAGGCTGTGGGCAACGCGGGCGCGCGGCTGCGTGCCTAGGAATCGATTCCCGACGGCTCCCAGGGCTATGTAAATCCTGATGCGCAGCCGTGTTTTGAACAGACCCTGAGCGAAATTCAGGAGTCGAACGGCGCTATACTCAAACGGAAACGGCGCGGAGGTTGAAGAGAAGAGATGACGGAGTCATTTGAAGAGTCGGCAGTGGAAACAAATTCCGAAGGCGCACCGCACGAGGGAGCGGAGACCCTGGCGGTAAGCATGGACGACTTTTCCGCGCTGGAAGATCGCGTGCTGCGCGCCGTGGATCTGGTCAAACGCGAGCGCGGCGAACGCGGCGCTGCCGAAGCGCGCGCGGCACAAGCCGAGGAACGCGCCGCGCAGGCTGAAGGCGCATTGCATGACCAGGCGCCTGTGCTGCAGGGATTGCACGCCGAGATCAAGGTACTGCGCGCCGAGCGCGATCACGTCCGTCAGCGCGTGGAGCGGCTGCTCGGGCAGTTGGATGGGCTGGAACTGTGAGGCCGGATATGTTGCAGGACCCCTACGAAAGCCCCAGCGAGTACGTAACCGTGGAGATTTACGACCAGGTCTACCACCTCTCCGGGCAAGATCCGAAGCATATTCGCGAACTGGCCGCGCACGTTGACGCCAAGATGCGCTCGGTGGCCGCACAGAGCCACACCGCCGACTCGCTGCGCGTGGCGGTGCTGGCCGCGCTTAACCTGGCCGACGAGCTTTCGCAGACCGCCGCGGCCGATCCGGCACTGGGACGCATGCGCACCGCCGGCCTGCGCGGACTGCTGGACCAGGTACTCGAAGAAGGACGCAAAAACGCTTCCTAGCCGGCGTACATTTCCCCGTCCATCTTTCCTGAGCCAATTTCCGCCACACAGGCTTCCGCGCACTTCTGCCCGCTACCACAAGCGCACGCAGCAACTTGCCCCGCAGGCGGGACGGCGCATATTGGATGGACACGTGAGGCGTTGCCAGATGCGGCGTTATTACTTCAGATAGGCATGCACCAGGTCGATCAGGTCTTCGGCCAGCTCGGGTGCAATCTGTTCCTTACCGCCGTCCGCCAGGTGGAAGCGGATGTGTGTCTCCAGCACCTCGCCCATCAGCGAGTTCACGCCGCCACGCACGGCCGCCAGCAGCATGAGCTGGTCGCCGCAGTCCTGGTCGGACCCGAGCGAGCGCTCCACGGCGTCGAGCTGGCCGCGAACCTTGCGCAGGCGCTGCAACAGCTTCACTTTTTCCCGTTCCTGGTGGGACATTTTCATTGCTCCTTCACAGAAATATACCAACCGGGGGTATAGTATTAACCCAGTGGGGGTATCGCCCCGCTTTCACCATTTTATGCTCCTTCGCCTGCACATCCCGGGCCGGCCGGCGGCTACGGCCCCGGCAATGGTCATGGCAACAGTTCTGGCAGCGCTGCTAGCCCTGCTGCCGGCCGCCGCGCCCGCGCGTCTGGCGGCACAGGCACAGATTGCGCTGCCCAATGCGCCGCTGCCTCGCCCCGATTCCGTGCGGCAGGCCGCTCTGGCGGAGCTTTCGTTTCCCTTCCCCGCAGGCGGGCAGGACAGCCCGCCTCAGGCTGCTCCTGCCCAAGCCGAGCCGCCGCAAGATCCGGCCCTGACGATGTTTCCGCACTCCGAGACAAGCCGCTACTGGATCTCCGGGCAGGCCAACAGCATTTTTCAGATGCATGGCCGCTTTCATTCGCCCTATGAAGGCGCCAACAGCCTGCGCGACACCTTTGAATACAAGGCCTCCGAGGTGGCGACTCTCTATCTGGGCTATCAGTTGCGCCCCGACAGCCGCTACAGTACCGACCTGATAGCCGACTTCGAGAATGCCGGCGGCCGCGGCATCTCCCAGGCGCTGGGCCTGGCTGGCGAGACCAACCTCGACGTGGTGCGCAATCCCAATCTGAGCAGCAAGCCGTATCTTGCACGCGGCGAGATTCACCAGATCATCGGCCTCACCGGCGAGATGGCCGACCAGGATCGCTCGCCGTTCGCACTGGCCGCCCGTGTGCCTGCGCGCCGCTTCGAAATACGCATCGGCAAGATGAGCCTGCCCGACATCTTCGACATCAACTCGGTGGGCAGCGACAGCCATCTGCAGTTCACCAACTGGACCATCGACAACAACGGCGCCTGGGACTACGCGGCCGACACGCGCGGCTATACCGTGGGCGGCGTGCTCGAGTACGACGACAAACTATGGTCCGCGCGTTACGGCATCTTCGCGATGCCCGTGGTTGCCAACGGCGTTGATCTCGACTGGGCCTTCAGCCGCGCAAGTGGCCAGAACTGGGAGTTCGAACTCCGCAAGGGGCTGTTTGCGCGGTTCATCGGCGCAAAGCATCCCGGCGCGGTGCGTGTGCTCAGCTTCGTGAATCACGCGCACATGGGCAACTATCGCCAGTCGGTGCAGCAGTTCCTGGCCGGGCAGACGGCGACGCCTGAAATTACCGCGACCGAACATTATGGCGCGGTAAAGTACGGCTTTGGCCTGAACACCGAGCAGGAAGTTACCGGCAGTCTGCGGCTGTTTGGCCGCTTCGGGTGGAACGAGGATCAGCATGAGTCCTTTGCCTACACCGAGGTGGGCCAGACCATCCTGTTCGGCGGCGATTACAACGGTCGCGGCTGGCGCCGGCCCAACGACAAGTTCGGCATTGCATTTGTCTCCAACGCCATCAAGCGCAACCACCAGAACTATCTGCACTACGGCGGCCTGGGATTTCTGCTGGGAGACGGCGGCCTGACCTATGCGCGCGAAGACATTGTGGAGTGGTACTACAACGCGCACGCCTGGCGCGGACTTTACGGCATGGTGGGAGGCTCTTATATTGCGCATCCCGGCTATAACCGCGATCGCGGACCAGTGTATGTGCCCGCGGCTCGGGTGCATATCGACTTCTGAACAATAACGATCGGCAAATAGGGAACAGGAAAACGGCGCAGTGAAGTTAAGCTGTTCCGATTCACAATCCGGAACGACATTTGGTCCCGGAGGAGGGAGCCCTCGAAAATAGCCCGGGATGAAATCCTGGGTTGACATTCACCCCTGCACCATCCGGTCCCGCAGGAACGCACGAAGCCACTAACCTTTTCCCCGAAAAGCTGGGCGACAGGAATAGCGCTCTTGACTGGAATCCCGTTCATGACCGGAATCCTGTTCATTTCATCGGAAGGCCGACTATCTACCGGGTCTGACTGGCAGGTTGCGTCTGCGGCGCGTCAGGCAGCGTGTAAATCACTTCGCCGGGCTTGGCGTAGTGGAGCTTTTCGCGGGCCTCGCGCTCGATCGCGTCGGGATCGTTCTTGAGGCGGTCGATCTGCTGCTGCATGGCGGAGTTGTCCTGCTGCAGGTTCTGGATCTCCTGCTGCAAGTGGTGATCTTCGCCGCGCTCCTTCTGCCAAGCCGACAGTCCATGCCTGCCGTTGATCACATGCCAGGTGACGAGCAGAGCCAGCAGCACGGCAATAGCGGTTCCAGCCGGCCGCCACACGCGCTGCGCCCAGTCAACCGCGCGGACGCCCATGGGCTCCGTCGGCTCAGGAGCCGGGACCGTCTCGACAGGATGAATTTTCTCTTCCGTCATTCAACCTCAGTTGATGCCTGGCTCAGTTCATACCCGGTTCAGTTCATGCCCAGCTCATTTCATGCCGAGTCGAGACCCGTTGAATTGAGCGCCGCTTATTCGAGCACAAATTTTTCCGCGGCGGCCTTCAGCGCTTCCATATCCTGCTCGCTGCGCGCCTCCGTGTAGGCGCGCACCACCGGCTCGGTGCCTGAAAGCCGGTAGCAGACCCACGATCCGTCGTCGAGAATCAGCTTGAGTCCGTCGGTGCGCACGATTCCTGTGACCTTGCGCCCGCTCAGCTCCGCCGGATCGGCCTTCAACTTCTCAGTGAAACGGGCTTTGACCTCCGGGGTCAAGCGGAAGTTCTCGCGAACCGGGTAATAGGAACCAACCTTGCCAAACAGCTCCTTGAGCTGAACGCCCAGGCTCTTGCCGCGAGTGGCCACCATCTCCGCGGCCAGCAGGCCGGCGATGATGCCATCCTTCTCCGGCACGTGGCCGCGGATGGTCAGCCCGGCGGACTCCTCGCCGCCGATGGCGATCTTGTCCTCGTTGATCAGCTCGCCGATGTATTTGAATCCCACCGGCGTCTCATAGAGCGGCACCTTGTGATGGTCGGCCAGCGCGTTGATGAGGTTGGTGGTGGCAACGCTTTTGGCCACGCCGTTCTTCCAGCCGCGCGTTTCCACGAGGTAGTCGAACAGCAGGGCGATGACGTAGTTGGGCTGCAGAAAGGCGCCGTCTTCATCCACAATGCCGAACCGGTCCGCGTCGCCGTCGGTGGCAATGCCGATGGCCGCGCCGATCTCCTTCATCTTTTTTCTGGCATCGCCCAGCAGGTGGTCGTCGGGCTCGGGAGCGTGGCCGCCGAAAAGAACGTCGCGGTAGTCATGCACCGTCTCCACCTGCACGCCGGCCTGGCGCAGCAGATCGGAGGGATAGCCGCGGCCCGCGCCCCAAAAGGGGTCGTAGACCACCTTGATCTTCGATTTGGCGATGGCCTTCAAATCGACGAGCTCGGCCAGGCGCTTGAGGAATGCCGGTTTCGCATCGGCCGTTTCGCTCCCAGGGTCAGCCTGTGGAATGGCGCTGTCGCCGGACTGGAGCGCGGCAATCGCCGCTTCGATCCGGCCGGTGGCCTCGGGCAGCGCGGGGGCTCCGTCGGGCGTGGAGTACTTGATGCCGTTGTACTCGGGCGGATTGTGCGAGGCGGTAAAGTTGATGGCGCCTGAGGTTTTGAGTGTCCGCACGGCGTAAGAGATGGCCGGGGTAGGCGCGGGCTCCGGAATCACGACAGGGGTGACGCCGGCGCCGGCCAGCACGCGAGCCGCCTCATTCACAAAGCTCTCGCCCAGAAAGCGCGGATCGCGCCCTACCAGCACGCGGTGGGGGCCGGGAAGCGTTTTGACATAGGCCGCAATACCCGCAACCGCCAGCCGGATATTGGCCACGGTAAACTCGTCGGCCACAATCGCCCGCCATCCTGAAGTGCCAAACTTGATCGTTGTCGTCATGGTTCCTCTCGCCAATGTTTTCTGCTCTGGCCGCAAGGTCCATACTGCTACAGGAACCCGTATAGGGCAAGCCGCGACTCCCAAGCCGAGACTATGTCGTTCGGCAGCGGATGAAAGAATCAGATGCGCAAAAGCCGCCACTGGCAATACAGTGGGAGTGAACAACACACCGGCTACGGAGTGCGCTATGAACAATACCCCGCCACAAGCCCGCATCGTCCTCACTACGGCCTCCAGTCACGACGAGGCGGCGCGGCTGGCCGCAGCACTTGTTGAAGAGCGGCTGGCCGCCTGCGCTACGCTCATTCCCTCGGTTGAGTCGATCTATCGCTGGGAGGGACAGATCGAGTCCTCCACCGAAACCCTGTTGCTGATCAAGACCGCGCCCGACCAACTGGCCGCGCTCGAAGCCCGGCTGCATGAGCTGCACAGCTACCAGGTGCCGGAGTTCCTGGTGCTCGATGTCGAGTCCGGCAGCCATGCCTATCTTGACTGGCTGCTGGCCAGCCTGAAAAAGCCGGATCATCCACCGGCAGCGCAGGTAGCCGCGGGGCCGCGGTAATGTCGGGGGTGCAATCTCAATCGGGCAACCGGGACCGGGGCAATCTGGACTGGCAATCGGGCCGCGCCCCTCTGGTATTCTTGGGTGGTTCGCTCCTATGCGTTGGCTGATTATCGGACTTCTGGTTTCACTGGGAGTGCTGCTGCTGGCAGTTGTGGCCGTGGCGCGCCACATCTGGCTGCATCGGGCCAAACTTCAGCAGGCGCCGGCCGCGCACGAAACCGACCAGGAGCCATGAACGAAGTACCGGGCACAAGGAGAACCCTGAAGAGGTGTCTATGAACAAAGAGCTCTCCATACCGCTGTCTCCGGTTGCCGTTGCCGGACCAACCCGTGTTTCCACCCTGCTGCGCGCCGGAGGCATCCTGGTGGGCGGCAGCCTGCTGGCTGCGGCGTGCGCGCACGTGGCCATTCCGCTGTTCTTCACTCCGGTGCCGCTGTCCCTGGCGCCCTTTGCGGTTCTGGCGCTTGGGCTGCTGGTCAAGCCGCGCATGGCGGCAGCCGCCTTTGCCGCATATCTATTGGAAGGCGCCGCGGGGTTACCCGTCTTTGCGCCCAGCCCGGCGATCTCCGGCGTGGCGCATCTTTTTGGACCCACCGGCGGCTATCTGCTGGCCTATCCGCTGGCCGCCGCGCTCATCTCGTTCCTCTACCGCCGCACCAGCCGCGGTTTTCCCGCCGCGCTGGCCTGCGCGGCCACGGGCGATCTGGCAATTCTGGCCTGCGGCGCGGTATGGCTGGCGGCCATTACGCCGCTGCCCGCTCTGTCTGTGACTACGCTTGCGGTGTTTCCTTTTCTGCCCGGCGATGCGCTCAAGGTAGCCGCGGCGGCCGCGGTGGGCGCCGGTTTCTATCGCCTGCGCCGCCGGGCTGCTTGAAATGCTTGAAAATGCAGCAGATAGAATTCAGCGGGCGCAACATATCGCACTCCGGTTACACTGGAGCGGTCCCGCAATTCATGTGCCTGTCCGGGAGCGGATGTGGGTGGCATTTTCCGAAATGAAAATCTCACTTTTGCAGCAGCGCTTCCGGGGTACGGTAGTTGTGTAACCGCTCCAGCCGCAAGAGTCGCCACAAGGCGAGCGCATCCACAAGTTCCTGCCGGCATCGAAAAATTTCGTTCCCTCCCTGTTCGCCCGAAAGGATGTTGTTCCAGTGAGCACCCAGCACTCTGAAGCCCCTGTTGCAGACGGCATACAAGATATCTCGATTGCACATAGTCCCGACTCCGACGATGCATTTATGTTCTATGGCCTGGCCACGAATAAGATTCGCGTCCCCGGCTACCGCTTTACCCATACACTGTGCGACATTGAGACGCTCAATCGCCGCGCCCAGGATGAAGCTTTCTACGATGTGACCGCGATCAGCTTTCATGCTTATCCTTACCTGCAGCAGAACTACCTGCTGATGGGCTGCGGCGGAAGCGTGGGCGAGGGCTACGGGCCCATGGTTGTCTCCAGCCGGCCGCTCGCTGCCGCGGACCTTGGCCGCATCAAGGTGGCTGTGCCCGGCGCGCTCACCACGGCCTATCTCGGGCTGAAGATCTTCAACCCCGAGATCAAGACCGAGACGGTCCCCTTCGACAAGATCATCCCCTCGATTCTGGCCGGAACCTTCGACGCCGGGCTCATCATTCACGAGGGCCAGCTCACCTACTCGTCGAGCGGGCTCTACAAGGTGCTCGACCTGGGCGTGTGGTGGCGCGAAACCACGGGGATGGTGCTGCCGCTGGGCGGTAATGCCATTCGCCGTTCGCTGGGCGCCGATGCGCACCGGATCATCTCCAAGGCGCTGCGCGACTCGATCCACCACGCGCTGGACCACCGCGAGCAGGCGCTCGAGTATGCAATGCAGTTCGCCCGCGATCTCGATTCGCGGCTGGCCAACCGGTTCGTGAGCATGTATGTGAACGACCGCACGCTGGACTACGGCGCGGACGGCCGCGATGCGATCCGCAAACTGCTGGACATGGGGCACGAGCGCGGCGTCATCCCCATCCAGCCGCAGGTGGATTTTGTGGACTGAGGCCGCGGCCCGGCGCTGACTTATTTCGCGACAGACCGAAGTAGTTCTCCGCAACGCCTGCGCAAATGCGGCGCCATGACTCTTCAACCGGTCCGAGTCGATCTACAACTTCGATCTTCAACTTCTATTTTGCCGCCTTAAGTTTTTCTAACCGCTGCCGATGCATCCAGTACGGAGACCCGCCAGGATGCACGCTCAGAACATTTCCTTCCTTCTTGCTTCTCCACAGCCGGATCTGCTGGCCGCTATTGAGCCGGTTCTGCTGCGCGCCGCGTCTCGAGTGGAGGTGGCGCTTTCAGCGCAGGCCGCGCTGGATGCAATGAACGCGCCGCAGCCGCCCGCGCTGGCGCTGCTGGATGCCGGGCTGCCCGGCATGCGCATCGACGACCTGCTGGCGGCGGTTCGCAGCGGAGAGAATGGCCGGCGGTTTCCCATCGTGCTGATTGTGGACTCCGCGGAGCCGGTGTGGATGGAGCGGCTGTCTGAAAGGATCATCGACGACCTGATTCTGCGCTCTGCCGCGGAGTCGTACGGGGAGCTGCGCATCGATCTTGTGCTGCAGGCCTTTCATCGCGGGCGCGAGGTGGAGATGCTACGCGAAGCCGCGGCGCAAAGCGCACGCATCGACAGGCTGACCGGCGTGCTGAATCGCGAGGCGCTGCTATCCGCGCTGTTTCGCGAAACCGATCGCGTGCAGCGATTGAACGATCCGCTGTGTCTGGCGCTTTTTGACGTGGACGACTTCGGGCACTGGAATTCGCGGTTGGGCATGGATCTGTGCGACGAGGCGCTGCGCCAGGTGGCCGCGCGCACCACCCGGCTGCTGCGCAGCTACGATCTGCTGGGACGGCTGGGCATGGATGAGTTCCTGGTGGCGTTGCCGGGCTGCAACCTGGCCAATGCGCTGCTGTTTGTGGAGCGGCTGCGCGCGGATGTCTTCAACGTGCCGTTTCATCTGGCGGGCGAATCGGTGCGGCTCTCAGCCTGCTTCGGCATGGCTTTGAGTCATGGGCGGTCGCCGGTGGTGGTGTTGCGGGAAGCCGAAGAAGCGTTGCTGAACGCCAGAGCCGCCGGACCGGAGTCCATCCAGATCTTTGGCGATTCTCTCCGCCCGGCGCCTGCCCCGGTGACTTATCTTTCACCCAGCTCGGGCGACGAGCTGATCGCGTGGTGAGCGGTCGCGCGCGCGGCGATCAGTCGCGGTGCGCCGATGCCAGCTCAGTGGCGCGCGAAGCTCCCAGGCCAAGAAATTGCTGAAAGACCTCGTTTGAAACCATGCGGCCGCATGGCGTCAGACGCACAGTTCCGCTTCCGGCATGAACCAGGCCATCGGCCGCGAGTTGCTCCACAACCGGAATGGCCGCCGCCACGGCATCGGCGCCAAACTCATCTTCAAGATCGCGAAGATGCACGCCCGAGTTGAGCCGCAGGCCGAGGAACCATGCTTCTTCCAACTGCTGCGCCGGCGCAAGCCACGCGGTCTCCACGGTTGCGGAGCCGGCGAGATATCCCTCTAAATTATCGGTGGTAGTGGCGCGCAAAAAATCTCTGGGAACCGCGGAACCGCCCGAGCCCAATCCGGAACCGCGGCCCTTTGCCGAGACAGCGCGGCCCGTCGAGGCTCGCGGCCCGGAAAGCGGGCCTAAGGCTACGGGCTCCGCGGCTACAGGCTCAGCGGCCGCGGGCAGTGCTGACGAGGCATCCAGCCCCACGCCAAGATAAGGCCGCCGCTGCCAGTAGCGCAGATTGTGGCGCGACTGGAAACCCGCGGTGCTGAAGTTGGAAATCTCATACTGCGCAAGACCGGCCTGGGCAAGACGCTCGATAGCGTGCGCGTACATGTCCGCGATGGCGTCGTCGGTGGGCACCAGCTCGGCGTAGTAGCGCGCGCCGCCGTTGAGCATTTCGCGGCCCAGGCGCGACTCTTCATCTATCTCGAGCATGTAGACACTGGCGTGCGGCAGATCGGCGGCGAGCAGCGCATCGAGCGACTCATCCCAGGATGCGGGTGTTTGCCCGGCGAGGCCGGCAATGAGATCGACGTTGAGGTTGGCGATGCCTGCGGCACGCAGACGGCGTAAGTCCTGCTCGACAATGGCGCGGGTGTGCAGCCGGCCGCTGACCTGCGCCTCGCGATCCACGAACGATTGCACGCCGAGACTGACGCGGTTGACGCCGGCAGCAACCATGGCTGCCAGAGTTGCGTCGGCAAGCTGGCCCGGCGCGCACTCCACGGTGATCTCCGCGTCGGCTTCAAGGTCAAAGCTGTCGCGCAGAGCAGCAAACAGCCTCGTGAATAGCTCGGGTTCAAGCAGGCTGGGCGTGCCGCCGCCAAGGTAGACGGTGTCTACACCGCGAGGCAGATCGACAGACACCTGCGCGGCCCAGGCTGCGGCGCCGCGCAAATCTTCGATCACCCGGTCGACATATTGCGCATGCCGGCTGGCTGGGTAGACCCCCGAGGCGAAGTTGCAGTAGGTACACTTGGAGCGGCAAAACGGGATCGAAATGTAGATACCCAGCGAATTGGGCGTATTTCCGCGCATGCAAAGATTGTTTCATGCATCGGCGGCCTGCGCACGCGCGTCCAATTCACAAAGCTGCTCATGCAATGATGAAGAACGAGGAGATTCCGGTTTGAGAGCTTGGCCTGTTCTGGTCATTTCCATCATCCAAGTTATTTTGTTTCTTGCCCATTGGTTTATGTTTCACACCTGGATCAGCTTCTGGCCAGGCTCCGTGGCCGCGCCTCACCCGGACCTGCGCATCGCGCTGTTCGCGCTTTCGTTCACCTTTGTGGCCGCATCGCTGCTGAGCTTCAGAATATGGAATTGGGCGGTCGGGCTTTTCTACAGGCTTGCGGCACTGTGGCTGGGCTTTGCCCACTTCTTTTTTCTGGCCGCGTGCCTCACCTGGCCGGTGTGGTATGCCATGCGCGTGCTTGCCCCGGCGCAGGCTGCGGCGGCACGGCCCGCGATCGGCGCCGGGTTTTTTCTTGCGGCCCTAGCCACCAGCCTCTATGGGCTGGTGAATGCGCGGATGATCCGCGTGCGGCGCATTGCGGTTCGGCTTCCGAATTTGCCCGAGTCGTGGCGCGGACGGCGCGCCGTGCTGATGAGCGACCTGCACCTGGGCAATGTGAACAGAGCGCGCTTTGTGAGGCGCATGGTGGCTCTGGCCGCCGGCTTTGAGCCGGACATTGTTTTTTTGCCCGGCGATGTCTTCGACGGAACGTATGCCGATTTTGACCGGCTGGTGGCGCCTTTCAAAGATCTCAAGCCGCCCTTTGGCGTGTACTTTGCCACCGGCAATCACGAGGAGTTCCATGACACGGCGCTCTATCTGGCGGCGATTGCGCGGACCGGCATCCAGGTGCTGGCCAATCAGCGGGTCACCGTGGACGGGCTGCACATTCTGGGCATCTCGTATCACGAGGCCGCTCATCCGCAACGGGTGCGGGCCACGCTCGAGTCGCTGAGCCCGGGCGCCAATCAGGCAAGCATTCTGCTCAATCACGCGCCGATGCGGCTGCCGATTGTGGAGGAGGCGGGCATCGGTCTACAGCTTTCCGGACATACGCACGGCGGACAGATCGTGCCCTTCAACTGGCTCACGCGGCGCATCTTTGGCAAGTTCACGCACGGACTGCATCGCTTTGGCGCGCTGCAGGTGTATACCAGCACCGGCGCGGGCACGTGGGGACCGCCGATGCGCGTGGGAACGACGCCGGAGATCGTGGTGCTGACGTTCGAGTTTTGATGCGTAATAACTTCATGCTAGAATAATGTAGTTACGTTGCTACATGGAGGTCGAACCATGGCGATTACCACTCTTTCCAGCCGTGAATTCAATCAAGATGTAAGCCGCGCCAAGAGGGCCGCGAAGAAGGGGCCCGTTTTTGTGACGGATCGCGGGCGCCCGTCGCATGTGCTCTTGACGGTTTCTTGACGGTTGAGGAGTATCAAAAGCTGAGCAACGACAAAGAGAGTATTCTCGATCTGCTTGCAATGCCCGAAGCAGCAGAGATTGAATTCAACCCACCCAAGCTTGGAGATAATATCTTTCGGCCGGCGGACTTTTCATAATGTATCTCCTCGATACGAACGTTGTCTCGGAGCTGCGCAAGACCTCAAGAAAACATAGTGAGCCGGCCAGGATGAACGCCGGTGTGCAGAGATAGAAGTCGGTCTCCAAGTCCGACTTCTATCTGTCGGTTGTTACAATTCTCGAGCTCGAAATTGGTTACCTGCAAATCGAACGCCGCGATCCCGCGCAGGGAAAAGTACTGGGGTCATGGATACAAAATCGAGTGCTGCCCGTATTTGCAGGACGAATTTTAGCGGTTGATATTCCTATTGCGTTGCGCTGTGCCACCCTACACGTCCCAAACCCTTGCTCTGATCGCGATGCACTCATTGCTGCAACGGCTCTGGTCCACAGCATGACGGTTATTACGCAATGTTGCCGACTTCGCGACAAGCGGCGCGCCCATTCTCAATCCCTGGCGAGACTGAACAGCTGCTGCATCAGTAGCGTGCACTGAAGGCTCAATCCCCGTCGGCCGGCAGTTGCTCGAGCAGACGCTTCCAGGTTTTCTGGTTTCTGCGAAAGCCTCTCTTCAAATCCTCAAGAATGCGCTCGAAGTCGGCGTTGGTGCGCAGATTATTCCAGGCGGGATTTTTCTGGAACCATAGATAGTTCTCGTTGCCGAGATAGATGGCGCGGCGGAGCCAGTGGAGCGCTTCGCTGGAGTCTCCTTCGACGGCGAAGTAAGTGGCCAGGCGGTAGGCCATCTCGTTGTCGGCTTCGGCTGCGGCCAGAGTATCGTCGCGGAGCAGTGCGGCGGCGCGGGCTCGGTCGCCGGCCTGCACGTAGCACAGGGCCAGCGTGGGCACGGCGATGCGCAGTGACTGGTCATCGCGAATCACATCTTCGAGAATTTCAATGGCCGCGCCGAGGTTGCCGGTGCGCATCTGCTGGTAGCCGGCCGAGGTGCGCAGCAGTGGATGGCGCGGCTCGAGGGCCAGGCCTTTTTCCAGCTCGTCGCCGGCCAGCTCGATCTGGTTCTGGTAGTGATAGACGCGGGCGCGATGATTGTAGAGAATGGCCGCATTGGCGGGGTTGAGCTTGAGGGCGCGGCTGAACTGCACGAGAGCCTCGTCATACATGCCGTCGCCGCGCAGGGCAAGGCCAGCCACCATGTGTACGTTCCAGTCGTTGGCTGCGCCGGCCAGCAGGTTGGCGATGCCATGGCGCGCCGACTCTTTTTCGCCGCGCGACAGTAGCATGTAGATGCGGTAGAGATTAGCCTCGGTGGAAGTGGGGTCGAGCTTGAGCGCTTCGTCGAAGGCGCGGCGGGCGCGCATAACGTGAATCTGGCCGCCGAAGCCGTGGCGCGCGTATTGCAGCTCGGCGATGCCGAGCCCGCTCCAGGCAGGCGCAAACTGGGCCTCAGCCGCGGTCACGCGGGTAAACAGCGCGTGGGCGCGGTCAAGGTCGGCGCGGGAGCCGGTGCGCACCATGAAGGAGCTGAGCAGCGCGCGGCCCTGCAGATAACGCTCGCTGATGGGGCCGGGTAGCGAGCCTTCGCGCGCCGGCGTGCGCTGGCCGTCGCTGGAAGCAGCATCCATCCGGTTGCCGGCGGTGTGGCCGCTGGCGCCCAGGCCGTGCAGGGCGGCAAAGACTTCATTTGAAATTTCAGTCTGCACGGCGATGAGATCGAGCGAAGCGACGCGGATGGCGCCACCGGAGCGCACGCTCTGCTGGGTCACGTCGAGTAGCTGCCAGTTGAGATCGAAGCCTTCTTTCGAGCGCAGAAAGCTGCCGGCGAGCACAAAGGAAGCCAGCAGCTTGTGTCCCATGGACAATGGATCGAGATTGGCAGTGAGCTGCCCGATGGGCAGCGACATGAGCGTGCTGGAGGGGCGCACAACCAGTCCGGGAATGCGCGCCAGGCGCACGGCGATGGCATCGGCCAGCGCGAATCCGTAGAGCGGAGCAACCTCAGTGGCGCCGAGGTTGGCGAAGGGCAGCACGACCAGCGAATTTTGCGCGGCCGGTTCGCCGGCGGACTCGCGGAATCGCTCGGCGAGCATGGAAAGAAAACCGGTGGTGCGCTTCTCGGCCTCGGCAGCGGTGGTGGGCAGATTGGCGGCTGCGTCGCCGGGGACGATTCCGGTTTCAATCTGCAGGGCCTTCATGATCGTCTTGAGGGCCTCGCGCACTTCAGCGGCTGAAGCGTAGCGCGCGCCGGGATTTTTTTCAAGACACGCGGCGATGACGCCTTTGAGCTCGGGCGCAATCCCGGGCACAATGGCGCTGAGGTCGATGGGCTCGGAGAACTGGATGGCGCGGATGGTCTGAAAGTCCTCAGCGTCAGGGCGCGAAAAGGGATGCCGTCCGCTGGCCAGCTCATACAGGATGACGCCGAGCGCCCACACGTCGGACTGCACGCTGGAGTGGCCGGTGACAAACTGCTCCGGGGCCATGTAGCGGATGGTTCCGCCGCGCGCGGTGTAGGTGGCGGCCAGCGATGCGTCCTTGGCCATGCCCGGCCGGGAAGCGTCGAAGTGCATGTCTTCCGGCGCCAGACGGCGGGCGAGGCCGAAGTCGAGAATCTTGACCAGGCCGCCGTCGGTGAGCATCACGTTCTGGGGCTTGAGGTCGCGATGGAAGATGCCCAGCATGTGCGCAGCTTGCAGTCCGTCGGCGATCTGAATGCCGACCGAGAGCACTAGCTGCACGCTGGCCGGTCCGCGCTCGATGAGCCGGTCCAGCGACTGGCCCGGCACATACTGCATGGCGATGTAGGCTTCTTCGCCGCTCTCGCCGACTTCGTAGATGCCACAGACGTTGGGGTGTTCGATGGCCGAGGCCAGGCGGGCTTCGCGCAATACAGTAGTGCGCATCTGCTCGGCGGTGAGTGAGCCGGCGCGCAGAATTTTTAGCACCACGGGGCGCTGCAACAGCATGTCGTTAGCCAGGTACACCACGCCGCTGCCGCCGGCGCCAAGCCGCCGGTTAATCTCAAAATGTTCCAGCGTCTTGCGTTTCATCGCCACTGTTCAGTGTACCGGTGCCGCCATCAGGAATTTCTAAACGGCAGATTGGAGGGACGAAGGTTTCCCATTCTGAAGGACTTAAATCTGCACGGGAATCCCGCATTGCAGCATTGAATGTGATTCATTTTCGCGTGAACGATCAGGCGGGAAGCAGAGATGGTGGTCAGTGGTCAGTGGTCAGAAAGTGCGGAGCGTTTGCGGATATGCGCAAAAGACGGCGCGCACTGCCCAGCACTCCGCTCCGGAAGACAGCTCTATATCTTTATCAAATAACCACAGATGCTTTATATGTCGATAAATCCTGATCTCTGTTCCCTGTTCACTGCCCGTGCCTCAATGTCCGCGGCGGATCGGGGCTTCATCTTTCGGCTTGGCGGCGGGAGGTTGGTTGAGCATCCGTATCTGGTTGCGGCGGCCGAGGACCAGCATGAAGATGCCGAAGACCAGCAGCACAATGCCCCACCAGAGATTGGCGTCGATGCCGAGGCTTTTGGCGTAAAGGCCGGTGTTTTCGCGCGTGGCCAGGCCGAAGGCGGTGAGGATCGCGCCGGTCATCGTAAACATCAGGCCCATAGGAATTCGCAGATCGAGATTCATTGCATTCTCCTCACGCAAAGAAGATGTTGAGCCCTACGCAGGCAACCAGGATGGCCGCGGCCAGCGCCTCGGGACGCTTCCACCAGGGCAGATGCTCGTGCGAGGGCATTTTGGTGAGCGAGCGCACCAGGCCGACCAGCTCCTCGTCGGGGCGCGGCTTGGTGCACAGGCTAACCGCCACGGCGACGATGAAGTTGGCGCTGAAGGCGTAGATGGCGCCGTAGAAGTTCTGCGCCATGTCGCTCGGATAACGGTGCAGCACGTAGATCCATCCGCCGTGGATGCCGGGAACAGCTTCCAGAGGCAGCGTGAGTCCGTGATGCGCCATGGCGGCCACTGTGCCGGTGACCAGGCCGGCAAATGCGCCATGGCCGGTGGTGCGTTTCCAGAACATGCCCAGCAGGAAGGTGGCAAAGAGCGGCGCGTTGACAAAGCTGAAGACAAGCTGCAGCGTGTCCATGATGTTGTTGAAGTTGATGGCCGCATACGCAGTGCAGATCGAAAGCAGAATACCCCCGACGGTGGCCCATTGGCCTACGGCGAGGTAGTGCTTGTCGGACGCGCCTTTGTGAATGTAGGACTGGTAGAGGTCGTAGGTGAAGACGGTATTGAAGGCGGTGACGTTGCCGGCCATGCCGCTCATAAAGCTGGCCAGCAGCGCGGTGAGTCCCAGGCCCAGAATGCCGGTGGGGAAATAGTGCAGCAGCATGTTGGGCGTGGCCATATCGTAATCGAGCAATGGCTTGCCGCTGGCGTCCAGCATCACCTTGCCGGTGAGCGGGTTGACCTTGGCGGGAATCAGACCGCGGCCTTCTTCGGCTACTTGGGGAACCACGCTGATCTCGTGATAGATGACGCCGTCGACGGTATGTACAACCTCGGTGGTGTGCGGGGTGGGCAGCGCGATGGCGATCAGTCCGGGCAGAATCACCAGAAACGGGAAGACCATTTTGGGTATGGCGGCGATGAGCGGCACGCGGCGCGCCGATTCCATATTTTCCGAAGCCATGGCGGTCTGGATGACCCGGAAATCGGCACACCAGTAGCCGGCGCTGAGTACGAATCCCAGCCCCATGCCGAGCCCGATAATGTCGACGCCCATGGGGTTGGTGCTTGCATGCATCACGCCCCTCCACTCATGCATGTAAGGCACCGGCAACGAGGCTTTCAGGCCCGCCCATCCACCCACGTTTTTAAGGCCTATGAGCACCAGCGGCAGAAGACCGGCGACGATGAGAAAGAATTGCAGCACCTGGTTGTAGATGGCGCTGGTGAGCCCGCCCAGGAAGATGTACAGCAGCACAATGACCGCGGAGAGAACGATGGAGAAGGTGAAGATCCGGTCCTGTGGCCAGCCGACAACGCGGAACAGGCCGTCGAAGACATGCAGCGCCAGGATAATCCGGGCCATGACGTACATGGAGATGCCGGAGCTGAACACGGTCATGACGGCGAACGTGCAGGCGTTGAGCGCGCGGGTCTTTTCGTCGAAGCGGAGGCGCAGAAACTCGGGCACCGAGCGGGCCTTGGAGCCGTAGTAGAAGGGCATCATGAAGATGCCCACGAAGATCATGGCGGGGATGGCGCCGAGGCCGTAGAACTGCGCGGTTTCAAGACCGTATTTGGCGCCAGAAGCGCCCATGCCGATGACTTCCGCGGCGCCGAGGTTGACGCTGATGAAGGCCAGGCCGCAGATCCAGGCGGGCAAGGCGCGGCCGGCCTGGAAGAAATCCTTGCTCGTCTTCATGTAGCGCTTGAGGGCAAAGCCAATGCCCACTACAAAGAAGAAGTAGAGCAGCATGATCATCCAATCGACGGATGTGAGTTGCAATGTGGCTCCTTGAGGCGGGCTTTCCCGCGGTGCGATTGAAGCGGGCTATCGAACTCACTCTAAGTATCAAGGCGCGGAGTCGTCCAGCGAAAATTGAAAATGTTTTCAGAGATAGTGTGTGAGGCGGCGGAAGAAAATATTGCGGAAGAACGTTATCGGTTGCCCCGCTCGCAGTACGAATCCGGCCAAACTTCCGGATTGGCGGTATATCACCCCGAACCCTGCCTGCGCGGATTGGCCTGCTCTCGCACTAGCGGACGTGCTTTAACCGGACCGTGGTCGTCCGCATTTCGTTCGCACTGCTGATAGATAAAGTGCCTTGCAGCCCTTCGCCTTCGACTTTCAGGGCGTAGAGAAATTTTCTTTGTCCATGATTCAATTCAAACCGCACAAAATCACCGGTCACCCATCCATCGATGATCGGATATTGTTGGGTAGAATCCGGTCCACCGGTTCCAGTCAATTTTGTGCTGTCTTGCTTGAAGCGGAACCATTGCGGATCATCGGCATCAGCGCCCACTGCCGGCAATGATCCGGTCCACTCCCCTGAGAGGTTCGTCGCCATATCGGCAGGGATATGCATGTTGGAAGGGTTTGCGCTTAGCGCGGCAATTCGTATTGTTCCCGGCTTACTCTGCACAGATTGCGGAACATCCGGCGCTGGCGATGAAGGTGCTGGGACTGTGCGCAATGTGCCGCGATCGGAATCACTCGCATTTTGATTCTGTTCGCCCGGCTGCGCAGGTGGGCTAGCCGCGCCTGCAACGAATCTGGCGCCGGGTGCGGGTACCGCGCTCGTCGCAGAGACAGGCCGGGCCTCTGGAATGCTTCTGCCGGTTGAAGCAGGCAGGGGAGCATCCGAACGAGCGTTGTCTGCCGAATCAGGCGATATAGGTTGATTGAGACGCGCAATGACGGATTCGATGGGTGACATGTGGCCGTTCCGCTCGACCGGACGATACGGAATTGGCCGTCCCATTACATACATAAATGTGGCAAGCGCGGTGAGCGAGAGAATGCCCGCAATAACGATTGCGCCACGTCGAATGGGTTCTTGCGGAAGAGCCCGGAATGACGGGATTCCATCGAAATGGGGCGTAAGCGAAGCAGCGGCTGCGACTTCTGCGTAAGAGTTCCTATACGCGCGCGGCAGAGCTCCGATCATATCCGTTATCAGATCGAAGGTGAGACGCAATCGGGAGAAGAACCCCTTTTCATCGCCGAGCCGGTCGCGAAGAAGCCGCAGCCCTTCTTCCTCGTAATGTTTGCGGAAACCAGATGGAAATAATCGAAGCAGGCAGGCGTATATCTTTTCAGACATAATCCCCCCTTAAAATTTTCTTTGCCCGCGCGACGCGGAGCAGGTCTGCAAGCCTCTCGGCTTCGGATCGCGCCAACTTACGCCCTGCGGTGGTCAAACGGTAATATCGCCGCCGCTCATCAGTTGATGCCAGATCGCCGCTCCGGTCCACTTCCTCAATCAGACCGTCTTCCAACAGCCCCTGGATCGAGCTGTAAAGGGTCCCAGGCCCCAACCGCATTCGACCGCTTGTCTGCTGTTCCACGTGCCGCATGATTCCATAGCCATGAAGATCCTGATCTGCAAGGGAGAGCAGAATCTGAAAGGCCGCCGAGGGTAAGGGATCAAGTCTTCGTTTTGGCATATCTCAGTCAATCATCGATATATCGATGATTGACTGTATTCCAGAACAATTTAAATGTCAAATGCGGATTCTGCCTGATTTGAGCCTGGACGCAAATACGCAGAGATGTAGCGGTGCGATTCTTCCCCACCATTTACACTGGAAGTGCATGATTCCTACCCTTACCTGGACCCCCGAAGGCGTTCGCTTTATTGACCAGACCAGGCTCCCGCTCGAGGAGAGCTACGTGCTGGCCACAACCTATGAGCAAGTGGCGGAAATTATCGTCACCATGGTAGTGCGCGGAGCACCGGCGATTGGCGTTTCGGCTGCTTATGGCGTTACTCTCGGCGCGCAGGGCACGAAGGCCAAAACGGCCCAGGAGTTTGCTCCCGAGTTCGAGGCGATCTGCAAGCGGCTGGCTGGAACGCGGCCCACGGCAGTGAATCTGTTCTGGGCTATCGACCGGATGAAGGCGCTGTTTCAAAAACTGCTCGGCTCCGGAGCCACGCTGGCCGAGATCCAGGCGAAGCTGCTGGCCGAAGCGCACGCCATGTACGAGGAAGACATTGCCGCCTGCAAGACCATGGGCGCTTTTGGCGGCGAGCTGCTGCCGGAAGAAGGCGGCGTGCTCACGCATTGCAACGCGGGTGCGCTGGCCACCTGCGGCTACGGAACTGCGCTGGGAGTGATCCGCGCAGCAGTGGAGCAAGGAAAGCACATTCACGTCTATGCCGACGAGACGCGGCCGTTTTTGCAGGGCGCGCGGCTGACGGCGTGGGAGCTGATGGCCGACGGCATTGCGACCACGGTGATCTGCGACAACATGGCGGCCAGCCTGATGCGCGCCGGAAAGATCCAGGCGGTAGTGGTGGGCGCGGACCGCATTGCCGCCAACGGCGACACGGCCAACAAGATCGGCACCTACAACGTGGCGATTCTGGCCAAAGAGCACGGCATTCCGTTCTATGTGGCCGCGCCGTGGTCGACGATCGATCTGGCAACGGCCACCGGCGATGCGATTCCGATTGAAGAGCGGCCGCAGGTCGAGGTGACCCACCACGGCGGCAGGCAGCTTACGCCGCATGGAGTGGGCATCCGCAATCCGGCCTTCGATGTGACGCCGGCGAAATACGTGACCGCCATTATTACGGAGCGCGGCGTGCTGCGCGGGCCTTACACCGAGTCGCTGCGCGAGATGGAGCCGGTGGCGGGCTGAGTCCTGCCGTCTATAGATGGCCACACGGTCTACAGTTGTGAGTGTTGTGCTTCCACGCTCGCATATTTTCCGGATACGGCAAAAATCGCTGGCACGCGGCATGGCGCTCTCAGTGGGCGCGTTCACGGCCAGCCTTTTGCTGGCTGGCTTCCCCGATGTCGCCCACCTGCACAGCTCCCCCTGGCAGTTTGCGGCGCTGGCGGCCGCGCTCTGGGGCATGGCGGAGACGGCGCGCTGCCTGCGCAGCCGGTGGAGCTTCTACCACGCGGGCGTGCTCATCCTGCTTTACTCTGACCTGCTGATCCTGACGGCAATTATGGCGCTGCTGGTGCTGGGCTAGGGCCTGTCATCAGATTCTGAGGGCACAGCGTTGCGAGGAAAAATTCGGCCAGACGAAGCCGAGCCCGAAGGCTGTGGCGGGTCCACCGTCGATGGCGAGAATGAAGTATGGCCGGATTTTTCCCGCAACCCGAAGGGACGGGGCCAATTTTTCCCATCTCTTCGTCAATCGTCGCTAGCAGACACCCGGTATCCACCCCACGGACAAAGACCCGTCCGTGGGGGCCCCGGTATGCGTCGCTCCTCACTCCTCGATATGGAAAAAATTGGCTCCCGTCGCTGTACCCTGAGAATTTGATGACAGGCCCTAAGTCTGCCGCCCGGCGCGTTGAAATTTTCGCGGTGGCAGGCGCGGTACTGACCGTGTAGCATGGGCACACAGCGCACGCGCCGCTTGCGACTGAGCGCGTGCCGGAGGAAGCAGATGCTCAAAGGATTTCGCGATTTCATTTTGCGCGGTAATGTCGTCGACCTGGCTGTGGCTGTGATTCTGGGCACGGCCTTCAACGGAATCGTCACCTCGCTGGTAGGCGACGTGATCAATCCGCTGATCGCAGCCACTGTGGGCAAGCCCAATTTCAGCTCGGTGATACTGCACGTGGGCGGCGGACAGATCAAGGTCGGCAATTTTCTCAACGCCGCGGTTTCATTCCTGATTGTGGCCATCGTGGTGTATTTCTTCATCGTGATTCCGGTAAACTCGCTGCTCAACCGGTTCAAAAAGCCTGTGCCAGCGGCGCCGCCCAGCACCAAGATCTGCCCGGAATGCCTCAGCGAGATTCCGCTGGCCGCCCGGCGGTGCGCCCATTGCACGCAGCCTGTGCCGGCGGTGTGACGGGGTCTGGCTTCGGCGGGAAGATTGTCTGTCAGGGAATCTCTGAACAAATCCTTGTGGCGAAGCCCACATTCCCTCAGGGGCTGAAGCCCCTTGATTCTGCGGGGCTTAATGTACGGGCTGAACAGGCTGCGGAAAAACTCAATTTTTCGGAAAGCGACAAAAACTGATCGCGCCACAGTGCCCCTAGAATCGATCCGTAGGACCTGGGTGATGATTTTGTATCCCCCAAATTTGGCCCTTTCGCTATCCATTCGGGGTTTTT
>DATAVZ010000090.1:0-5574 GCA_036267475.1 Occallatibacter sp.
GGCTCTTTCAGAAGGCTTAAAGGCTGCTCTGCGAAAATGCAAGTCTGGACGCCCCCAAGAAAGTCTAGAAGGTCGCGGCACCCATGCCGACCCTGGCCATCTATGCTGCAACGCCAAACCTTATCTCCGACAGACTCCTAGTACTGCAACCACGAATATTTGTAATGCCCTCAACCTTCTTGCAGTGACTCAGCTTAAAGCGCTGCCGCCTCAGCGCGCAGCTTTGCCGCCTCGGCGCTCCGGCCCATGCGGTCCAGCAGCGCCGCGTGCTGCTCAAAAATCGCCGCCAGCACCTGGCCGTATCTCTGCTTCATGGCCGGCAGATTGGCGATTGCCCGGCGGTGGATCTGCTCCGCCTCAGTAAAGTCGGCCAGCGCCGCACCATTTTGGCCGAGATTGGCTTCCACAACTCCGCGCCAGTAAAACGGCATGGCGTATTCCTGGTCCTGGGTCGTGAGGCACTTTTTCGCCTCGTCCACCGCCATGTACTCCTGCGCCAGCGCCGCCTGCTTCTGGTCGGCCAGCAGCAGCGCATGGCCGTAGAGCTGATAGGAACCGGTCCGGGAAAGCTGAGTGCTCGAAGTCAGATCGCCTGCCTTCAAAGACATATCGAGTGTCTGTTTACAACTATCCACAGCCTCCCGCGCAGCCTGCGCTTTAATCGCGCTCATGCATGTTTTCTCCAGCGGAAACCAGTCCTGCGCAGCCTTTTGCTGCTCAGCAGTCGGTTGCGGCCCGCTCTGCGCCGGATGTTGGTGCGCGGATCCATCCGGAACTGTCTGTGGAGCTGCAACCCCCTGCGCTCCGACCACTTTCACCAGCAAAAGAACCACGCATAGAATTGCAAGTCGACGCACAATCGTCCTCCGTTGCTCAACCTGGGTGAATCTCCGTCAGCCCGCAGCTCAGGCAACGCGCTCGAAGAGTTCGATCTTCGGCCTGCGTTTGCGGCTCGCTTGCCACAGGTCGTATTGAGTTTGCAGGTCGATCCAAAGCGTTGGGCTGGTTCCAAGCGCATCGGAAAGCCTGAGCGACATGTCGGCTGAGATTCCAGCTCTGCCGTTCAAGATGCGCGACAGGGTAACTCGCGAAATATGAAGCCGTGCCGCCGCTTCGGAGACATGCATCTCTCCCAGCCATTCACGCAGCACGCGGCCCGGATGTGCCGGATTGTGCATCTGTGCCATCTTCGCAACTCCTTGCAGGTCTCTGTTCGCTTGAACTTCTACTAACTCGGGGGCGGGGTGCCCCATCCTTGACGCAGCTTCATCGCGTCAAGGGTGGGAAAGCACAAATTCACGCGGTCAGACACCTAGTGATAGTCCTGATAATCCACCAGGATCACGTCTTCGCCATCGAAACGAAATGTCAACCTCCAGTTGCCGTTTACTTTTACCGACCAATGCTCCTTGAGACTTCCTGACAAGGGGTGCAGATTCCAGCCCGGCGCCGCCATATCTTCCGGCTTTTGCGCCCGGTTCAACAGGGTGAGCTGGAGACCGAGCTTGCCGGCGTGGCTGGGCTGAATTCCCGCCTTGCTGCCAGTGAGGAAGAACCTCTCGAGGCCGGAATGACGGAAGCTCCTGATCACGCGAGTAGTGTAACGCTACACGCTACGGATTGTCCACAATCTTTCCCCTGCTTTCGGCCGCTCCAGGAGGCAATCCGCGCGGCCTGATTCGCTGCCCCGCACCGGCTATGATAGTTGCCAGCGTCGCAAATGCCACACACTCTGTTCATCTCGGCCGGCGAAGCCAGCGGCGAGCACTACGGCGCTTTGCTGGTGGCGGCGCTGCGCCGCCGGCTCGACGCCGCCGGACTCCACGCCAGCTTCTTCGGCATGGGCGGCGAGCGCATGGAGGCAGCCGGACTGGAGCGGGTCGTCCGGGCCGAAGACATGGCGGTAATGGGGCTGACCGAGGTGGTGCGCCACCTGCCGCGCATCTACGGCGAATTTCGCAAGCTCAAGCGGGCCATCCGCGCACGCCGGCCAGACGTGGCCGTGCTCATCGACTTCCCGGAAATTCATTTCCGGCTGGCCAGGGAGTTTCACCGGCTCGGCGTGCCCGTCATCTACTTTGTAAGCCCGCAGTTGTGGGCCTGGAAGAAGCGGCGCATCCAACTGGTGCGGCAATATGTCCGGCGCATGCTGGTGATCTTTCCCTTCGAAGAGCCGTTTTACCGTGAGCGTGGCGTGGATGCCGAATTCGTCGGCCACCCGCTGGCCGAGTTGCCTCCACCGGCCGTCTCCCGCGCGCAGTTTGCCGCGGAGAACGGCCTGGACCCGAGCCGAACCTGGATTGCGCTTTTGCCCGGCAGCCGGCCGCGCGAAATCGCAGACCACCTGCCGGAGATGTTGCGGGCAGCGCGGCTTCTCGCCGAGTCCAGTCTCGCCAAGCCCAGTCCGGCAAAGTCCCATCCAGCGGACGGTTTTCAGTTTGTGGTGCCCCTGGCGCCTACGCTCAATGCGGCGCAGCGTGCGGCAGCGGCGCGGCTTGCTCAGGAACACGGCCATGGGCTGGCGGTCCGGTTGGTGGACGACGCGCGGGCCGCGCTGCTGCACGCCCGCGCCGCGGTGGTGGCCAGCGGCACGGCAACGGTGGAGGCAGCCTTGATCGGCAATCCCTTTGTGGTGGTCTACCGGGTTTCGCCGGCCACCTACGCCATTGCCCGCCGGGTGGTGACGGTGCCGCACGTGGCCATGGCCAACCTCATCGCCGGCCGCAGGGTGGTGCCGGAGCTGATTCAGCATGACTTCACGGCGGCAAATATCGTCCAACATCTTGCGGCGCTGCTACCGGATGGGACTCCACGCCAGTCCATGGTGGAGGGACTCAAATCCATTCGCGACGCACTAAGCAGGCGTCCGGAGGCCGTTGAGACGGTGCAGGCGGGCGCAATCGAGCGGGTAGCCGTTGTAACAATGGAAGAACTGCGACAGGCCGCGGCAAGCGCCGTGCAATCCTGAACATGTCATACCTGCGGCGGGAATGCGATGATGACTGCTATGCGTAGACGAGAGAACGGGATCCAGACCCGGATCTGGACCCGGCCCCGTATCGGATCGCCACTCCTCCTGATTGTTTCCGGCCTGGCGGCTTTCGCCGTGCTGGCGCTGGCCGCGCCCGGACGGCTGATGGCGCAGCGCGAGCGGCCCGCGCTCCATATTACCGGCTACGTCATCCACGCCGAACTGGAGCCGGCCACCCATCACCTCGCGGCTACGGCGGCGGTGAGCTTTACCGCGCCGCCCAACATGGACGTGGTCACCTTTGGCTTTCATCCCGCGCTCAGGATCAGCAAGATTACCGACGCGAGCGGCAAGGTGCTGGACGGCGAGCGCACCGCCGACGGTTCGGTCCGCGTAACCCCGACCGCGCCGTTCACCGAAGGGCAAACCGTTACCTGGACCTTTGTCTACGACGGCATCATCACCGGCAATGAAGACGGCCCCATCGAGGGTCTCAAGCTGGCCGCCATCCAGGAGCCCATCAGCTATCTGCTCTATCCGGCGCGCTGGTTCCCCACCACCGGTTACCTCACCGACCGTTTCACGGCCGAGATGCACATCCGCGTTCCGCAGGGCATGCGGGTGTTTGCCAGCGGCAGCACCGGCCCGTCGCATCCGGTTACGCTCACAAACGGCAAGCCCGGCGACGAGTACGACTTCAACTGGAAGAAGCCGGATTTTCCGGGAACGGTGATCGCCGGCCGCTATCTTGACCCCGTCTCGGTGGGCGCCGGCAATGTGAAGGTCTACCTGACCGTGAGCCATCAGCAGTCCGCCAACCAGTTGGCCCAGACGGCCACCAGGGAATACGACTTCTTTACCGACAGCTTTGGCCAGGCGCAGAGCGAGCGCCTGAACGTGATTGAGATTCCAGACGATACCCTGCCCGCCGTGTGGGCGCCGGAGCTGGCGGCCATCATGGGCTCGCGCGTGGGCGACAAGTCCGGCATCCGCCTGCTGGCCAATACCATCGCGCACCAGTGGTGGGGATGCGAGGTAAGCCCGCGCACCCTCAGCGACGCCTGGATCACCAACGGCATGTCGCGCTACGGCGAGCTGATGTATGTCGAGGACCAGAGCGGCCGCAGCGCGCTCGATGCGGCGCTTGAAGATGTCTCCGCCGGCGCCCTGGCCTATGACACCATTCCCCTCTCGAGCGCGTCGCGGATGGGCCCTTTCACGCCGCAGTTCCAGTCCATGACGCTGGAAAAAGGCGCCATGATCTTCCACATGCTGCGCGGCATGGTGGGCGACAAGGTGTTTCTGAACATCCTGAAGGGCACGCTGAGCCAGTACGCGGGCAGCTCCATCCGCACCTCGGAGTTTGAGAAAGTGGCCGAGGAACAGAGCCAGCAGCAGCTTATTCCGTTCTTCTCCCAGTGGATCGACGGCACCGGCGCGCCGCGCTTCACCGACAAGTACACTGTTTACCGATTAGGCAACAACAAGGGCTTCCGCACCATTGGCGAAATCGACCAGGATCTCGACCTGTTCCGCATGCCGGTCGACTTGCGCGTTGAAACCGACGGCAAGACCGTGAACCAGAAGATCGACGTGGTGGGCACCAACTCGCAATATGTGGTGGATACCTTCGGGCGGCCGCGCCAAATCAGCATCGACCCCGGCGACTGGGTGCTCAAGACCACGCCCGACCTGCAGGTGCGCATCTCCATTCTCAAGGGGCAGCAACTGGTGGCCCAGGGCGACCTGGTGGGCGCGCTGGCCGAATATCAGAAAGCGCTCACCGCCAATCCGCAAAGCTCACTGGCCAGCTACCGCATCGGCGAGCTGCTGTTCACGCAGCGCAACTACCAGGCCAGCGTCAACTCCTTTCGCGATGCGCTGCGCGGCGACGATGTGCCGCCCTGGACCGAGGTCTGGAGCCACATCGCCATCGGCAAGATCTTCGACGTCACCGGCCAGCGCGACCGCGCCGTCAACGAATACCGGCTGGCCGTCCAGACCAACGACAACACCCAGGGCGCCGTCAACCAGGCCCGTGTATACCTGCAAAAGCCGTACACCCGTCCCGACAACGAGTAAGCCCGAAGGCGGGTAAAAAGAGAAGGCCGGCCTCAGTGGCTGGCCTTCATGTTTTCAAGCAGTTGGACGCGTGGGTCACCCGGTGACTGAGCTATGTGGGTAGAATGCAGGGTTTTGTATGGTTTTTGCAGGGTATTGACGGGTCGTGAAGCTGTGAGATTGCGAAGGGTCTATGCTGTAAGTGGCTGATTCTGCAGTTGGTTGGCGGCTGTGGCGGGTTCGAGAGTTGGGCATTTTCGCCCCCAGACAGGGGGTATGGGGGGTGCCCCCGCTTTTCTGAGGCGCCGGGCCGGGGACTTGAGTCGGCTCGATTCCATTGTGAGCCTGGGTAAGGGAATTTTGTGCAGGGAAAAATGAGGACTGGGGTGGGTCTGTGCTTTCCCATGTCTGAAAATCCAGACCTGGGAGCCTCTTGCAAAAATCCGCGGGATGGTTGATTTAGTGGGTAGGGGTGGGAATCGCATGCTTTAGAATCTGGTTTCCACACCATAGATTCGCGGAGCGATCCCACCGTATGCAGT
>DATAVZ010000091.1:0-167256 GCA_036267475.1 Occallatibacter sp.
TCCGCCCCCGATTGGCAACTCGCAGGTTACCGGGCCGCATTGATAGGTCTGATAGTGCGGCGAAGGAGTATAGGCCTGCCACAGCGGCATCAGGTTGCCGCCTAATTCGAACTGCCCGCTCAGGATCCCCGCATGCAGAACCGGCGTAAGTGGCTTGGCCAGTTGACCGCCCAAGGAGAAGAACTTGAAATCCGAGCGATCGCCAACGCCCGTACCCCAGTTCACAAATGGCCCGTATTCCCAACTCCGGGCATCCCGCACTTGGGCGACTGGGTTGTCGACTGAGCCGCCGGACGACGCTGAGCGTTCCGGGGCCTGGGCAGTCGCCAACGTACTTGCGGCCAAAATTGTCGTAACCACGATTGACCTAGCCAGGATTAGCCCAAAAAACCTCGCGCTTCCGATCAACATTCTCCCTTTCTGTGATGCATGCGCCTTACGTCCCACAAAAAGGCCGACCCATCCGGTCGGCCTCGTCTCGAGCCTGTTCGACCTGGCTTAACCCGCAATCTGTTCCATTTGCTCCGCGTCCATGTCGAAGTTGGAGTAGACATTCTGCGTGTCGTCGAAATCTTCAAGAGCTTCGAGCAACCGGATCATCTGGTTGGCCGCCGGCCCTTCCAGCTTTGTATAGGTTGAAGCGACCATCGTCACTTCGTTCATCGTCGGCTTGATGCCTGCCGCCTTGATCGCCGTAAGCACACCCTCGTAAGAAGCCGGGTCAGTAAGGATTTCCCAGGTATCGCCTTCGCCGTTCAGATCTTCGCCGCCGTGCTCCAGGACGATGTCCATAAGCTGCTCTTCGGTCGCTGCCGCTTTCTCGACTGCGATCACACCCTTCTTCGAGAACATGAAGCGAACCGATCCGGATTCACCCAGGTTGCCGCCGTTCTTCGAGAAAGTATGACGAATTTCGCTGACCGTCCGATTGCGGTTATCGGTGGTGACTTCAACAATAATTGCCACTCCGCCCGGACCGTAGCCCTCGAAGGTGATCTCCTCGTAGGTCAGCCCTTCGAGCTCACCGGTACCGCGCTGGATGGCCCGCTTGATGTTGTCCTGAGGCATGTTCTCGGCTTTGGCCGCTAGAACCGCGGTACGCAGCCGCGCGTTGGTGTCGGGGTTACCCCCACCCTTGGCCGCCACCGCAATTTCCTTCAGCAGACGGGTGAAAATCTTGCCGCGCTTGGCATCGAGCGCGCCCTTCTTGTGCTTGATTGTGGCCCATTTCGAGTGGCCGGACATGTGAACCTCTGACGATTGAAAAGTAATGGTGCAGGCACGCACCCGACATGTGAGTATACCACCCACGGCGCAGCCAAATCGAACCCCGCTGCGCGACCCGATAAACGCGCAGGCCCGGCTCACCCCAGCCGCGCGAGCGCTCCCGGCCAGCCCTTGATTTCCATAAAGTCGAGCAGGCAAGCGACGATCACCGGGCCGGCCAGAGCCACCATGTCGGGCATGTCCAGCAGGTTGGGCTGCCGGATACTGATGACCAGCGCGGCCGCGGCCAGCACCGCATTGACGCTGAGCCACACGCAGGCCGTGCGCCTATGCCAGAAGGCCAGAACGCAGGCTGCAAAAACCGTGGCGGCGTTGAAGATCAAGGCAACCAGCACGAATCGCGGCCCATCCCAGCCCATGATGACAAAGGCGATGGTGATCGGAGGCATGGTGCCCCACAACAGCCCCACCACGAGAAGAACCCTGAGCCAGTACTGCCGGAGCCGGGATTTCTCGTCCGTCTCGATTCCGCCGTTCGCCACAATTGCCTTGCCTGTCCCAACCCTCTTGCCTGTCCCAACGCTGTTGCCCATTCGATCATTTTACTTGGACTAGCTGCCTTCACCGGCAACGCGGCAGCAACGCACTCGCTCGCAGTGAAGACACACCTGCGTGGAAGGCGACGGCACGCTTCAGGCAAAAACCTCGGCATCGTGCAAAGCCGCACCGGCCTGATCCTTGGCCGACACGACCGCGTCCTCAGCTTTCACCGGCCACGGAATCGCAAGGTCCGGATCGTTCCACGCGATGGCCCGCTCGCCGGCTGCGGAGTAGTAATCGGTCACTTTGTAGGCAAACCCGGCAGTCTCGCTCAGCACCAGGAACGCGTGCCCGAACCCCTCGGGAATCCAGAGCATTCTGCCGCTTTTGCCGGCCAGCTCCACGGCTACGTGTTTGCCAAAATATGGAGAGCTGCGGCGCAGGTCCACGGCCATATCGAGAACCGTTCCATACACCGCCGACACCAGTTTCCCCTGCGGCTGAATGGTCTGGTAATGAATGCCGCGCAGCACGTTGGCGCGCGAATGCGAAAAGTTGTCCTGCGCCCAACGCGACGGCAGCCCGGCTTCGGCCATGCGCTGCAGGTTGAAGCTCTCGTAAAACGCGCCGCGATCGTCTTCGAATACCCGCGTCGTAATCAGCAGCACTCCCGGCAGTGACGTTTCTTCCACCTTCATTGCTGCACCCCGTGCGCCGCGAAATAGGGCTCGTGCAAAAGCGCCAGCAGATATTGCCCATAGCCGCTCTTGGCAATGGGATGAGCCAGAGCCTCGAGTTGGGCGGCGTCGATAAATCCCTGCCGGTAGGCAATCTCCTCGGGACAGGCGATGTTGAGCCCCTGCCGCCGCTCGATGGTGTGTACGAAGGTGGCCGCTTCGAGCAGCGAGTCATGGGTGCCGGTGTCCAGCCACGCCATGCCCCGGCTCATGATCTCCACGTTCAGCTTTCCGGCCTCAAGATAGCGCCGGTTGAGGTCGGTAATTTCCAGCTCCCCGCGCGGCGATGGCTTGAGCGACTCGGCAATCGAAACCACCTCGCGGTCATAGAAATAAAGCCCGGTTACCGCGTAGCGCGACTTGGGTGCTTTGGGCTTCTCTTCCAGGCTCACCGCGCGGCCGTTGCCGTCGAACTCCACCACGCCATAGCGCTCCGGGTCTTCCACCGGATAGGCGAACACGGTTGCCCCGCTGTCGAGCGTGGCCGCGGTCTGCAGTTGCTGCGAAAATCCCTGCCCGTAGAAGATGTTGTCGCCCAGCACCAGCGCGCAGGGGTCGTCGGCAATAAAATCCCGGCCGATGAGAAAGGCCTGCGCCAGCCCATCGGGGCTGGGTTGCACGGCATAGCGGATCTCGATGCCCCAGCGCTTTCCGTCGCCCAGCAGCTCGGCAAACCGGCCGGTGTCCTGCGGCGTGGAGATGATCAGAATCTCCCGCAGGCCGGCCAGCATCAGCGTGCTCAGCGGGTAGTAGATCATCGGCTTGTTGTAGACCGGCAAAAGCTGCTTGGAGACAACATGCGTTACCGGATAGAGCCGGGTGCCGGAGCCGCCGGCCAGAATGATGCCCTTCATGCCTGATACCTCATGCCTGTTCTCTTTCGGCATAATTTTGCGCGATCCAGTCTCGATATGCGCCGGTGCGCACGTTGTCGATCCATTCGCTGTTGTCCAGATACCACTCGACGGTTTTGCGCAGCCCGCTCTCGAATTTTTCTGAAGGCTGCCAGCCCAACTCGCGCATGATCTTCGACGCGTCGATGGCGTAGCGGCGGTCGTGGCCGGGGCGGTCCTGCACATACCGTATCAGCCCGGTGCGCGGAGCGCCGTCCGGCTGCGGACGCAGCTCGTCCACCAGGTTGCAGATGGTGGTCACCACGTCGATATTCGCCCGTTCGCTGTTGCCGCCCACATTGTAGGTTTCGCCCAGGCGGCCACGCTCCAGCACCGCGCGGATCGCCGCGCAGTGATCCTCCACAAACAGCCAGTCGCGCACGTTTTTGCCATCGCCGTAAACCGGCAGCGGCTTGCCTTCGAGCGCGTTCAGGATCATAAGCGGAATCAGCTTTTCAGGAAACTGAAACGGCCCGTAGTTGTTGGAGCAGTTGGTGGTGAGCACGGGCAGGCCGAAGGTGTGAAAGTAGGCGCGCGCCAGGTGGTCGGAGCCGGCCTTGGAAGCGGCATAAGGGCTGTTCGGCGCATACGGAGTGGTCTCGCTGAAGGCCGGATCATCGGCTCCCAGGGTGCCGTAGACCTCGTCGGTCGAAACGTGCAGAAAACGGAACGCGGCGCGGCCGGCCTCGTCCAGCCCGGTCCAATAGGCGCGAGCCTGCTCCAACAGCACAAACGTCCCGTGAACGTTGGTGCGGATAAACGCCTCCGGCGATGCGATGGAGCGGTCCACATGGCTTTCGGCGGCAAAGTGAACAATGGCCCTGGGCTGCTCTTTTTTGAGCAGCGCGGCCACCTGTTCGGCGTCGCAGATGTCTGCATGCGCAAACGAGTAGCGCGGATCGGCTTCCAGGGCGGCCAGATTGGCCGGATTTCCCGCATAGGTCAGCCGGTCCAGGTTCACCACCGACGTCCCGGCAGCCTTCATCCAGGTGAGAATGAAGTTGGAGCCGATGAAACCTGCCCCACCTGTTACTAGAATCGTGTCTTTGATCATTCAGCGCCTCGGTCACTCTACATCCTACAAAACGCCGCAATTAGTGAAATCCCACAATGGGGTGTTACTTCCGTGAACTTTCACCCTTTGCAGGCTGATGCCTCGGAGAGAAGGAACTTCAGCGGCGCGCGGACTTTTTCGATATAGTAGTAGTTGAAGTCCCGGATGCGGCCGGACCTGTTCAGTAACAGTTCTGATTCAAGCCAGGGCGATTTCGACAAACTGAAATCGCGATATGGCTGTGTCTCTCCCCCAGGCACACAGGTAAACCGCATCCGCAACGCTTGCTACGGAAAAGGCTGCCATGGAATCAATCAATCATCGCCTCCGCGCACCTCAACCGCAAGGACTCTATCATCCGCAGAATGAGCACGATGCCTGCGGCATGGGACTGGTCGCGAACATTCGCGGCGAAAAGAGCCACGAGATCATCCGCAAGGGGCTTGAGGTGCTCATCAACCTCACCCATCGCGGCGCCGCGGGCTGCGACCCGGAAACCGGCGACGGCGCCGGCATTCTTATCCAGATTCCACACGATTTTTACGTGCGCGAGTGCGCCGAACTGGGCTGGAAGCTGCCCGCCGCCGGCGCCTACGGCGTAGCCATGTGTTTTTTGCCGGTCGAAAAGCTCAACCGCCGCCAGTGCGAAGGGGTCTTTGAGCGCATTGTGAAGGAAGAGGGGCTGACCATCCTGGGCTGGCGCGACACCCCGGTCAACGGCGACGCCATCGGCCGCGAAGCCCGCGCCTCGCAGCCTTACATCGAGCAGCTTTTCGTCGGACGCCCCGCCGGCATGGACGAGGACGCCTTCGAGCGTGTGCTCTATCGCACCCGCCGCCGCACCGAAAACGAGATCGCCGCCTCCGATATCGAGGAAAAGGAGATGTTTTACGTCCCTTCCTTCTCCTGCCGCACCCTCATCTACAAGGGCCTGATGCTGGCCCCGCAGATCGAAAAGTTTTACTTCGAGCTGGCCAATCCCCTGGTCACCAGCGCCCTTGCGCTCATTCACCAGCGCTTTTCCACCAACACCTTCCCCAGTTGGAAGCTGGCCCACCCCTACCGTTACGTGGCGCACAACGGCGAAATCAACACCATCCGCGGCAACATCAGCTGGATGAACGCCCGCCAGTCCGTTTTTGAGAGCCCGCTCTACGACGGGAAGATCGACGACCTGTTCCCGGTGGTCACGCCCGGCGGCAGCGACTCCTCCTCGCTCGACAACGCCGTCGAATTCCTCTTCCAGTCCGGCCGTTCCCTGCCCCACGTGATGGCCATGCTCATCCCCGAGGCCTGGGCCGGCAATCCAGACATGGACGAGGACAAGCGCGCCTTTTACGAGTACCACGCCTCGCTGATGGAACCGTGGGACGGCCCCGCCGCCATCGCCTTCACAGACGGCAGGATCATCGGCGCCACGCTGGACCGCAACGGCCTGCGCCCCGGCCGCTACATCATCACCAAGGACGATCTGGTGGTGCTGGCCTCCGAGGCCGGCGTCATCGAAGTGCCGCCCGAGGATGTCCGCAAGAAGGGTCGCCTGCAGCCGGGCCGCATGTTCCTCGTGGACACCGTGCAGCAGCGCCTCATCTCCGACAGCGAGATCAAGAAAGAGCTGGCCGGCCGCCAGCCGTATGGCCAATGGCTCAAAAAACAGCAGATCACGCTGGACGTGTTGCCGGAGCCCAAGCGCATCATCCCCACCAACCAGGAGACGCTGCTGCGCCGCCAGCGCGCCTGCGGCTACAGCGAAGAGGATCTGCGCATCCTGCTCGGCCCCATGGCTGCGAAAGGCGAGGAGCCCATCGGCTCCATGGGAACCGACGTGCCGCTGGCCTGCCTGTCAGACCGTCCGCAGTCGCTGTTCAATTACTTCAAGCAGCTCTTTGCGCAGGTGACCAACCCGCCCATCGATCCCATCCGCGAAGAGCTGGTGATGTCGCTGATCAGCTACATCGGCACCGAGCGGAACATCCTGGACGAGGCGCCGGAGAACTGCCATACCCTCAAGCTGCCGCATCCGATTCTCACCAATCGTGATCTGGAAAAGCTGCGCCGCGTCTCCTCCGGAGACCTGCTGGCCATCACCCTGCCCGCGCTGTTTCGCGCCGCCGACGGAGAAGCCGGCCTGAAGCACGCGCTCGACGAATTGAGCAACCGCGCCGCCATCGCGGTGAACAACGGCTATTCGCTGCTCATCCTGCAGGATCGCGGCGTCGACGCCACCTACGCGCCCATTCCCAGCCTGCTGGCCATGGCCGCCGTGCACAACCGGCTGGTGCGCGACAAGACCCGCACCCAGGTCGCGCTCATCATCGAGAGCGGCGAGCCGCGCGAGGTGATGCACTTCGCCCTGCTCATCGGCTACGGCGCCAGCGCCGTCAATCCCTACCTGGCCATCGAAACCATACACGACCTCAAACGTCGCGGCCTGCTGCCGGAAGAAATCAGCGCCGAGTACGCGGAGAAGAACTACATCAAGGCCATCAACAAGGCGCTGCTCAAGACCATCTCCAAAATGGGCATCAGCACGCTGCAGAGCTATCGCGGCGCGCAGGTGTTTGAGGCCGTGGGCCTGAACCAGCCGCTGGTCCAGGCCTACTTCCCCGGCACTGCATCGCGCGTGGAGGGCGTGGGCCTCGAGGTGCTGGCCCGCGAAGCGCAGATGAAACATGAGTTCGCCTTCCGCCCGCTCACAGACTCTGAGACCGACCTGGTGGTCGGCGGCCAGTATCAGTACCGCGAAAGCGGCGAGTTCCACCTGCTGAATCCGCACACCATCAGCAAGGTGCAGCACGCCGTGCGCACCAACAATCCGGCCACTTTCCAGGAGTACACCGACTTCATCGACGATCAGAACCGCAACATGGCCACTCTGCGCGGTCTGCTCAAGCTGAAGTACGCTGAAGAGCCCATTCCGATCGAAGAGGTCGAGCCGGCCAAGGAGATCGTCAAGCGATTCACCACCGGCGCCATGAGCTACGGCTCCATCAGCAAGGAAGCGCACGAGACCCTGGCCATCGCCATGAACCGCATCGGCGGCATGTCGAATACCGGCGAGGGCGGCGAGGACGAAGCGCGCTTCAAGCGCGACGAAAACGGCGACCTGCGCCGCAGCGCCGTCAAGCAGATTGCCAGCGGCCGCTTTGGCGTCACCACCAACTACCTCATCAACGCCGACGAGCTGCAGATCAAGATGGCCCAGGGCGCAAAGCCCGGCGAAGGTGGCCAATTGCCGGGCCACAAGGTGGATGAGGTGATTGCCCGAACCCGTCACTCCATCCCCGGCGTCGGGCTCATCTCGCCGCCGCCGCACCACGACATCTATTCGATCGAGGACCTGGCGCAGCTCATCTACGACCTGAAGAACGTGAATCCGCAGGCACGCATCGCCGTAAAGCTGGTCTCCGAGGTGGGCGTGGGCACGGTAGCCGCGGGCGTCTCCAAGGCGCACGCCGATGTAGTGCTCATCTCCGGCGACACCGGCGGCACCGGCGCTTCGCCGCTCAGCTCCATCAAGCACGCCGGCCTGCCCTGGGAACTGGGCCTGGCCGAAACCCAGCAGGTGCTGCTGTTGAACGATCTGCGCAGCCGCATCAGGGTGCAGACCGACGGCAAGCTGCAGACCGGCCGCGACGTCACCATCGCCGCGCTGCTGGGCGCAGAAGAGTTCGGCTTTGCCACCATGCCGCTCATTTCCATGGGCTGCATCATGCTGCGCAAGTGCCACCTGAATACCTGCTCGGTGGGCATCGCCACGCAGGACCCCGTCCTGCGCGCCCGCTTTACCGGCACGCCCGAGCACGTCATCAACTTCTTCTTCTTCATTGCCGAGCAGATGCGCCAGCACATGGCCCGGCTCGGCTTCCGCACCGTCAACGAGATGGTGGGCCGCGTAGACAGAATCGACGCCTCCATCGCCGACACCCACTGGAAGGCCAAGGGCATCGATCTTTCCTCCATTCTCTATGCGCCCGATCTTCCCTCCAAGGTCTCCCGCCGCCGTACCCAGGCGCAGGATCACGGCCTCAACCAGGCGCTCGATCACCAGCTCATCGCCAGGGCCATGCCGGCGCTCGAGTCCCAAACGCAGGTCACCGCCAACTTTGCCATCCGCAACGTGCATCGCACCGTGGGCGCCATGCTTGGCGGCCAGATCGCGCGCCGCTACGGGTCAGCCGGGCTGCCGGACGGCACCATCCACTTTCGCTTCCACGGCTCGGCCGGCCAGAGCTTCGGCGCGTTCGTGCCTAACGGCGTTACGCTCGAGCTGGAAGGCGACTCGAACGACTATCTCGGCAAGGGCCTGTCCGGCGGACGCATTATCGCCTATCCGCCCAAGACTTCGAGCTTTCTGCCCGAGGAAAGCATTCTGGTGGGCAATGTGGCGCTCTACGGCGCCACCAGCGGCGAGGTCTTCCTCAACGGCATCTCCGGCGAGCGCTTCGCGGTACGCAACTCCGGCGCCACCGCGGTGGTGGAAGGCGTGGGCGACCACGGCTGCGAGTACATGACCAACGGACTGGTGATCGTGCTTGGCTCAACCGGCCGCAACTTCGCCGCCGGCATGAGCGGCGGCTTTGCTTATGTCTTTGACGATCAGGGCGACTTTGGCGCGCGCCGCTGCAACCAGGCTAGCGTCGATCTTGAGCCACTGGTGGATGCAACCGACGTGGACCGCGTGCGCGGCCTGCTCGAACGCCACCGCGACCTGACCGGAAGCCCGCGCGCGGCATGGATCCTGGAACACTGGACTGATGCGCAGCCGAACTTCATCAAGGTCTTCCCGCACGAATACAAGCGCGTACTGGGTGTTGCGCGCGCCAAGGAAGTGTATGTCACTCCCACTCTTTCGTCGCCTCTGGTGACGGCATCAGAGGTGCAGCATGGGTAAGGTCACAGGATTTATGGAGCTTCAACGCGAGCAGCCGCTGCGCCGCGATCCCGCCGAGCGGGTTCACGACTGGCTGGAGATTTACAACCCGTTTCCCGAAGAAAAGCAGCGCGAGCAGGGCGCCCGCTGCATGGACTGCGGCGTGCCCTTCTGCCACACCGGCTGCCCGGTCAACAATCTCATCCCCGACTGGAATGACCTGGTTTACAACAACCGCTGGGAGGCGGCCATCCGGCGCCTGCACTCGACGAACAACTTTCCCGAGTTCACCGGCCGCATCTGCCCCGCTCCGTGCGAGACCGCCTGCGTGCTCGGCATCAACCAGCCGCCGGTTTCCATCAAGCTCATCGAGCGCTCGATCGTGGAGCGCGCCTGGGCCGAGGGCTGGATTCACCCCGAACCGCCCGAGCAGGGCACCGGCAAGCTGGTGGCCGTCATCGGCAGCGGCCCGGCGGGCATGGCCGCCGCGCAACAGTTGCGCCGCGCCGGCCACGCGGTCACCGTATACGAGAAGAACGACCGTATCGGGGGACTGCTTCGTTATGGCATTCCCAACTTCAAGCTCGAAAAGCAGGTGCTCGACCGCCGCATCGACCAGATGCGCGCCGAAGGCGTCGAGTTCGTCACCAGCGCTCACGTCGGCGTGAACGTTTCAGTCGAATCGCTGCGTCAGGAATACGACGCCATCCTGCTCTGCGGCGGCTCCGAGCAGCCGCGTGACCTCAAGATTCCCGGGCGCGAACTCAAGGGCGTCCACTTCGCGATGGAATTTTTGCCGCAGCAGAACCATCGCTGCGAAGGCGATGCGGACGAGACGTTTCTCTCCGATCCGTCCAAGGCCATTCTCGCCACCGGCAAGCACGTCATCATCATCGGCGGTGGTGACACCGGTGCCGACTGCCTGGGCACCAGCCATCGCCAGGGCGCCAAAAGCGTCCACCAGTTTGAGATTATGCCCAAGCCGCCCGGCGAGCGCGCCGCCTCAACCCCGTGGCCTTTGTGGCCGCTGCAACTGCGTACCGAAAGCTCGCATGAAGAAGGCGGTAACCGCGACTGGAGCATCAATTCCGTCAAGTTTACCGGCGACGAGCACGGCAACGTGAAGCAGCTTCACTGCATCCGCGTGGGTGCGCCGCCAAAATTCGAGGCCATTGCAAGCAGCGAGTTCACGCTCGATGCCGATCTGGTCCTGCTGGCCATGGGCTTCCTGGGCCCGGTGCGCAATGGCATGATCGAGCAGCTCGGCGTGGATCTCGACAACCGCGGCAACGTGTCCACGCAGAACTACATGACTTCGGTGGAAGGCGTCTTTGCAGCCGGCGACATGCGCCGCGGCCAGTCGCTCGTTGTCTGGGCTATCTCCGAGGGCCGCAAAGCCGCGGCCGCGGTCGACACCTGGCTTAAGGCCAGCCGGGAAGAAGAGCAGGGACTGCACGCCATGGCGGCGCGGTAAACTCCCACTCTCGCGCCAGACATAGGGCCGGCGTCCCGCTCACAGTCACTCATTGCTGCAATCAAGAATCACAGAGCTGGCGGCGTCCCCGCCGCCAGTTTTATTTTGGCGCGGGCGTGTCCTTTATACCGCGCCGCCATCCAGCGCATGCTCGCTCTCCTGCCCGCTGCGCGGCGAAAGCAGTTGCACCACGATGACGACGGCCGGAATCAGGTACACCATCGATCCGCACACCCACATGAACGCGCCCGCTGCGGCCTGGTCGTCCAGCGCGCTCAGCCCCAGCGGCCGCACAATCAGCCCGTAGCTGGGGTAGAGCAGCCGGCCTGCAAAACACAGCGACGCCGAGATCGCGGTATTCACCACATCGGCGAGCATCAGGTAAGGAATCAGCAGCCAGCGCGAAAACGTCCCGCGCGAGGGCCAGGGTTGGATCACCGGCCACCAGAACGCAAGATTGGTAAAAAAGAAGCAGGCATGTTCAAAGTTGTGCCAGTTCTCCGAAGCCAGCGCGGTTTCGTAGGCTACCGGAATATGCCAGCCGATATAGGCCAGATCCATCAGCAGCCACGCCACCACCGGCCGCGTTAAAAACGCCTCCAGCTCCGGCAGTACGCCGCTGGCAAAAACCGGCCGCAATGGTCCGCGAATTACCCAGCGCGGTAGCCCGCGCAGCAGCGGCACCACCGGCGCGCCAAACAGAATCAGCGGCGGCGCAATCGACATTAGCACGAAGTGCTGCCCCATGTGCATGAACAAGAGCGACCCGCTGAATGTATCGAGCGGCGAAGCCACCGCGACAAACAGCGCGGTGATTCCGCCCAGGAAACACCACAACCTCCAAGGTGGAAACTGCGCCGCTCGCGTCGAGCGGATGCGGAGCCATCCGCGCGCGTAGACCAGCGCGGTAATCGCCAGCGCAACCGTTACCGGCCACGGAATATCCCAGCGGATAAACAGGTCCGCAACCGTTACCTTTGGCATCATGGGTTGGCGTGAGCCGCGCCGCTTGACGGCTGCGAGCCTTCAAGAGCCTGCTGCCGCGCGGGATCGTAAGCCGGAGGCTCGTTGGCGGGGTGCAGCGTCTCCAGAAACGTCACCAGCGCCTCGATCTCCGGCGGGGAAAGATTCTTGCCATAGGCGGGCATGTTGCCGCCCCCCGTCACCACCTTGTAGCGAAGCTGATCCATCGTCATGCGCGTGGCCACATCGTCCAGCGCCGGCCCGCGCTCGCCGCCCAGGCCGCCGACCGCGTGGCAGTTGCGGCACTGCTTGGCCTGAAAGACAATCGCGCCCTCGCGCGCCACCGGCGTAAGCGAGCGCAGTTGCGCCGCCGGAATCGGATCGCTGCTCCACGCGCTCATGTGCGGGCTCCACGGAGTGGTGGTGCCCAGTTGCGTCAGCACGCCCCAACTCACAGCGACGGTGGTCACCACCAGCACGGCCACGGGGCGGCGGTGCCAGCTTTTCTCACCTTCTGAAGCATAGAACGGTAGCGCCAGCAGAATCGCGATGCCGATAATCGGCGCGATCAGGATGAACGGCGTCTCCATATCCGGCGGCAGATAGGAGAGGATGGTGTAAATCCACAGGAAGAAAAAGTCCGGCTTGGGAACGGTTTGAATGATGGCCGGATCGGGCTGTCCGCCGGGTCCATACGGCCCAAACACAAACGCGCACACCGCCACCGCCGCCAGAATCGCGCCGGAAAAGACCAGATCTTTCCAGAACGCCCCCGGCACAAAAGGAATGCCGTCCTCGTGGGTCAGCTTGCTGTACTGGGCCAGGTAGGTCTTTCGATTGACCAGCCGGCCGGGCATGGGCCACTCGTTGATGCCCAGCTTCAGCACCATCCACACATGCAGAGATGCAAACAGCAGCATCGCGCCCGGAATCACAAACACGTGCAGCGCAAAAAAGCGCGACAAAGTGGAGCCGGCAATGATCGGGCCGCCCAGCATCAGATGCACCAGTCCGCCGCCGATCCACGGCACGCGGCTGGCGATCGAGGCGCCGATGCCCAGGCCCCAGTACGCATCCTGATCGAAGCGCAGCACCTGTCCGGTGAAAGCCATGCCCAGCGTCATCAACAGCAGAAAGACGCCCAGAATCCAGGTAAGCTCGCGCGGAAATTTGTAGGAGCCAAACAGAAACACCTGCGCCATGTGAATAAGCACGATGGCGACCATGAAGTTCGATCCCCATCCGTGCAGGGCGCGCAGAAACCACCCCAGCGGAATCTGGTGATTGAGCACGTTGAGGCTGTTCCAGGCCTCGCCCGCCGAGGGCACATAAACCAGCGCCAGCAGAATGCCGGTAAAGATTTGCAGAAACAGCAGCGTGAACGCGGCGCTGCCAAACACGTACCACCAGCTCGCCGTATTGCGCGGCACCGGATGCAGCACGGCGTCTTTTACCGGCGCTTCGAGTTGCAGCCTCAACTCGAGCCACGCATAGACGCGCGTCGCGATCTGCTTCATCCCTGGCATGAGCAATCTCCCTTGCCGGTGGAAATCTGCACCAGGCTGGCGGTGTTTGAAAGCGTGGGCATCTGCCCGGCGTCAATGTGCAAAGCCCCATTCACAACTTTCCATTCGTAGGTAAACAGTCCACGCTCCGGCGGTCCTGAGGCGCGCGAACCGTCGGCATAATAGACACCGCCATGGCACGGACACATGAACAACTGCGACTGCGGAAACCAGCGCACCGGGCAGCCCAGATGCGCGCAGTTGATGGCAAAGACGCGGAACTCGCTGGCGCTTTCGCGGCGCACATAGCAGGCCACGTTGTCGGTGGCGCCGTCCCAGCCGTGAGTGTAAGGATTCTTGTAGAACGCAAGCCGCGTCTGGCCGGCGGGAAAGTCACTCTCGCTGCCCAGCGAAACCCACGAGCTGTAGCTCGAGTCCTTGCGCCAGGGGGCAAGAACATAGCGCAGCACCGGCGCGGCCAGCACCAGCCCCACCAGTCCGTTGAGCGCGATGCCCGCCTTCAGCAGCAGCCAGCGCCGCGACACGACCGCTGCATCGTCGCGGTGGGCCGGATGCGAAGCCGCGGTATTGTCGACCTGCTCGTTCGTTTGCTGCTCATGATCGCTCATTCACTCACCTCCCGCCCGGCGCGGAAGCTTCGGCTGGCGTGCCGCTCCGTAACGTTCCCAGGTACGTAACAATGTCATCCACATCCTGTGCGGAGAGCGGAGCCGCCGACTTGCCGCCGGGCGGATCGTGCCGCCAGTCCGGCTGGCCAAGGTCCGGCCGTCCGGCAACGATAATGCTGCGCAAGGCCTGATCGCCAATCAGCGCGAGATATCCCTGGCTGGCAATCTCCTGTCCGCTCGCTTTGTGGCATCCCGCGCACCGCTGCTGATAAGCCTGCGCCCCGCGCTTCGCGTCGCCCGTCTTTGTCTCTACATAGGCCGGCGGCACATCGCCGGCAAAAGCATTCTGCGTGCCCCACGTCTTGCGCATCCCCGCCACCAGCGCATCCACCTGCGCGTCAGTCAGCATGCCGCCCGCCGACTGCGCAAACGCCGGCATCTCCGTGCCCGGCATGCCGTTGGCGATCCACTTGCGCAGCGAGCCATCGTCAACCAGCGCCTGGTACTCGGGATTGGCCAGGTCGATCGCCGGCCCGTTCTGCCCGTTGCGCCCATGACAGGCGGCGCAGTTCTGGTGATAAAGCGTGGTAAAGTCCATCACCTGATCCGGCCGCGGCGCAGGGTCAGGCGGATGCCCCGGCGCCGGTCTGCAGCCTGCGGCAAAAACCGCAAGACACGCGACAACACACGCAGGCAGTCGCAGTGCAGCGCCGCGCATCAGCGTTTCTCCTTGTCGCCCGGCCCGGCTTCCGGCCTGGAGTGCATCAGCCCCGGCGCCTCGATGCCCAGGCGCGCGGCAAACGGCAGCGACTGGCTCGTCGATATCTTTTCCTGTCGCACCACCACCAGCCCCGCCACTACACCGTAGATCACCTGCGAAATCAAAAACCATCCCCATTGAATGCGCGCGTCGAGCGCCGGATTGATGATGCCCATGAACGCATGCAGGATGCCGGTCCACAGCACCGGAGCAAGAATGCCGCCCAGCACCACCGGATGCCGCGGCAGCATGGGCAGCATGGCGCCATACAAAAGCCCCACCAGCACGCAGGCTACGGAGTGAATGATGCTGGCCACAATCAGACCCTGCCAATGGAACGCGGCAATATCCGCGGTACTGGGGTTGCTCCAGTGCGCCACGCCCGCGCCGCCCAGCAGATTCACCGGATACCAGATGCTGTGCTGCGCAATCAGCCCGTAGAGCAGGGCAGGAATAATCATCGCGAGCCCGCCGGCAATACCGCCCTTGATGCCGCTGATTACCGGATAGGTTTGAAGCGGCAGCCGCGCGCGATGGGACGGGCTCAGCCGGATGCGGTCCACCAGCGCACGCGACGAGGCAATCACCATCGGCCGCTCGCTGACTTCCACTTCCTCGTGCCGTTCATGCGGCAGCACCTGGCGAAACCATCCCACGGAGCCGGCAAGCATCAGCACCGCGCCCAGAATGCTGATGCCCACGGCGGTAACAAGCCCTGCGGCCAGCAATGTGAATCCGAAGGCCAGCACGATGGGCCACGCCGTTGGCGCAGGCAGGTGAATGTGCTCGCTCTCCGCGTGTTGCTTATGCTGCAGGATCTCCGCCATTGCACTCACCTTCCCACGATGTAGACCACGGTAAAAACCACCACCCAGACCGCATCGACAAAGTGCCAGTAGAGTGCCAGCACCTGGATGCGCTCAGCATGACTCGGCTTCACCCGGCCCATGAGCGTGAACAGCATCACCAGCGACAATCCAATGATGCCGATCACCACGTGCGTCGCATGCAACCCCACGAGCGAATAGAACGTGGTGCCGAACAGATTGGTGCTGATGGTGAGGTGATCGCTGAAAATCAGCTTGTGCCATTCCATCGCCGTTCCAGCCAGGAACTCGATCCCCAGCGCCATGGTGAGCCCCCACAAGAGCGCAAAGCGTCGCATCAGCCCATGCTGGATGGCGTGCTCGGCCAGCATGATCGTCACGCTGCTTGAGAGCAGGCAGATGGTGTTGAAGATCGGCAGTTCCAGTATCTTCGGCGTGGGTCCATAAGCGCTGCGGCCGATGTAATAGATGTAAGCCACCACGAAGATGGTGAAGATAGCCGATTCGCCTATGATGAGGCACAGCATGCCCACGCGACCGCGCGAAGGCAGTTGCCATGATTCGTCCGCGAAGATGGGAATTGTGCTCATCGCTCGTACTTCCAGTCCGGATCCTGCGGATGCTTGATGTCCCAGAGCGGTCGCCTGCTGCGCACCACCGGGTCGGCGGCAAAGTTATAGGCGGGCGGTGGCGAAGATGTCGACCACTCCAGTGTCCACGCGTCCCACGGATCGTTGCCGGCCTCTTTGCCGTGCAGGTAGGAGTGGATGAGGTTCCACGCAAACAACAGCACGCCGATGGCCTGAATAAATCCGCCAATCGAGATAATCATGTTGAGCGTGCCCCATCCCCGGTCCGCCTGGTAGGTATAAATAGAGCGCGGCATGCCAAACATGCCCACGAAGTGCATGGTGTCGAACGTCATGTGGAAGCCGATAAGAAACAGCCAGAAGTGCCACTTGCCAAACGTCTCGCTTAGCATGCGCCCGGTCGCCTTGGGATACCAGTAATAGATCGCTGCAAAGATGCAGAAGACAAACGAGCCGGCCAGCGTGTAGTGAAAATGCGCGATCACGAAGTAGGAGTTGTGCAATTGCCAGTCCCACGGAGCGACAGAAAGCATAATGCCGGTGAGTCCCGCGCAAAGGAACTGAAAAAGAAATGCGATGCAAAACAGCATGGGTGTGGCAAAGCGAATTTTGCCGCCCCATAAGGTCGCAATCCAGTTAAAGATTTTGATGCCCGTGGGAATCCCGACCATCATGGTGGAGAGAACAAAGAAGGTATTGCCCACCGACGTCATGCCCACGGTAAACATGTGGTGGGCCCACACGGTAGTGCTCACAAAGGCGATGCCGATTGAGGCCGCAACCATGGCCGGATAGCCGAAGATGGCCTTGCGCGAGAACACCGGGATGACCTCGTTGGCAATGCCGAATGCGGGCAGGATCAATACGTATACCTCGGGGTGGCCGAAGATCCAGAAAAAGTGCATCCAGACGACGGGCGCACCGCCGGCCTGTGCATCGAAGAAGTGGCCGCCCAGATAGCGATCGATGATCAGCATGATCTGCGCGGCAGTGAGCGGCGTGATGGTGATGAGTGTGAGCGCGCTGGTCACAACCATCAGCCACACAAACAGCGGCATGCGCATCAGGGTCATGCCCTTGCAGCGCATCGAGAATACCGTAGCCAGAATATTGATGGCCGCGCCCAAAGTGCCGAATCCCATCACGATCAGCGAGAGCGCCCAGTAGTCGGTGTTGTGGCCGGGCGTAAACGCCTTGGCCGTAAGCGGCGCATAAGCCCACCAGGTGACATCGGGGGCGCTGCCCATGCCGTAGAGCCCGAAGCCGCCGATGAAACTGAAATAGAGGAACAACCCGCCGAACGCAGAGAGCCAGAAGCTGAAGGCATTGAGCCGCGGAAACGCCATGTCGCGCGCGCCGATCATCAGCGGAACCAGATAATTGCCAATGCCGAATATAATCGTCATCCCCACCAGGAACACCATGGTGGTGCCGTGCATGGTGAAGAACTCGTTGAACAGTTCCGGTGAGAGAAAGTGGTTGCTCGGCACGGCAAGCTGAATGCGCATGGCCATCGCCTCGGCCCCGGCGACCAGCAGGAAGAACAGCGCATAGACGATATAGAGAATGCCGAGCTTTTTGTGATCGACCGTGACCACCCAGCTATGCAACCATTCAAGCATGCCCAAGCGCGGTTGCGCGGCATCCAGCGTGCCGGGAATCGGGAGTGTCTGGTCCGCCATTGTGATTCCTCAGTGCAGCGTGGTCAGGTACGCCACCAGTTGATCGATCTGTTGATCGCTGAGTTGCATGGCCGGCATCAGCGCTCCGGGCTTGAACACATTCGGGTCCTTGATCCATGCGTGCAGATTCGCCGGAGTGTTCTGCGCCGCGCCCGCGGCAATGGTGGCGCGATTCATCAGGTGCGTGAGATCGGGTCCCACAGTTCCCCTGGCCGCAGTGCCCCGCACCGTGTGGCAGTTCACGCAGGCTTCCGTTTCAAAGATGTGGCGGCCCGCGGCAACAGACGGATCCTGCACGCCCGGCTTCTGCTCGTTCTCTACCCACGCCTGGAATTGGTCCGGCGTATCCACATACACGCGGATGAGCATCTTGGCGTGCTCAATGCCGCAGAACTGCGCGCATTGGCCCAGATAGAGGCCTGTAGCGTCCGGATCGAACCACATCTGATTGGGGTGGTTGGGAATCAAATCGGTTTTGCCGCCGAGTTGTGGCACCCAGAAACTGTGATCCACATCGGCTGAGAGCAACTTGAGGTAGGTCGGCTCCGGGTTGGACTTTGTGCTGACCGGAACATGCAATTCATTCGCAGTCACGATGCCCAGCTTGGGATAGCGGAACTCCCACCAGAACTGGTGCCCGACTACGGTCACATCAAGCGCCGACTTCGGCTTGGGTGCATCCTGAATCGCAAAGATGATGCGCGCCGTAGTGAGAAAGAGCACCACCACAATGAGCACCGGAATCACCGTCCACGCCAGCTCGACCTGCACGCTGCCATAGATCTGCGCCGGTTCGTGCTTCATGTCTTCCGCATCGCGGACGCGAAATTTGATGAGTGCGTAGGCAAGCAGTCCGCCAACCACCGCAAAGATCGTGCCGGTGATGAGCAGCACGAACAGCGAGATGCCGTAGATCTCATGCGCCGGCGTGGAAGCAGGCGCCCAGATGGTGGGCGTGGACCGCGGTCCGTCCGCCAGAGCGAAAGTTGTGCTGAGACCGAACCAGGGGATGAGTGTGAGCCAGGAGCGAAGCGATGAAAGAGCTCGTCTTTGCCGCATACTCATCAACCTCCCACTCATGGCCGCCGCGAGGACGGCGTAGCGGAGTCAAGCCGCGCCATTGCACGCAGGCTCCAAGTTGAGCGCATCGGTGTGGACCGCTTATGCTCCACAAACCGCGTCAACGATTCCAAACTGCGCAACGATCACAAACCATGTCAACAATGCGATGCGTGCCGGGCGCAGTCCGTTCTATCAAAGTTTTTTTGAAGAAGAACACATGCTGCTGAGGTCGATTATAGCGCCACCGTATATGCTCGCCGGTGCACAGAATGGGACTGGCTGTGAATCCGGTTCATGGCCGCTTGTGAAATCCCGCGAAGCTCCCAATTTGATCCGCCGCCGCGGCGCTTACTTTGGCTCGCCGTAAGGAATATCCGCGGAGTCGTTCACGCTCGAGTCTGTAAACATCGGCGTGCTTCCATCCGCGGTGTGAATATGGTTGTCCACCATCGTCCAGTTCTTTGCGTTGGCAATGGTCCCCGCCGTCGCTGCGTCGATATCGAGATGGTCGAGCCGGAAGTTGTCGAGCGTCGCGTTGGGATACGCGCTCACCTCGAACGCCTTCTTCGCGCCCGTCGCATGGATGTTCCAGATATGCACATCGCGGAAATGCGGCAGCCCTTTCGCATTCGGAACCGGCGTTGTCAGAACCCTCCAATAGCGCGGCACATTCTTCATGCCCGCCGGCAGCGTGGCATAGCTGTAGCTCGGATTCCAGTTCATCGTAATGTGAATCGGAATCGCGACGCCATCGAGCGTCAGATCGTGAATGCGAATATTCTCCGCGTATCCGCCGCGCGTGTGCGCCGACTTGAACAGCACGCCTGATGGCACCCCGCTCAGCGCGGTCAGATTGTAGGCTTCGATGTTGCGGAACCCGCCCGAGGTCTCGCTGCCGATGGTCACAGCCGCCGCGCCATGGCGAATGATCGAGTCGCGCAGCACCACATCCTCCGTCGGCCGGTTCACGCGCAGACCGTCCGAGTCGCGCCCCGCCTTCAGGCACAGCGCGTCGTCGTTCACATCGATGTCAGCATGCTCTACAAGCACGTTGCGCGAGGAATCGATATCGATGCCGTCGGTGCTTGGTCCTTTGCCGCCCTCGTTGTTACGAATCGTGACTCCATCCACATGCACATCGTGCGAATACAGAATCTGCACCGTCCAGAAGCCCGAGCGCCGGAGCAGAATTCCTCCGCCCAGCCGCACATGGAACGAGTTCTGAATCAGCATCAGCCGTGGACGCCGGCAATCGTAATCGGACGCCCAGCGCAACCCCTTCGGCGCATACTTTGCCCGCAAGTCCCAGTAGGACTTCCACCACACCGCGCCATCTCCGTCAATGGTTCCCTTGCCGGTGATGGTCACGTCGTGCTGATTGCGCACATTGATCAGCGCCGAGGGCCACGTCATCTCAATGCCTGCAATCCGCGTGGGCAGCATCGGATAGTCAGCGAGCTTTTGCGATCCGATCAGCGTCACGCCCTGCCCCACGTCGAAGGTCATGCCCGACTTCAGAAATAGCGAGCCGGTAAGATAGGTTCCCGGCTTCAGCGTCGCCGTTGCGCCCGCCGCAGCGGCTGCGTCGATGGCTTTCTGGATTGCCACCGTGTCGAGGCTGGCGCCATCGCCCCGGGCTCCATAGTCGTTGGCATAGAACAGCCGCGGCGCAGCAAAGGCGACCCCGGCGCAGAGCCACACCAGCACCAGCGCGCAGCCGGTCTGGAGTTTACGAAACCGGAGTTTGCGAAACCGGAGTTTGCGAAACTGGAGTTTACGAGACTGAAGTTTACGAAATTTGATGGCAGGCATTCTTCTCAGCCCAGGCATTGTTCTCAGAATAGATGGCCGCTCACGTTCCGGAGCCGGAACCCGCTCCGGAACTGGAGATCGGCCATGAAACCGGGATGCAAATCGCATCTCTCGCTACCAGGTATACACGGCCAGGATCGAAGGCGCGCCGCTTCTGCCCTCGATCACGCTCACCTTGAGCACCACTTCAATATTCTTGCCGGTAAAACTGCCGCCCACCCGGCTGCGCAGCAGTTCCGTGTAGTGCGGACTGGTGGCGAACTGCGCCGCGGCTTCGGTTCCATTGCGTCCCAGGCCGGCCAGCACCACCAGCCAGTTGTCGATGGTCGAGTTGCGGAAGCGCGCCACAATCGCGTAGTCGTCCGCACTTGAATATGGAAGCGAGTGGTCGCGCCGCCACCGGCTCGACGGTTGCATGCGATCCAGAATCGCCTCGTCGGTCCCCGCTCCCTGCGCAAAGTGGAAGCGCAAAGGGTCCAGCAGCCGCAGTGTCCACTGGTTGTTATAGGCGCCCAGCAAAATCACCGGATGCTCGCGCAGGTCGGTCAGCGGCGTGGACGCTGATGGAGCAAGCTGGGCGTTGGCCCCCGACCGCTCGGTCACATCGCTTACCTGTGCAATAGCCGAAGCAATCTGCATGGAAACAAAGCTGTAATCGAGGTCTTTTCCGGCCGTATGCACGCCGGAATAGTTGCTGTTGGGCGCAAACACCACGCTGCCCGTGCAGATCATTACGCCGCGCTGATCGCGCAGCACCGGAGTCCAGAACTGGTCCACGGCGGTCTCGGCGTCAAGCGCCCGCTGCCTCCACAACAGCCCCGCTGTCACCGCAACCAGCACTACCACCGCCGCAGCTAGCCACCCAATCCGCCGAGTCCGCACCTTCACATCCCGCACGGTCTCAGCCTGTTCGCCGGCTGCAATGCTGTGGGCAGTGTGCGTCTCGGCTTCGGCGTGAAGATCGGCGGCGGCTTCGTGTAGATGCATCTCGCGGCCGCCGTCCGGCTCGGCTTCCTTGTCGTGCGCATCGGTCTCGAACGTGAATTCGGGAACGTAGGAGCCGGCCGGCAAAGAGATGCGCAAACCGGATTGGTGGCCGTAATCGGAGTAATAGAGCAGCAGCCGCTTGCGCACCTCGCCCGCCGTGTAACGCACAATGGTGTCGGCGTTGGTGTCGTAGGTGGGCGAGCGGTCAAAAACCTCCACACCCAGGGTGCGTTCCTTCAACTCGTCCGATCGGCCGTCAAGGGTGTTTTTGACTATATATTCGAGCAGCGCCGGGTAGCGCTTGCTGTTGCGAAACTGCGGACTGTCCAGTATCTGGTCCAGCTCACGCAGAATCGCATCCTTCTCTTCGGAGTTTCTGGGCTGCCAACTCTCCCGGATTGCGTGGCCTTTGCTCATTGCCCTTCAGATAATACTCGCCCGTTCCGACCGGCGCAACGACGTTTGACACGCCCTGCAAGGTCCAAGCAATTGCTTTACTTATCAACAGCTTGCGACGGAATGAACGATTCAAACGGTGAGTCACTTGCCATTCATGATCATCCATTTGGTAGAAAGTCCTGTCTGATCAAACCAGATCAAGAGGCGCGATCATTCCACCCCGTCGCTCCAGTTTCAGGCTCGGGCCCCGCACCACAACCCACCAGAATGCATAACCGGGAGCGAGCGCCGGCAAAATTAATTTGATCTTGAGAGGAAAGAGGCTGCCCCGCCTGCGGGGCCGATTCCGGAGGGCGGGCGTAAACGATTCCGATAACGTTGATCCCCAGCTTTCCGGCATTCGACTGAATTTCTTACTACCCCAGGTACTACGGTTCGTAACGCAAAATCGCAAGTCTTTCAGGAGGTACCAAACACCATGAATCTCTTCGCCAGATATTGGACGCGCCTTTTCCACCGCCTGCGGCGCAGCCTGCCCGCACTTTGCGCACAGGCTGCGCTCGTGCTCGGCCTCGCGCTCGGCTCGGCCGGCTTGTTGTTTGCCCAGAGCGGCGCCGGCACCATTCAGGGCACGGTCACTGACCCCAGCGGCGCTGTCATCCCCCACGCCACCGTCAATGTGGTCAACAAAGACACCGGCGTCTCCATCAACACCACCACCAGCAATGTGGGCTTTTACCAGGTGCCCGACCTGTTTACCGGAACCTATACGGTGACCGTCACCGCGCCCAGCATGAAGACCTACAAGCGGGTCGTCGATCTGCTTGCATCCCAGAACGCCGTCATTAACGCCACCATGACCACAGGCGCGGTCACCCAGCAGGTACAGGTTTCCGCCAATGCCGTGCAGCTCATTACTCCCGACAGCGGCGTCGTCTCCTCCACGCTTGAGAATGCCCGCATCAATCAATTGCCCATGAACGGCCGCAATCTGATCACCCTGGTGCAGGAAACCACGCCGGGGCTGGAGAGCTGCTCGCAGTCTTCCTCGTGCCCCAACGGCCTGATGGGCCAGGCAATGGAATACGTGGCCGACGGCGCCGACCTGAGCAACCGCGAGTTCGGAGGCACGCACACCGGCTCATCCGAAATGCCCGACCCCGATTCGGTGCAGGAAGTCCACGTGGAAACCAGCGGCTCCGGCGCGCAGTACGCCACCCCCGCAACCGCCGTGCTCACCACCAAGTCGGGCACCAACCACATTCACGGCTCGTTGTTTGAAACCGCGCGCAACAACGCCTTCGGCATCGCCCGTCAGCGCCAGAATCCCTCCGACTTCGTGGCTCCTCCTTATATCCGCAACGAGTTCGGCGCCTCGGCCGGCGGCCCCATCTTCATTCCGCATCTCTATGACGGCAAGAACAAGAGCTTCTGGTTCTTCTCCTACGAACGCTACTCGCTGCGCAGCTTCTCCTATCAGGAGATGAAGGTTCCCACCGTGGCCATGCGGCAGGGTGACTTCAGCGGCCTGGTCAACAGCTCGGGCGTAGTGCAGCAGCTCTACGATCCAAACACCACGGTTTCGTCCCCCAGTTGCAATGGCTCCGGAGTCGCCAACACGTGGTGCCGCACGCCGTTCGCCAACAACCAGATCGACCCCACCCGCGAATCTCCCACCGCGAAAATCTTCAACGACATCACCGCGTTGCCCAGCAACAGCAACAACCCGCTGGTTACCACCAACCTGAACGGCAAGGACATCAGCAGCGTAACCACGCCGAATGTCACCTTCCGCCTCGATCAGTCGTTCAACCAGAACAACCGGGCCTATCTGCGGTTTACCAACGAGCCTTCCACCGACATCTTCAATCGCAACGATCCCACCGACGCCGAAGCTACGATCGCGGCGGACGGCCTGCCCGCAGCCGCAAGCAACATCTCCATCGATGCCACCAACCTGTTCGCCGGCGCCATCGGATTCACGCACATTTTCTCGCCCACCTTCTTCTCCGAAACCGTGGCCAGCCAGAGCTGGTTCGGCGAGCAGAACGAGGCCGGCGGCACGCCCCTGGCCAACTTTGAAAAGCAACTGGGACTGCCCAACAACTTCGGCGAAGGCGGCTTCCCCTATATTGAGAGCGTCATCAGCCCGATGGACGGAACGCAGTTCCTGTACGGCGTCACCGACATCCTCTCCGACCTGGACGAAAACCTGACCAAGACGATCGGCAACCACCAGATCTACTTCGGCGGCCGTTATCGTCACGAGCGGTTCTCTTCCCGTCCGGACGAGGTCAAGGACTCCATCAACTTCAACGGCGACGTATCCGGTCTTGAAGATCCAACCACAGGCACCAACTACTCGAAAACCGCGAATACGGGCTACGCGGACGCCGACGAGTATCTCGGCGGCGCTTACACCTACGGCGTCAACATCGAGCCGCCTATTCAACACCTGCACGACATGGAGTTCGACGCCTACATCCAGGACAACTGGCGCGTGCGCCACAACCTCACGCTCAATCTCGGCGTACGCTATGAGGCGCACCCCGCCATCTGGCAGAAATATGGCCAGATGGAGGGCTTCGACCTCAAGAACCACGCCATTGTGACCGCCGGTACGCCGGCCCAGCTGATTGCCGAAGGTCTCACCACCCAGGCCATCATCGCCAACGATCTGTATGACGGCGTCAAGTTTGAGACTCCCGCCGAGGCAGGCGTGCCCGCCAATACCCTCACCCGCAATGACAACTTCACCTTTGGTCCGCGCGTGGGCCTGGCCTGGCAGCCGTTCGGCCACTGGGGAACAGTGATCCGCGGCGCCTATGGCCGCTACATCTACCCCGAGCCGATCCGCAACTTCCTGGTCAGCATCAACCGCAGCAACCCCTTCACCGTGGGCTATTCCATGAGCTATACCTCGGCCAACCAGTCCCCTGACGGCCTGGTGAACTACGCTCTCCGCACCGGGCTCGCCAGCGGAACCGGCGCGGCCCCGTGGACGACCGTCACCAACTCCGGCTCCGGCGTGCCGGTCATGGGCGCCAACAGCGCCAATGTGGTGAATACCGGCACCACGACTTCCATCCTGCCCGGCATGAGCGTCAACAGCCTCGATCCGGACTTTCCCGTCACCTATGTCACGCAGACCAACTTCACCATCGAGCAGCCGCTCAAAGGCAACTCCGCGCTGCGCCTGAGCTACCTGTACACGCATGGAACCAACCTGGCCCAGGACTACTTTTACAACGCGCATCCCTCCACGTTTGTGTGGGAAGCGGTGAACGGAATTGTTCCTCCAACCGGAGGCTCCTCGGTCATCGGCACGCTGCAGCAGAACACCTACTCTTCCACCGCGACCGGCCCCTACGACCAGTCAGTCTACGGCGGCAATTACCAGGTGCAGAAGAGCGGCTGGTCCAACGACAACATCTTCCAGGCCAACTACCAGCGGCTCTTTCATCACGGCGTCGCTTATCAGATCGAGTACGACTGGTCCAAGCCGTTCCGCATCGGTTCGGACTCCAGCCGCGACAGCGAGCTGAATCCCATCCAGAACTACGCCACCTCCGGGCTCGGCGTGGTAACGCCCTACACTTCGTCCTATGGAACGTTTCCGGCAGCCACCGCCCCGGCTACGCCTCCTCCGCCGCCGCCGGGCATTGCATCTTATGCCTACTATCGCGCGCTCAACCGCTTTGCCAACTACATGGTCGATACGGCGGTTCCCAAGCAGCACATCCAGTTCAACGGCATCATCGATCTGCCCTTTGGCCGGGGCAAACGGTTCCTCGGCAACGCCAACCGTTTCCTCGATGAACTGGTGGGCGGCTTCCAGCTCGCGGGCGACGGCAACATCGTCTCCCAGGACTTCACCATCACCTCCACTCACTGGGGCCCGACCAACCCGCTCCATGTCTACAAGCACGGCGCGAAGATCACCGACTGCCGTAGCGGCAACTGCTACAAGGCGTACGAGTGGTTCAACGGCTATATCGCACCCACGGCTATCTCCGGCAACACCTGCTCCACGGGCCTGTCAACCGTGGTCAGCGGGCTGCCCTCAAACTGGGCGCCCTACCAGACCCCGGTCGTGTCGGCCAATGCCTGCTCCACGCCGGTTAACGGCAAGGCGGTCACCGATAAATATTTCGGCGACGACGAGGCCAACGTTACCCTGCTGAACGGCAAGACAAACCTCAACTCGTATCAGCCGTATCCCACCTCGAACACCTCGGGAGGAATCGGCTCCAATCCATTCGCTCACACTGTTCTGAATGGACCGATGAACTGGACCGCCGACCTGTCCCTGTTCAAGGTCTTCCCCATCACCGAAACCACCAGCCTTCGCTTCAACCTGGACGCCTTCAATGCGTTTAATGTGCAGGGCTACACCAACCCCAGCGGCAGTGACGGCACTGAGGCTGTGACGCCGGGCGGCGTGGGAGCGTCTTCAGGCAACGGCCCGCGCGAGCTGCAATTCACCCTGCGCCTGCGCTTCTAAACCGCATCGGCAGCCAACGACAAACAGCCCCGGAGAGCAATCTGCGGGGCTGTTCTCTTATGCGGCACAATCTTGCGGGGCTGCTGCTTAAGGGCCGTCGTTCAGCGCCATCGCCTCGTCCAGGCGCGCGTGCAGCCGCGTGGAAAAGCCAGTGGGCAGCTCAAACACACGATCGTCGGCTAGCAGCACCACCACGTTGCGGGTCGAGTCCAGCACCGCGCAGCAAATCTCGCAGGTCTCCAGATGCCGGTCGATCTCCGCGCGCAGCGCCGCGTCCACATCGCCGTCGATATAGGCGGAGATGTGCTCCCAAACGTGTTTGCAGTCGATCTTCATTTCACCCACCCAAACAGCTTGCCCCGTCTGGGTATAAACCCCTTCAACTGCGGCGCCAGGTCGCGCTGCAGCAGCGCCCGCGCACGATGCAGACGTACCTTGACCGCCCCTTCGCTGATACCCAGCGCGGCTGCCGTTTCACGCACATCCATCTCTTCGATGTCCCTGAGCAAAACAACGTTACGGTAAATCCCCGGCAGGCCGTCAATGGCCTTGCGCAGCAGCGCGCCCAGTTCTTCGCGCTCCAGCGTCTCGGCCGGTATCTCCCGCCAACTGGTCAGCACCGCGGGAGTAAAGTCGCCGGCCTCGCCGTCGGTGAGCGCATCCAGAGAATCCTCGCGGCGGCTTTCTGTCTTGCGCAGCCGGCCAAGCCCCTCATTGCGCGCAATAGATAGCACCCAGGTGCGGAACTGCGAGTCGCCGCGGAACAGATGCAGATTCCGGTAAACCTTGATGACCGTCTCCTGGGCCACGTCTTCCGCATCGGCCTCATTCCGCAACAAGGAGAACAATAAAAAATAGATGGACCGCTCGCAGGGCCGGATCAACTCGTGAAAGAGCTGCTTCTCGCCAGCCAGAATGCGGCGAATGCATTCGGCATCGTGCTCCGGATTGGCTGCCTTGGTCATACGAATCACAATCTGGATCGTGGATCTTCCATCATGCGCCACCGGTAATTTGCCGGAAAAAGCCGATTTGTCCCTGCGGGAACTCGCCGCCGAAGCCGAAAAAGCCGGCTCAGACCCCGGTCGCTGGCCTAAGTTTATCAATTTGAATACGGAATCTTTGTCGCAAATTCCACAATGGGCTGTACAATTGCCCCACAAGGAGTACCAAACGGAGACCTTTATGGCCGGAGACATGCAACTCACATGCAGCGATTGTGGACAGGATTTCACGTTCACCGCTGCCGATCAGGCGTTCTTTTCGGAACGCGGCTTTTCGACCCCCAAACGATGCAAATCCTGCCGTCAGGCAAAGAAAGCCGACCAGGGCGGTGGTGGCGGGGGTGGATACCGTTCGGCTCCTGCCCAGGGAACTCCCGTTATATGTTCAGGTTGCGGACAGCCGACCACGGTGCCGTTTGAGCCCCGCGGTGACCGCCCGGTCTACTGCCGCGACTGCTACTCGGCGCGCAAGGGCGGCAGCGGAGGACGCGGCCGCTAACCCGCTTGTTCACCAACTTCATTTCCGTGAGGGCCGCGTCATCGCGGCCCTGCACGCACGCCATCAGGGCCCAATCGGGCGGCGTCACAACAGCCGAAATCCGATTCGTTCTTCCTGATTCGGATTTTCCGCGGAGATATGCGGCCTTCCGGCGTTCTGTTTCATTCCAGCCTGTTGCCGGTCAAAAGCGGCCCGCGCCGCCCGTGCCGCGCCGCCCGCAGGTCTGTCTGTGCTTGCCGGCCTTGGCTCCGCTCATGACGGTGTATGCACGCCTGAGCCGCATGGAAATTGATGATGGACATCCAACACGGCAGCCGGTAAACTTGCGGACGCCACAGAACTCCAATGCAACGAATATTTGACTTTTATCAGGGAATTCGCTCCCTTCCAGAGGCTCCGAATCGGAATGCCGGCAGGCGCTTTCCCTGTTGCCGCCAGCGGTCCCGCTGCTGTTCCCACCGGAGACGTGCGGCATGACCAAAGCCATCCTCGTGGCACGCGACCTGAAGAAGGACTACGACAACGGCCGCGTTGAGGCCCTTCGCGGCGTGGATCTCTCGATAGACGCAGGCGATTATGTCGCCATCAGCGGCCCCAGCGGCAGCGGCAAGTCCACACTGCTGCAGTTGCTTGGCGGCCTCGACTCGCCTTCCAGCGGCGAGGTGCTTTTTGAGGACACAGTGCTAGGTGCAGCCATGGATCTGGACACCTACCGCTCCTGCAAGGTGGGCTTTATCTTTCAGGCGTTTCATCTGCTGCCCACACTGCGGGCCATTGAAAATGTGCAGGTGGCCATGCTGGCGCGAAACTGCAGCGCCAGCGAGCGCGCCGCGCGCGCCGAAGCGCTGCTCACCGAAATGGGCGTCCAGCATCGCATGTATCACTACCCCAACGAGCTCTCGTCGGGCGAGCGCCAGCGTGTAGCCATTTCCCGCGCCCTGGCCAACAATCCCGCCATCCTGCTGGCCGACGAGCCCACCGGTAACCTAGACAGCAAAAACTCCGCGCACACCATGGAGATCCTCACCGGCATTCAGCGCGCGCGCGGCATGACCCTGGTCATCGTCACCCACGATCTGGAGATTGCCTGCTCGGCGCAGCGCCATATTCGCATCCGCGACGGAAGGATCGAAGCATGAAGGCGCGAAGCATGAAAGCTGCGGGCATCAGCGCAAGCCTGGCGCTGCTTTTTGCCTTGCTGGCGGCCGCTGTTCCCCCCGTCGCCTCCGATGCCCACGCCGCACTCGCGCAGCAGCGGCAGCGCATCGAGTCCGCCGACTTCGAGACGGTCGGCCACCTGGTGCGCGTGGACGCAAACGGCTCCCGCACCAGCTATGGACTGTCGATGAAGGCGCACGAATTTTCCGGCACGCTTCGCGTTCTGGTGCAAATCACCTCGCCCACGCAGGCCCGCGAGCACATCCTTATCGAGATGCGCCCCGGCGGCCAGAGCTCAATTGAAATTGCCCGCCCTGGCGATCATGCGCCCGCTCATTTGCCGTTCGATGCCTGGACCGATGGTCCGCTGGGCCACGGCTTCAGCTACGAGGACTTTCTCGAACAGCAGTACTTCTGGCCGCGCCAGACGCTCGAACCCGAAGCCAAATTTGGCGCGCGCGACTGCAATGTAGTCATCAGCGTCCCCAGCCCCGCCGACCGCACCCACTATGCGCAGGTAAAAACCTGGCTCGATCACACCATCGGCTTCCCCGTCTACGCTGAAAAGACCATCAAGGGCTCCGATGCCGTGAAGCAGTTCACCTATTTCGGCCTGCGCCACAACGGCGGCGTATGGTCGGCCAGCCAGATGGAAGAAAAAACCCGCGGCCAGGGCGGCTCCACGTTGTTGATCATCGATCGCGGCAGCGCAAAGGCTAATCTGCGCCTGAGCGACTTCAGCTCCGCGCAACTCACGCACTTCTAGGAATGGTTATGGGGATTGCTGTCTGGTTCGTGCTCTTCATCACGGTGCTGGTTGCGGCGGGAATGCTTTACCAGGCGCTCGGCAGCCGGCGTGACGTGCGCCTGTACGCGGGCGCGGGCCGCTGGATCGCTATCGGTGGCCGCTCGCGGCTCTATGTGCTCGAAGCCGGCTCCGGCGAACCCACGGTGCTGTTTGAAGCCGGCATCGGTGCAACCAACCTCAACTGGCGGCATGTTCAGCAATCGGTAGCGCAGTTCACCGGCACCGCGTCCTATGACCGCACCGGCCTGGGCTGGAGCAGTCCCTGCCGCACCGCGCGCACACCCGGCAACATCGCCGCCGAACTCCATGAGATGCTCGAGCGCGCCGGCATCAAACCGCCTTACATTCTTGTGGGCCATTCCTTCGGCGGACTCGTCATGCGCCGCTACGCGCTCGACTATCCGCAGGATGTGGCCGGCATGGTCCTTGTCGATCCCATGCGCTGCGAAGAGTGGCCGCCGCTGGACGGCGCCAAACAGGGCGAGTTGGAGCGCGGCCGCAAACTCATCCGCTTCGCTTCGCCCATTGCCCGCTGCGGCCTGGCGCGGCTGGCCGTCGCGTCGCTCTTCAACCGCGCCGGCAAATTGCCTGATCAGATAGCCGGTGTGGGCGGATCGGGCGGGCGGCATGTACTGGGCCGGCTCAAAACCGAGGTTGGCAAAATGCCGCGCGAGGTGTGGCCGGTGGTTGCGGCGCACTGGTCGCGTCCGGGCTTCTACGCGGGCATGCGCAAACACATCGAATCCATTCCCGACACCGTGCGTGAAATGCACGCCGCCGAGCCCATCCTCGAAATTCCCGTCATCGTGCTCACGCCGGGCAAGTCCAAGCCGCTCAGCGAAGAATGCCTGCGCCGCATCGGCAACCGCACGCGCCAGGTCATTGCACCGGCCAGCGCGCACTGGATCCATCTCGACGAGCCCGAGCTGGTGATCGACTCCATTCGCAATCTGGTGGAAGCGGTTACGCCGGTCGCCCCGGCTCTTCAGACCAGTCTGTCCGCGGACTGACGATCGCCGACTGGCGATTACCGGCCAATTGCCGCATGCGGATGGTTAACGATTCAGCCCGGCATGCATCTAAGCCAATAGTCGAAGAGATTCGGGCCATCGGTCCGGTGCGAAATCCGCACAACCTGCGAATGATAGACTACCGATATATGGTACGCAATTCCGTAGCTTCCAAAAGCTTTTGGCGCGCCGCGCTTACGTGCGGCCTGTGCGTACTCGCATTTGCATTTTTCATTGAGGCCAAGACTTCGTGGTACGGGCCCGCGTCCGGACCCGGCAGCGAGGTGCGATCCTCAAAAGCCATGCCTGCCGATATGCCGCGCCTGATCGAGCACGGTGTTCCGGTTCCCGACCCAATCCATCCCCAGGTTCCTTTTGCGCTGCTGGCTGTGTTCACAGCCCTGCCCCCGGCTATCGACCAGCATGTTCGCGAACAGGCCTCGCATCCGCGCCCCAGGCCTTTCCTGTCGAGATTTTCTGTTCAGCTCTTCTTCCGTCCTCCTCCTTCCGTCTCTTAAGTTCCTTCGCGCAGATTCAAAAGGTTTGTCGCTGATGCTACGCGGTTGGCGTGTCTTGGACCAACGGCACGCACGGCAAATTGAGCCAGGCAGATCTCCGGCTGCTCGCTGCCGCCAATCGTCTCGGAATCCCAGACTCCTGAATCACGGACCCGAATCGCTAATCATTGCTCGCTGGCGGATAACCACATGCGCGTACCCAGGACTTGATCAGACTTGATCATGCATTTTCATTCACGCCGCCTCCGAACGCTCTACGCATATCGTCCGGATTTCGGCATTCATAAAGCTTTGGCATCCACAAATTTGTTCCTCGAATTGGTTCTCTGGAACTGGAATCGTATTTGTCGCTTTCAAGCAGGAGCGTGACCCGCATGATCAAAAAACTTTCTCTGCCTTTCCTTGCTTTGGTGCTCTGCGCGGCCTGCTGCATGAGCGCGTGCCACTCCGGCTCCAGCTCCGGCAGCGTCGCGGCATCCACCGTTCCCGCGGCTCGTGTTGCAATTGCACAGCGCGGCGACATCTCGCACGTGCTCACGCTGGCCGGGCAGTTTCAGCCGTATCAGGTTGTCGACGTTCACCCCAAGGTGAGTGGCTACATGCGGCGCATCAACGTCGACATCGGCGACATCGTACACCAGGGCGAGACGCTGGCCGTGCTCGAAGTGCCTGAGTTGAAAGCGCAACTGGAACAGACCGGCTTCGAGCTTAAGCAGAGCCAGGAAGAGATCACGCGCGCGCAGCAGGAGATCAACGGAGCCCAGGCCATGCACGGCGCGCTGCACGCCGCGTCGGAGCGGTTGCGCCAGGCGGCGGCCACGCGCCCCGGCCTCATCGCGCAGCAGGAGCTTGACGATGCGCAGTCGAAGGATATTTCGTCGCAGGCGCAGGTCGACTCGGCCAAGGCCGCCATGGCCGCGGCGCAGCAACATGCCGAAGCCGCACGCGCCGACAATGAGCGCGTGCAGGCGCTTGAGAACTACACCAACGTCGTCGCGCCCATCTCCGGCGTGGTCATCTGGCGTTACGCCGATACCGGCGCGCTGATCCAGGGCGGCACAACTTCCAACAACCAGGATCTGCCCATCGTGCGCCTGGCACAGAGCACTCTGCTCCGCCTGCGCGTTCCCGTTCCCGAAGACGATGTGCGCTACATCCATGTCGGCGACGTGCTTCAGGTGCGCGTCGACGCCATCGGCCGTTCGTTCACCGGCAAGGTTGTCCGCTTCACCCGCGACGTGAACTTCGAGACCCGCACCATGGAGACCGAAGTCGACATCGAGAACAAGAACCTGTCGATCGCGCCCGGCATGTATGCCAATACCATGCTGCAACTGGGAGCCGTCAATAATATTGTGACCATTCCCGTCGAGGCGCTGGTGCTGAATGCGCAGCGGCAGCAGACGATCTATGTGCTCGACAGTTCCAACCATGTCCATATTCGCAATGTGACCCTGGGGCTGGAAGGATCGAAGCTGGCGGAGATTACAAGCGGATTGAGTCCCGGCGATCGCGTCATACTCGGCGGACAGGAGAAATACAGCGAAGGGGAAGAGGTGAATCCGCTGGTGACGCCCACGCAGGCATCGGAGACGGTGCAGGAAACCGGCGGCACAATCGACCTGAAGGCCCAGGCCAACGGAGGCGCTCAGTAAATGCCCAAGTTTGCGCTTCGCTTTCCTTACTTCATTCTCATGCTGTGCCTCATCGTCGTTCTGGTCGGCGGGGTGAGCATCGTGCGCATGCCGGTAGACCTGTTCCCCGATATCGACATGCCGGTGGTGGTGGTGGCCACGTTTTACAACGGCATGCCGCCGCAGCAGATTGAAGCCGACATCACCAACACCTTCGAGCGCTTTTTCACGCTTGCGGCCAATGTGGATCACAGCGAATCGCGCTCGATGACCGGCGTGAGCCTCATCAAGATTTACTTCAAGCCGGGCACCGACCCCAACGCCGCATTGAGCAACGTTGCCAACCTGGCCATGGCCGATCTGCGCCGCCTGCCGCCGGGCACGCTGCCCCCGGTGGTGCTGGGCATGACCGCCTCCACGCAGCCCGTTTGTCTGGTCACGCTCAAAGGCCAGGGACTGAATGAAACGCGGCTCAAAGACCTGGCGCAGTTCGAGGTGCGCAATCAGATTTCGAACGTGCAGGGCGCATCCGTGCCGCAGCCTTATGGCGGAACCTATCGGCAGATTCAGATTTACGTTGACCCGTTGAAGCTGGAAGCGCGCAATCTCAGCCTGACCGATGTGGTAAAGGCCGTGGACAGCTCCAACCTGATTCTGCCCGCCGGCGACGTCCGCATCGGATCGAAGGACTACAACATTTACGCCAACAGCCAGTTCCCCGACGTCAAGTCGATGAACGACATGCCGCTCAAGTCAGTGGGCAACTCCTCGGTGCTGGTAGGCGATGTGGGCAACGCGGTGGATGCGGGCACGCTGCAATACAACATCGTGCGCATCGATGGGCAGCGCTCGGTCTACGTGCCTATCTTCAAGCAGGGCGGCGGAAGCAACACCATCAGCATCGTAGACGGCATCAAGGCGGCCATCAAGCATCTGGTCGATATTCCGCCGCAGCTCAAGACCGCTGTGGTCTTCGATCAGTCGGTCTTTGTCAAGCTGGCCATCAGCAACGTCTCGCGTGAAGGCCTAATCGGCTTGGTGCTCACCGGCATCATGATCCTCGTCTTTCTCGGCAGCCCGCGCGCAACCGTAGCTGTGCTGCTCGCCGTTCCGCTGTCGATGGTGGTGTGCCTGCTGGTTACCAGTTGGACCGGCGGCTCCATCAACACCATGATCCTGGGCGGACTGGCGCTGGTTTTCTCGCGCCTCATCGATAACGGCGTCATCGTGCTTGAAAATATCTTCCGCTTCATGGAGATGGGCACGCCGCCGCGGGAGGCTGCGGAGAAAGGCGGTGCGGAAGTCTCCATGGCCGTGCTGGCCGCCACCTTCACCACCGCAATCGTCTTCTTCCCGGTCACGTTTTTCAGCGGCGTGAGCAAATACATCTTCACGCCTCTGGCAATGGGCGTCGTGCTTTCTATCTTCGCCTCGTACTTCTTCGCCATGACCGTAGTGCCGCTCTACTGCGCCATGTTCGTGAAGCCGCACCAGACCGAAAACGGCGGAGAGCACAAAAAGCCTTCCATCTTCAAACGCTTCGAAGAGAAGTTCAACGACAAGTTTCAGGCCATGCTGGTCTGGTACGAGTCGCTGGCCATGCGTGCCATGCAGCGACCGGGCTTCACGACGATCGTGATCGGAGCCGGCATGGCCATCGTGCTGGCCGTCACTTTTCCGTTCGTCGGCCGCGCCTATTTTCCGCGCACCGATCCGGGCCAGTTCGTCATCAATGTGCGCATGCCCAGCGGCACGCGCCTTGAAGTGAGCAACGACTACATCGCCAAGGTCGAGAACGTAATCCGCAGCGTGGTCAAGCCCAAAGACCTGGGCATGATCGTTTCCAATATCGGCGTCTATCCCGATCTGTCGGCCATCTACACCACCAACGCCTCCATGGACACGGCCTTTGTGCAGACCAGCCTCAAGCAGGATCACAGCATCGGCAGCTACGAGTACATGCGCCGTGTGCAGGCCAAACTATCGCACGACATGCCCGAGCTTTCCACTTATTTCCAGGCCGGCGGACTGGTGGATTCAGTGATCAATCAGGGTCTTCCGGCGCCAATCGACATTCAGATCAAGTCTCGGGACATGGACCACTCCTATGCGCTGGCGCAGCAGATGGCAGTCAAGCTCAGAGCCATGCCGGACGTGAGCAATGTCTACATCCCGCAGAGCATCAACTATCCGGGCCTGGAACTGAACATCGATCGAGAGCGCGCCAGCCTCATCGGCCTCTCGGCCAAGGATGTCGTCGATAACGTCATCACCGCGCTCACTTCCGACGGCATGGTGGCGCCCAGCTATTGGATCGATCCGCACAGCGGCAACAACTACATGGTGACCGTGCAGTACGCCGACCGCTGGATCAACAACATGTCGATGGAGGACCTCAAGAACATCCCGCTGCGGGGCATCAAGCCGGTTGGCTATACCCCGATGCAGGAGGGCGGAGAGGCCGATCCCGCAGCGCATGATGCGATACGCGGCGACAATGCCTCAGGCTATGTGCCGCTGGGCCAGGTCGCGGACATTCAGCAGATCAATACGCCCACCGAGGTAGACCACTACCAGATTAAGAGGGTGATCGATGTGTACGTCGCGCCAAAAACAGAAGCTCTGCAGAAGATCGGCGCGGAGGTTGACAAGCTGGTGGCGCACACTCCGCACGACAGGAACACGGTGATCGATGTGCGCGGCGCGGTGACGAGCATGAACACCGCGTTTCACGACTTCGGCATCGGGCTCATCATCGCGGTGCTGCTTGTGTATCTGATTCTGATGGCGCAGTTCCGCTCGTTCATCGATCCGTTCATCATTCTCATGGCCATTCCGCCCGGGCTTGTGGGTGTGGCGCTGATCCTGGTGCTTACCGGGAGCACGCTCAACATCATGTCGCTGATGGGCGTGATCATGATGACCGGCATCGTGGTCTCGAACAGCATTCTCATCGTCGAGTTCGCAGGCATTCTCCACGGCGACGGGCGCTCGCTTGTGGACGCGGTTGTGCAATCGTGCAAAATCCGTCTGCGGCCCATTCTGATGACCTCGCTCGCCACGCTGCTGGGCATGATTCCCATGGCGCTGGGGCTTGAGGCGGGCAGCGAACAGTATGCGCCGCTGGCGCGAGCCATCATCGGCGGCTTGGCTGTCTCCGTCGTCGTCACCGTCTTTCTGGTTCCAGCGGTTTACCTGGTCATCCACGGCCGGCGCGAAAAGCACACCGCTCTTGCGGAAGGTGGAGAAGTATGAGCACGCAGACCAACATAAGAGCAACATCGGCAATCATGGGATTGGTTCTTTTCGCCGCACTCGGCGGCACCGCCCGCGCGCAGCAGTCCACGCTGCCCTCCGCGCCGCGAGCGCATCTGCTAGTGGCCACCGCCGGCCAGGCGCCCACAACGACATCGACAGCATCCGACCCCAACGCGCAATCGGCGCCGCCAACCGGCAGCGTCGGCCCAACGCTCACCATCACCCAGGCCGAGCAGATGGCCATCCGCAACAATCCTGACATCAGCGTGGCGCATCTGCTGGCGCTTGCGCAGGCCCAGGTTACGCGCGAGGCCCGCTCTGCGGAACTGCCAACCGCAGTCGGCAGCCTCACCGCTGTTGGATCGCACCCCAACAGCCGCATCACCGCTGGTGTGCTCAACAATCCATCCGTCTATGACCGCGCCGCCGGCGGCCTGACCGTGAGCCAGCTCATCACCGACTTTGGCCGCACCCACAACCTGGTGCTCAGCGCAAAGTCCAATGCCCGCGCACAGCTTGAGAGCGCGCGCGCCACCGAACTGGACATTACCCTCACCGTGGACCAGGCTTTTTATCAGGCGCTCACCGCGCAGGCCGTGCTCCACGTGGCACAGCAGACGGTAGCGCAGCGTCAGGCCACGGGCGATCAGGTGGGCGCGCTCACCAAGGCCAAAATCAAATCAGACCTGGACCAGAGCTTTGCCAATGTGCAGGTAGCGCAGGCCAAATTGATGCTGCTCGATGCGCAGAGCAGCCAGCAGTCCGCCATGACGGAACTGGACGATGTTCTCGGCCTCGAAACCGATCAGCAATACACGCTCGTCGATGAGACCAACGGCAATCTGCCGCCCGCTCCCGACGATGCCGAGGCGCAGGTAAAAACAGCCATGGCCGCGCGGCCCGATCTTGCCGCCATGAATGACCAGTCGCTCGCCGCACACCAGTACAGCACTGCGCAGCGCGATCTTTGGATGCCCACCATCTCCGCGCTCGCCGCGGTAGGCGCAACGCCGGTGCGCGCCGACCAGATCGAGTCCTCGTGGTACGGAGCGGCAGGCGCCAATATCAGCATCCCCGTCTTCAACGGCTTCTTGTTCAACGCCGAGGCTAAAGAGGCTAAGCTGCGCGCGCAGGCCGATCAGGAAAAGGTGCGCACACTGCGCGATGCAATCGCCCGCGACGTGCGCATCGCCGTGCTCAATGCGCAGGCCGCCTTTCAGCGCATCGCCGTAACTCAACAGATGCTCGATCAGGCAAACCTTGCCATGGATCTGTCGCAGGCCCGTTACAAAATCGGCCTCAGCAGCATTGTGGAGCTTACCCAGGCGGAACTGGCGCAGACCGAAGCTGAAATCGCCAACACCAGCGCGCGTTACGCTTACCAGACCGCTCTGGCCGAGGTGAAGTATCAGGTGGGTCAGTAATGGATTGGCCGGTCTGGAATGGATTGGCCGACTTGGCAATGTTGCCGATCTTGAAATAAGGATGCGGCTCAGGAGCCTCGATGGCGCGAGCCGGTTTCCTTAAATGATGCTGGTGCTCTTGCCCCGCGACAACACAGCGGCCTTGCGCCGGTCCTTCGAGGCCAGGTCGATCTTCTTCCAGAAGCCCACAAAGTAGTCCACGGCCGAAATCGTTGAAACCAGCACCGTGAAATAGATGGCCGCAATGGCGTACCACTTCACCGGAATCACCAGCACGCCGATCTGCCACTGATCCCAACGATGAGCCAGGATGGCTAAAACCACTGAGACAATCTGGATGACCGTCTTCAGCTTGCCCAGTTCACTGGCCGAAATCGTGAACCCCTCCGACGAGGCAATCGAACGAAGCCCGGAGATGAGGAACTCGCGGCCAACGATTACCACCGCGATCCACACCTTCACGATCTCGGGATTGTAGGCCACCAGCGCCACCAGCGCCGCCGTTACCATGATCTTGTCGGCCAGCGGATCGAGCAGCATGCCCATCGTGGTAATCTGCCCGCGCTTGCGCGCCAGGTATCCGTCCAGCCCGTCGGTCATCGAGGCCAGAACAAACAGGATCGCCGCCGCGATCTCCTGCGTGCCATCCGGACCGCGCCACGGAAAGTGTGACGAAAGAATCCAAAGAAGAAGCGGGATCATAACGATCCGGCTCATCGTGATGGAGTTGGGCAGATTCATGTTTGCCGCTGACGATTCTCCGCTTATCCGGCCCAGACCCGCACTCGCCCGTCTTCCACGGTGAGAGTGGGACCAAACCTCATTCCACAACTATAATCGCCTTGCCGCGGCATTGCCTGCCTTGTTGGGTTAATCAAAAGGAATCCGCACGTTACCGAAGCGGCAAATGACGCGGCAGATCGCGCAATTTCGGGAATCGACACCGCAGAATCCGGTCAGACTTCAATGGGCTCAACTCCCATCGGGTCAGGCGTATGTCTGAACAGGCCGCCAATGGCCAGCGGACCTGGCCCCGAGCCTGCCGGTTGATTGCCTGCCGTTTTATTATTTTGATCGTTATCCGAAGAGTGTGGCTGCGCTGTCGCGGCAAACATCGAAACCAAGCGATCGGATATCCCGCCTCATCCCTGTCCATCGGTTCCAATTCCAGCAGGCCGGCAGAAACACGGATGGTGCGGATCACAGCGAGAACAAACGGGCCATCCGGTCTGCGCGGTCCGTTTGTCCTCGATTGCCTGCGCAATAACGGTCGCTTGATTCCGGCTACGGGTTGTGGTTAAGGGTTGGTAGCGTCGGCGTCCCGACTCTGTTCTCGTTCAGTTCGTGAAAGCCAACAGCGGCCATGGCGGCCGCCGCGCCCAGCGAAACACCGATGATGGTAAACATCGCCTTCTTCGAAATGCCGGTGCGCAGGCCGACGATATCGAGATATGGCACCGGCGTCACCTCGGGATAGTTCTCCAACTGCAACCCGACCGACTGGTCGCCGATTGAAACCACCCTGCCCACCAGCGCAATTCCGTTCGCCTCTTCCACGCAGATCCAGCTTCCCACTCCACGCTTCACAATCCGGTCGTGAACGGTTACCGGGTCCAGGGGTTTCGACCGGGCGCTGGCCGCCGCGGGCCACAAAAGAGCGCACAGCGGCAGCATGCCGAGACATCTCTTCAACCTATTCATTTCAGGCTCCTTATACTCCCTGCTTATCCAAGACGTCTGGACGCGCAAATAGTTTCGGGTCGCCAAAACAAAAGCGGGATGGCAGCCCATCCCGCTTCTTTCACTCAAGTTGTACGCGCATCCAAAAGCCGCCGAACCCGCAGCCTTACGCGCAGTCAGGCGTAAATTCCGCGCTGCCGGATGGTGACCGCCACCCGATCGATGGCCAGCATGTACGCGGCAATGCGATTGTTCACATTGTGCGCCTCGGCATAACGGATCACGTCGTCGAAACTGCTGCGCAGAATGCTTTCGAGTTGCTCGTTCACATTAACTTCCTTCCAGAAATATCCCTGACGGTCCTGCACCCACTCAAAATAGCTGGCCGTCACGCCGCCCGCATTGGCCAGGATATCGGGAACAATAAAGATCCGCTTCTCGGCCAGAATCTCGTCCGCCACAGCGGTAGTCGGGCCGTTTGCGCCCTCCACAACAATGCGCGCCTTGATCTTGTCCGCGTTGCGGCTGGTGATGACGTTTTCCGTTGCCGCCGGAATCAGGATCTCGCACTCGCTGACGAGAAGTTCCTCGGTGGGCATCGCCTCGGCGCCGGGAAACGAAAGAATCGATTCGTTGCGGTACTTGTACTCGACCAGTTGACGAATGTCGATGCCGCCAGGATTGAACAGGCCGCCATCCTTCTCCGCAACGCCGATGATCTTGTAGCCCTTTTCCTGCATCAGCCGCGCCGCGTTCGAGCCCACATTGCCGAATCCCTGCACGATCACCCGGCAGCCTTCCCGCTGCATGCCCAGGTAGCGCAGGCTCTCATCGCAGGCCACCATCACCCCGCGTCCGGTCGCTTCCAGCCGTCCGCGCGAGCCGCCCATGTCAATCGGCTTGCCGGTCACCACGCTGGTCACCGTCTGCCGCATGTGCATCGAGTAGGTGTCCATGATCCAGGCCATGGTCTGCTCGTTGGTGTTCACATCCGGCGCCGGCACGTCCTTCTCCGGCCCAATGAATTCGATGATCTCCGATGTGTAGCGGCGGGTCATGCGCTCCAGCTCGCCGCGGCTCATCGCATGCGGATCGCAGATCACGCCGCCTTTGGCTCCGCCGAAAGGGATATTCACCACCGCGCACTTCCAGGTCATCCAACTGGCCAGCGCGCGCACCTCGTCCAGCGTCACATCCGGCGAATAGCGAATGCCGCCCTTGCACGGCCCGCGCGCAATCGAGTGCTGCACCCGGAATCCGGTAAACACCTCGATCCGGCCATCGTCGAGGGCAATCGGGAAATGAACGATAATCTCTCGCGAAGGCGACCGCAGAACCTTCCACAATCCCTGATCCAGGTTGAGCTTGCGTGCTGCAAAATCAAACCGCGCGTGCTGTGCTTCCCAGGGATTGATCTCCTGGTCCAGACTCACCGTGTTTCCCGTCTGCATACTACACTCCAAACTTGGTTAACTTCTTCTAATTGGTCCGCAACCGCAACCGGTCCCGACATATTCTACCGGCAAACCGCGGCTGCGCGGCTCTTTATCTGGAAATTCGGCGCGTCTAAACGCCGCAGCCGAGCCCTGAGAGAGTAATTCCAGTGTACCGATGAATTCCCAGATTGGTTTGCCACCACATCCTGTTCCATTCTTGTGCCGGGACGGTACCTGCCGGCCGGAAGGCCGTCGCCCCGAGCCGATTGCGCGGTATGTTCATGGTGAGCGCGGCGTCCGGCGATTCGAGCTGCGCTTACAAATGGAAAGGACAATAAAGCAGCAAGCTGAGAGCGCTCTCACCCGCAATCCAGGCGGATTTCAAGTAGAGATAAAAATGACCGATCCGCACCACAGCGACAAACCGGATGAGTTGCCAGATCGGACGATTCAAGATCAGAAGATTCAAGAGCAGAACATTCAAGATCAGGCGATTCAAGTTGCGCGGTTGAACCGATCGGGCGGGAAGCACTCAGGCTGGATAAATCAGGGACGATGAAGATTAAATTGTGCCACGCGCAGGGCCCAACCCGCAGGCGATTGTCATGAGCGGCGGCGCGGTTTTGTCTACCAGTTTCGATTATCCACTCGTCGCGCTCTCGGCGATCATTACCATCCTCGCGGCTTATACGGCCCTGGACATTACGGAACGCGTTGGCGCCGCGCAGCGCCCGTTGCGTGCGATGAGGCTGTGCAGCGGAGCCATGGTCATGGGCATCGGCATCTGGACCATGCATTACGTGGGCACACCATCCTTTAACCCGGTTCTGCGCGTGCGTTATGACTGGCCCACAGTGCTGCTTTCTCTGCTGGCGGTAAGCGCGGCCTCCGGCGTGGCACTGTATGACGCCTCCGGCCCGCGCGGCGGCCTGCGCAGCGCGGCCTCGGGCAGCGTGGCTTTTGCGGCGGGCATTGCCGCGGTCAACTACCTGGGCCTGTCCGCCATGCGCTTCGCCGGCTCCGCCCGCTCGGCGCCGTGGGCCATTGCATTGTCTCTGCTGCTGGCCGCCGGAATCTCTTTCTTCGCCCTTCTGCTGGCCTTCGCGCGCCAACTGTCAGACACGCCGTGGGCCGGACGCGGATTCGCCGGGGCGCTCATCCTCGGCCTTGCCGCGCCGGTCGCGCATTACGTGTGGATGGCCGGCACGGTCTTCCACGCCGGGACGGCGGTGCCAATGAGCCTGCCACGCGAGGTGAGCATCTCGCAGTTCGGTCTCAGCACCTGCGCGCTCATCTCGCTGGTGGTGCTGGCCTACGTCTGCACCGTATCTCGCATCGACCGCCGCCTGGCGCTGAACGAGCGCCAGTTCCTGCAGACCCGTCTGCAACTCAAGACCGTCTTCGACAATCTGGCCGAAGGCATCGCCGTGCTCGATCTCGACGGCAATATCCTGCTCGTCAACGATCTAACGTCCCGCATCACCGGCTTCGATTCGCCCAGCGGCATGCATGGAAAGCTGGTGGACCTGACCGACGCCTTTACCCCCGAAGGAATCCCGGTTCCGGTCAACATGCGCCCCGCGTACCTGGCGCAGAAGGGCCAGTTTGTGCGCGGCCGCGAGCTCTGGCTCCGGCCCAGCGGCGCGCAGACCATGTCGTTCGTCGAAATCAGCACCGCGCCGATTCCCAGCCCCGACGGCAGCACCGCCCAGATCATCGTGAACTATCGCGACATCACCGAACGCCGCCGCACTGAGGAAACCCGCGCCCGGCTGGCGGCCATCGTGGAATCGTCAGAGGACGCCATCCTCGGCATCGACGACTGTGGAATCGTGACCAGTTGGAACGTGGGTGCGCAAAAGCTCTTCGGCTACAGCGCGCGGGAGATGACCGGCCAGTCCGTCACCCGGCTCATCCCCGCCGATCGCGAAGGCGAGGAAGACACGATTCTCGAACGCGTCCGCCGCGGCGAAATCGTCGATCACTTCGAGACCCGTCGCCAGTGCAAGGACGGCCGGATGATTGACGTCTCCCTCACCATCTCGCCTCTGCGCAACTCGGCCGGCGCCGTCGTCGGAGCTTCCAAGATCGCGCGCGACATTACCGAAAGCAAGCGTCACAAGGACGCCCTGCACGAAAGCCAGCAGCGGCTGCGCGGCATCATCGGCTCGGCCATGGACGCCATCATCACCGTCGACCGCCAGCAGCGCGTCGTGCTGTTCAATGAGGCCGCCGAGCGCATGTTCGGCTGCTCGCAGGCCGAGGCCATGGCCGGCACCATCGACCGTTTCATTCCCGCGCGTTTCCACGCCGCGCATTCCGGTCATATTGAAAGCTTCAGCCGTACCGGCATGACCACCCGCTCCATGGGCGAGCTTGGCTCGCTATGGGCGCTGCGCGCCAACGGCGAGGAGTTTCAGATTGAAGCGTCGATCTCGCAGCTTGAATCGCGCGGGCAGACGCTGTTTACCGTCATTCTCCGCGATATCACCGAGCGCATTCACGCTCAGGAGTCGATGCGCGAGCAGGCGCAGTTGCTCCACGCCTCGCAGGTGTTTGTGCGCGATATGCAGAGCCGCATCCTCTTCTGGCCGGAAGGCGCGCAGAAAATGTGCGGCATTTCTGAGTTGGAGGCGGTCGGCGCAGTCTCCCACCATCTGCTCCGCACCCGCTTCCCCGCGCCCGTCGAGACGATCGAGCGGCAGTTGATTGAGACCGGACGCTGGGAAGGCGAACTCACCCACACCCGGCGCGACGGCACTGCGCTCATTGTTTCCAGCGCCTGGAACCTGCACCGCGACAAGCAGGGCCGGCCCTCGCGCGTGCTTGAATCGCTGATCGACGTCACCGAGCGCAGACTGGCCGAGGAGAAGGCCCGGCAGTCGGAAGAAAAATTCGCCAAGGCCTTCCGCTCCAGCCCCATCGGGATGTCCATCACCACCGTCGTGGATGGCCGCTACGTCGACGCCAACCAGGCGATGGCCCACATGCTCGGCTATGAAGAGCACGAGATCGTCGGACGCACATCCACCCAGCTCGAAATATGGTGGGAGCCCGATAAACGCGAAGAAACTCTCGATCTTCTGCGCCGCAACGGCAGCATCCGCGCGATGGAGGCCATGTTCAGGGCCAAGTCCGGCGACAAGCGCGTGATCAACATCTCCATGGAGCATGTGACTCTCGACGGCCTCGACTGTCTGCTCACCACGGCCATCGACATTACCGAAACCAAAAATCTGGAGCAGCAGCTTCGCCAATCGCAGAAGATGGAGGCCCTGGGTCAGCTCACCGGCGGCATCGCGCACGACTTCAACAATCTTCTCGGAGTCATCCTCGGCAATCTCGACCTGCTGGAGCGCGCCGTGGCCAGCGACGAAGTGGCGCTCAAGCGCGTGCAGGCCGCCCAGCGGGCCTCCATACGCGGCGCCGATCTCACCCGCCGCCTGCTCACTTTCTCGCGCCGCGAGCAGTTGAATCCGGAGCCGGTCGACATCCCATCCGCCATTGCTGAAACCGTCGAGCTGGCCACCCGCGCGCTGGGGCCCGAGATCAAGATCTCAACCCGTTGCGATCCTGGCCTGCCACAGGTCTTTGTGGATGCGGCCGCACTTGAAAATGCGCTGCTCAACCTGGCCGTGAATGCGCGCGACGCCATGCCCAGGGGCGGCTCGCTGATTGTGAGCGCGCATCTGGCCGACTTGGCCGGCAGCCACGCACTGGCCCAGACCGGCGAGCTCGAACCCGGCAAATATGTGCGCGTCGCCGTCACCGACACCGGCCACGGCATGTCGCGCGAAACCCTCGAACGCGCCCTCGAGCCCTTCTTTACCACCAAGCCGCGGGACAAAGGCACCGGCCTCGGCCTGGCCATGGTCTATGGATTCATCAAGCAGTCGGGCGGCGCCATCCGTCTCTACAGCGAGCTGGGAATCGGCACCACCATCTCGCTCTACCTGCCGCTGGCCGATGCATCCGCCGTATCGGATGCGCAGCGCCCGGCATCGGCTGAATCCTTCGAAAACCTCGGCGGCATCGCCTTGCTCGTTGAAGATGAGGCCGACCTGCTCGACCTGGCCGACGCCTTCCTGGTTGAGCTGGGCTACACCGTCATCCGCGCCATGGACGGCGCTTCGGCACTGGCTGCGGCAGAACAGGCGGACCGAATCGATCTGATCGTGACCGACATCATCATGCCCGGCAAAATGAACGGCATCGAGCTGGCCAGCAGGATCCGCGCCATGCGCCCCGGCATCAAGACTATTTACACCTCGGGATTCCCCGCCGAAGCTCTCGCCGAGCGCAGCGGCAAGCTCGAAGACGGACCCTTGCTCCATAAGCCTTATCAAAGATCGGAATTTGCCGATATGGTCAGAAAGTCCGAAAGCGCGGGCTCGCGCTAGTTGCTGTCCGCAAGTCAGTGAAGTGAATACTTTGCCAAAGCTATCTTTTGAAACACTCAGAACGGGGAGCGGATGACCATAGGCGGACATATCCTGGTAATCGACGATAACTTCGATATCGGAGAGATTGTCCATGCGGCCGCGCAGTCCGTCGGCATGCGCTGCACCACCAGCACCGACGCGGCCCAGTTGCCGCAACTGCTCACCCCGGACGTTACCCTCGTCCTGCTTGATCTGGTCATGCCCAGGATCGACGGTATTGAAGCGCTCCGCATTCTGCGCAAGCTCGAGTGCAAGGCAAGCGTTGTGCTCATGAGCGGCATCAGCAAGCGGGTGATGGAGACCGCCGAAAAGCTGGCCCAGGCTCTCGAACTAAAGATCGCGGGCCATCTGCAAAAACCCTTCCGGCTCGCCGACGTAGAGCGGCTGCTTCAGGGCCACGCCACTGAGGATCTCCCGGTCGCCGTCCAGCAGCCCCGGCCGACCGATATAACCGATCAGGATCTGCACACCGCCAGCCGCCGCAACGAGTTCCTGCTCTACTATCAGCCCCAGATTGACCTGCACAGCGGCGAGGTGGAGGGCCTTGAGGCGCTGGCGCGCTGGCTGCACCCCGACCGCGGCATTTTGCCGCCCGACAGCTTCATTCCACGTCTTGAAGCCCTGGGCGAAATTGACTGTTTCGGCTGGCAGATGGCGGATCTCGGGCTCTCTGAGGCGCGCCGGTTTGCGGTCAACGAACATCCCGCCCCGCGGATCGCGCTCAACGTCTCGGTACAATCGCTTCGCAATCTCCAGTTCCCCGATGCCTTTCTCGAATTGGCGCAGAAGCACCGCATCGCGCCTGAAAGCATCATGGTGGAGATCACCGAAAGCGGCCTCATGCATGAGCCCTCTCACGCTCTCGACGTGCTCGCCCGGCTGCGCATGAAGAACGTGCAGCTCTCCATCGACGACTTCGGCACCGGCTACGCGATGATGCAGCACCTGGTCAGCATTCCGGCCAACGAGCTCAAGATCGACCGCGTCTTCGTACACAACATGCAGGTGAACTCAAGCGACCGTGTCATGGTGCAGAAGACCATCGAGATCGGCCACGAACTGGGCATGGCCGTCACCGCCGAAGGCGTGGAGACCCAGGCCCAACTGGACTTCCTGCGCCGCAGCGGCTGCGACCGCGTGCAGGGCTTTTTCTTCAGCCGCCCGCTGCCGCCCGACGCCATGGCCCAGTGGCTCGACAACTATTACGCGCGGCTGGTGCACGCCTAGGGCGTATCGATTCTTTTCGATACACTGGATGCTGTGAAGCCCCGTCATCCCGTCCAGCCCGACCGCAAGCAGTTCCTGGCCCTGGCCAGAGAGCACACCCTCGTTCCCGTTTGCCGCACGCTTACCGCCGACCTCGAGACCCCGGTCTCGGCCTTTCTGCGCGCTGCCTGGGCAGAGCGGGAGTGCTTTCTGCTCGAATCGGTCGAGGGCGGCGAGCAACTGGGCCGCTATACCTTCATCGGCCTGGCGCCGTTCAAGCGCATCGTGGCTCGCGGCCGCCACATCGCCATTACCCAGGGCAAAAGGATTACGCGCATCGAAGGCGACGTCTTTGAAGTGTTGCGCCAGGCCCTCAGCGGCCACAAGCCGGCCCGCCTGCCCGGTCTGCCGCCCTTTACCGCAGGCGCTGTGGGCTACTTTGCCTATGACGCTGTCCGCCAGATTGAAAAGCTGGGGGAAAGCGCCCGGGACGAGCTCGGCATTCCCGACGCCTGCCTGCTGTTCTTCGATGAGGTGCTGGCCTTCGACCACGTCCGCAAGGAGATCTGGCTCGTGGTCACGGCCGACGTTACCGGCGGCAAAGCCGGCCACGCCTACGAGCGTGCCATCGCACGCCTCAACCGGCTCGAAAAGCGGCTCGCCCAGCCGCTGCCCAAACTGGGCCCCAGCCAGCCGGGCAAACTGAAAGTGAAGTACCGCACCTCGAAGAAAGACTATTTGGCAGCCGTGGCCCGCACCAAGGAGTACATCGCCGCCGGAGACGTCTTTCAAACCGTCGTGTCGCAGCGCTTTGACGTGGAGCCGGAGGTCGACAGCTTCCAGGTCTATCGCGCCCTGCGCACCGTCAATCCCAGCCCCTACATGTTCTTCCTGCGCTTCTCGCCGGAACAGAGTCTGGGCGCGGTTCGTGGAAAAGCTCGAAAGTCGTTGAAGAAATGTCCGCAAGCAATTGAACTGGCGGGCTCTTCGCCCGAGCTGCTGGTGCGCGTTCACCACGGCAAGGTGGAGTACCGCCCCATCGCCGGCACCCGCCCGCGCGGCGCCACCGAAGCCCAGGACGACGCACTTGCGCAGGAGATGTTGCACGATGAAAAGGAGCGCGCCGAGCACGTGATGCTGGTCGATTTGGGCCGCAATGACGTGGGGCGCGTCAGCCGTTTCGGTAGCGTAAAGGTCGACAAGCTCATGTTCGTCGAGCGCTACTCCCACGTGATGCACATCGTCAGCTCCATTGAAGGTAGCCTGCGCCCCGAACTCACCGCGGTAGACGCGCTCCGCGCCTGCTTTCCCGCCGGAACCCTCAGCGGCGCGCCCAAGGTGCGGGCCATGGAGATCATTGAAGAGTTGGAGCCTGCCCGCCGCGGCACCTATGGCGGCGCCGTCCTCTACGCCGACTTCTCCGGCAATCTCGACTCCTGCATCGCCATCCGCTCCATGCTCTCCATCGGCGGCAAGGGCTACGTGCAGGCCGGCGCGGGCATCGTGGCCGACTCGGTTCCCGAGCTCGAGCACCAGGAATCCATCAACAAAGCGCAGGCCGTGATCCGTGCCATTGAGCGCGCGCGGGAGATGTAAAGCCGCCGCGGTTCTTTATCTCTCCGGCACAACTCCGCGTAAACCTGCATCTGACAGGAGACAGGCGCATCCCTGCGGTTCTTACTTCGCGGAGAAGCCTCCTGCGCTTCAATCGATGAGGTTTGCCTGAATGCAAGACGAATCCGCCGCGAAGAATCCCGAACCTGAAGCAACCGAAGCTCCGGTCGTCCAGGACCAGCAAAAGCTTCTGGCCCGGCCATCGGCCGAAGAGATCTTCGAGCAGGTCGCCACCAACGCGCGCCAGGAGCTTACCCGCCCGAGCATAGCGCTTGCCATCTCCGGCTTCGGAGGTGGAGCGTTCATGGGTCTGTCGGCGCTGGGTACGGCGATTGCGCTCATGCTGCTCGGTAACTCCCGCACCGCGCAGATCGTTGCGCAGATGTTTTATCCCACCGGATTCATCGTCGTGATTCTGGGCCGTTCTCAACTCTTCACCGAGAACACGCTCTATCCCGTCGCCCTGGTTCTGTCTGAAAAGAAGCAGTTCTGGAACACAATGCGGCTCTGGTCGGTTGTGCTGCCGGCAAATGTCGCCGGCGCATTCGTGTTTGCTTCGCTGGCCTCGCTCACGCCGTCCCTCCGGCCTGAAACCGTGCAGATCATGTCGCAGCTTGGCCAGAGCGCCCTCGCACATTCGGCAGGCCAGATCTTCTGGTCGGGCGTAATTGGCGGCTGGATCATTGCCCTCGCCGCATGGCTGGTCTCCGGATCCCATTCCATCACCGGCTCGGTCATGATTATCTGGATGCTCACGTTCATCGTCGGTCTGGGAAACTTTGCCCACTGCGTCGCAACTTCCTGCGAGATATTCGTCTCCGTTCTCACCCAGCACGCGCCGTGGTATGCCTATCCGGCGTGGTTCTTCCCGGCGGTGGCCGGCAACATCTGCGGCGGCGTGGGACTGGTCACCATCCTCGAATATGGCCAGGTGATGTACGGCCGCACGCCGGAGCCTGAATCGCCGGAGAACAAGCAAGCCTGACGGCACTTCGTTCCGAAATGACGTGTCTGCCGGAAAAATCGCCAGTTTCGACTGCATCGCACCCGCACCACCCATCCGTTCCCCGAATCTGTGAGCAGCGGAGCCGACTCCTGCGTCCTTGCAACATACCTCGGCAGCGGAAGACGTCCACAACCAAAAAGACTCATAACAGGAGAGGTTCATGAAGAATGCAACAGAATGGATGAGAAACGGCCTTGCGCTGGCAGCAGTCTTGGCTCTCGGGCTCTGGCTGGGAGCGAGCCGCACCGTCAAAGCATCGAGCTATCAGGCGGGCGGTGACGGGGTGCAGTTTCAACTTGCCGGCGTAAACCAGACCAGTTCGCTGCTCGTGTACCAGCCCACGGCGGGCACTGTGTACGTTTATCAGGGCGCGACAACCGGCAACTCCGCGCTGCAGTGTTCCTACAAGTTCCAGCTCAACCGGCCCGGCGAAGTGATCCGCCGCGTGCCCTGCAACGTTCCCAGTCTGAATCCGTAAGGCATTTCGTCCATGTATGCGGCGCTTCCCGGCATCGTGCAAGGTGCGGCCCGCAGCCCATTCACTCCGCTCCGAATAGCCGCCGGAAGAAATGCCCGAGGCGTCTGAAGATGCCCGGCGTTTTTTGCCTCACGGGCGGCGACGGCGTTGCTGTGGCCGGCGCGGACGGCCTGGCCTGCTCCGCGACCACCGGTTGTGGCGCAGCGGCAGCCTGCTCTGGAGGCTTCGCGGTCTGCGCCGCCTGGTCTCCGCCCAGATACACCAGCGGCTCTGTCGACTGCGGCGAAAGGCCGCCCGGCTGCCTGGGCGCTGGCTTGGGTGCAGGTATTGCGGCCAGCCCTTCGCTCTGGGCCAGCGGAAACTCATTCACCGTTTGACTGACGGGAGCTGCCGGACAGCCGCATGGTTCCGTCTCCTGGTCCACCACCTCGCGCAGGCTGCCATGCTGAAACATCACCCGCTGCCCCGGCTGCACACGATACAGCCCGCTGTCGAACGGGCTGGTCACCACCACGTAGGGCGCGTCCGTGCCCGGATTGTCCACGCACGTATCGCCGTCCTTGCCCAGCCGCACCTTCAGCTCAGACGGTCCCGGACCGCCGATCAGAATGCGGAAGTCCGGCGTCATGATCACGTCCGCATTCCGTCCGGTGGCAAAGCTCGTCTCCAGCGCGCCGTGATCGATCGCCATCAGCAGGCCCGGCGTTTCGCCCGCAGCCACGTTCGAATCGGCCGCCAGCTTCACCGTGGTGGAAGCGCAGATGTGCAGCGTGCCGCGATACGGCAGCGTCACTTGCGCCGTATTTGCGCCAGCAGTGATCGATCCATTGGACGCGATGTACGCTCGCCCATTCCACACCTGCAGCGTGCCGGTCACCAGGGCCGCCGCACCTTCGATCTTGTTGTCGAGGGGAACAATCGCAATCGGCCGCGTGATAAACGACGGCGCAGCCGGCGACGTTCCGCTCGCAGCCGTATTTGCAGACGTGCTCGAAGCCGTGCCGGCGTCAGCCGCCGCGCCCTGAGCCGTCTGCGTGGGCGGCGCGGCTGCCTGCTGCGCAGCCAAAAGCCGCGGTCCAGAAACCACCGCCACAACCGCACACAACAGGACTGGACACGACAAGACTGCGCAAAATCGGTCTGCGCAAAACAGGATTGCGCAAAACACGGGACGGCGCAACGTTCGGTGCATCGTGCTTACATCGCCAGAAAGTTGCGGATGATCTGGTGGCCGCTCTCAGTGAGCACGCTCTCAGGATGAAACTGCACGCCCTCGATGGGCAAGGTGCGATGCCGCAGTCCCATGATCACCGTGCCGCCGCCCTTTTGCTCAGCCGTCCGCGCTGTTACTTCCAGCTCGGCGGGCAGTGTCTTTTCGGCCACAATCAGCGAGTGGTAGCGCGTGCAGGTCAGCGGCGTGGGCAATCCGGCAAACACGCCCTTGCCGTCGTGGTCCACCGGGCTGGTCTTGCCGTGCATCAGAGATTTGGCCCGCACCACCTGCCCGCCAAACGCCTCGCCAATCGCCTGATGCCCAAGGCAGACGCCCAGGATCGGCGTTTTGCCAGCCATGTGCCGGATCAGCGGCACCAGGATGCCCGCTTCATGCGGCGTGCAGGGCCCGGGCGAAAGCAGAATGCGGTCGGGCTTGAGCGCCTCCACCTCGTCCACCGTCAGCTCGTCGTTGCGGCGCACTTCCACCTCCGCACCCAGCTCGCCCAGATACTGCACAAGGTTGTACGTAAAGGAATCGTAGTTGTCGAGAACAAAAACCATCCTGCTTTCAGTGTAGCGCGTAAGGTGCAGCCCGGGCATGGCTCAAGCGCCGCGCCGCTGCGCGAGCTGCTGGAAAAATGCGCCGCGTCAGTCCGCGGGCGTGGATTGAAATGCCGCGCAGCGAGATATCTCCGTCTCCGCCGGTTGCGTCCCATGCTCCAACTTTGCAACACTGGCGAAGGTCATTCACGATGGTTCTTCATTTTCTGGTGCAGGGACGTGTGCAGGGCGTAGGCTTTCGCTGGTTCGTTCATCGCGAGGCCAGCGAGCTGGAGCTGCGCGGATGGGTGCGCAACACTGAGGAAGGCGATGTGGAGATTGTCGCCACCGGCGATCCCGCCGACCTGGACGAACTGCGAGCCGGCATCCGCCGCGGACCGCGCGGCAGCCGCGTGGACCGCGTCATCGAGCACGTGCTGGAAGAAAACGAGGCGGAAAAGCTCGAAGCCTTCCAGATTGAAGGAGCGTGGTGAAGGCTACAGCGTTTTCGGTTCAAGTCTCAAAATAGTTGATGCCGTTGAGTGGCTCTTTCCTCAAGAAAGAGCCACCTTGCACAATGTTGGCTCGTCCGCATGTGAACCGAAAACGCTCTAAGAACGGGAATGCCCGCTTTTGCGGCCCCTATAATACGAAGGGAAGCCGAACCGAATCCCGCCGAGTTCCCTTCCACCGCAATTGGAAAATTGAATCCCGGGAAGCCAACTGAGGAGAGCCGCGCACCATGCCTGAAAAACCGAAGCCGGTAAACGTCGAAGACCTGAAAAAACTCGTTCGCACCGTGCCGGACTTTCCCAAGCCGGGCATTCTCTTCTATGACATCACCACGCTGCTCAAGGACAAGACCGGCTTTGCGCAGTTGATCGACGCGCTGGCCGCGCACTATATCGAGCAGAAGATCGATCTGGTGCTGGGCATCGAGGCCCGCGGATTCATCTTCGGACCCGCTCTGGCCTATCGCCTCAACGCCGGCTTTGTGCCCGTGCGCAAGCCGCGCAAGCTGCCCGCGCCGGTGGCTCGCGTTACCTACGACCTCGAATACGGCTCAGACACGCTTGAAATTCACATGGACGCCATCGCGCCCGGCCAGAGCATCGTGCTGGTCGACGATCTGCTGGCCACCGGAGGCACAATGGAAGCGACCGTGAAGCTCGTCAACCAACTGGGCGGCAACATCGCGGGCCTGGCCTTCGCTGTCGAGCTCGACTTCCTCAAAGGCCGCGACCGCTTCTCCGCATACGACGTCTTCAGCCTGCTTCACTACGACGAGTAAGCGCAGCCGCGCTAGACCGGCCCGGTCGCCTCATCCACAGCGCCGCCCTGCCCAGGATCGTGCGCACTGCCTTCCGGAGCCGCGCCCGAATTCTCGCGAAACATTTCCGCGTCCGCAAAGCGGTAGCCTACGTACACATCGGTCAGCAGATACTGCGGATTCGATGGATCGTCCTCGATCTTCTTGCGCAACTGCCGCACAAACGTGCGCAGGTACTCCACTTCCTCGCGGAACTCGGCGCCCCACACCGCGGTAAGCAGCCGAGCATAGGTCACCACTCTTCCGGCGCGGCTCATCAGGCAGTGCAGAATATCGAACTCCTTGCGCGTCAGGCGCACAATCTCGCCCCGCCTGGTCACCGCGCGCTTGCCCGGCTCCAACCGGATCTCCCCGATCTCGATCGGTGCATCTTCGGCGCGCGCCGGGGTCCGCACCCGCCGCACCGCCGCGCGAATGCGCGCAATCAGCTCACGCGTGCTGAACGGCTTGGTCACGTAGTCGTCCGCGCCCAGTTCCAGAGCCTGCACCTTGTCTTCTTCCTGATCGCGCACCGTCAGCATCAGGATCGGCAGCCGCTGCGCAAAGGCGCGAATGCGGCGCAGCGTCTCGATGCCGCCGATGCCCGGCATGTTGATGTCCAGCAGAACCACGTCATGGACGCCGGCCCGCAGCACCTGCAGCGCTTCTTCCCCGCGCGATGCCTCGGCCACCTGAAAGCCAAGCTCGATCAGCGGAGGACGCAGCGCCCTGCGGATGGCCGGCTCGTCATCGACCACAAGAATGCGAATGGCTTGCTCGTTCATTGGGTATTTCCCTTCTCGGTCACTGCCGGTATGGCCGCAAAAAATGTCGTGCCTTCCTGCTCGTCGCTCGTCACCCACACATAGCCGCCATGAATCTGCGCCACCCGCCTGGCCACCGAAAGACCGATTCCCGTGCCCGGCGCGCGGTTGGAATAGTTGGACGACCGGTAATAGCGGTCGAAGATGCGCTCGCGGTCGGCTATCGGAATCACCGGGCCGTAGCTGTGTACGGAAAAAATCGCCTCCGCCCCGGCCACTTCCACGCGAATTGTGATCGTGGTGCCGAAGATCGAGTACTTGCATGCGTTGTCAATGTACTGGGTCAACAGCATGATCATCAACTGCCGGTCGCAGCACAGCGCCAGGCCCTCGTCCGCAATCCGGACCGACACCTTCATGCTGGCCAGCCGATCCTTGAGGCTGCCGATCACCTCATCGATCATCGGGTTTACGCTCACCTGCTCGGCGTGGATCGCCACTTCGCCAGCATCTAGCCGCGCGGTGGTCAGCAGGCGCGTGGTCAGGTCGCTCAACGCGCTGGTCTGCTCGTTGATGAGCGATACCAGCTCAGTCTGTCCCGGCGAAAGCCTGCCCATCTCCAGCAGCCCCGTTCCCGCCGCGCGGATCGCGGTGAGCGGCGTTTTGTAAGCGTGAGCCAGAGAATCCAGCACCGTGGCGCGCAACTGTTCAGTGCGCCGCTCGGTCTCGATGCGGCTCTCGTTGGCAAAGGCGCGGTAACGGTCAAAGGTGATGGCGATCAACGACGCAATCGCGTTGTTGGTGAGCGGACTGGTATCTCCCCGCACCACCATGCTGCCGATGGGCACGTTGCCCAGCCGCACCACGCGGCGTCCCATTCCGGTAGAAGAGTCGTCGTCCGAGCTCTCGAAGTAATACACATTCTGCGCCAGCTCCTGCGGGTCCGTGCTCCAAAAGCCGGCCTGGTACACCTCGTGCAGATCGGCATCGAAGATCGCCACTGCTTCGAGCGCGAAAATTTCCTGCACCAGCTCCACCAGTTGCTCGCCCGGCTCCACGTGCAGGTTCATCTGCAGGGTGCGCCGCGTGAACTCGTAAAGATCGTGCATCTGCCCGCCCCACGACTCGGCGGCGCGCGCATGATCCGTCACCCGCGCCGAAAGCCGGCTCACGGTAAGCGCAACCAGCACAAACACCAGCAGCGTGACCGTATTGGCTGGACTCGCCGCCAGCGAAAACTCCGGCTGCCGCGAGGTCAGCCAGGTCTGCATCGCCACCGCCGAAAGCGAAACCACAACCGCCTGCCAGAATCCGCATAGCAGCGCAATGGGAACCACAATCAGCAGGTAAAGCAGCACTGAAACCGGAGGCAGCCATCCCGACCAGTGCGACAGCGCCGCCACCAGCGCGATGGCCACCGTTCCCAGCGCGCACTCCAGCGCAAATAGCAGCGTGCGCATGCCGGAGCCGCGCGGGCGGCCGCCAGACAGGGAACGCGCGGGGATGTAGCTTTGTGACAACCCAAACCCGCTTTCTCTCAAATGGAGTCCGGAAAGCAACTCCGCGCACAGGCAAATTGCATAAACAGTCCGGGAGCCATTCCCATCCCCGGCTTTATGCCATTTGCGGAAACTGTCAGCCGGCCGCGGCGCATCCGGTATATAAAAATCAAATTCTAGCAGGTATCTTTATTGCATCTTCACGAGCCGCCGGGTAATTAAGACTCTCATTCGTCTGCACCGCAAGCCCAGATGCCGGCGCATCGGCACAGAAAACGGGCGCGAGCGTTGCAGAAAAAAACTTTTCATAATCCTCATAAGTTCTTTATGGCTCATTTGCCAACCTTAGCTTAGCCAGTTTCGACAGAACCAACTTAACGCTTCAATAAACGATTGCCAATCATCGCTTGGGATCAGCGCGTACGTGTGTGTGCCCCGATCCACGGCCTGAAAACAGACCTGTAGCGCCCTGCTCGCGGTGCGCGGCAGTCTACCGATTGGCAACATCATCCGGATTCATAACAACCATTCTTTCTTGGAGGAAAAGTGCCGATGTACCTGAAAGTAAATCGCATCCTGAAGACCATGGCCGGTACCACCTTAGCCGCTGCGCTCCTGGCGGGCGCGCAAACGCCTGCTCCGGCTTCATCTTCCGCGGCTCAGGCTCCGGCAGCTCCGGCTGCCCCTGCGGCGGCTCCCACATGGAGCGTGGGACCGTTGGACATCAGCGGATTCCTCGATGGCTACTACAGCTTCAATACCAACCGCCCCAACACCCAGGACGGCTACACCCAGGTCAATCAGCTTTACAACTTCAACGACAAGACCGACCAGTTCGATCTGAGCGCGGCCAAGCTCACCCTCAATCACGATCCGGACCCGGTGGGCGTGCACGTCGACTTCATCTACGGCCGCACCAATGAGCTCATCAATGCCTCGCCCAGCAACAGTGATGGCTCCGATCAGCTCAAATATCTCGAGCAGGCTTTCATCAGCATGAAGCCGCCCAAGACCAAGGGCTTTGAGCTGGACTTCGGTAAGTTCGTCACCTCGGCCGGTGCGGAAGTCATCGAAGCCAAGGACGACTGGAACTATTCCCGCTCGCTGCTGTTCGTTAACGCAATTCCCTACTGGCACTTCGGCGCCCGCGCCTCCATGCCGGTTTCCAAGAGTGAGACCCTGGGCGTGCAGGTGGTCAACGGATGGAACAACATCTCCAAGACCAACGGCGGCGCGACTGTCGGCATTACCAGCGCGCTGGTCAAGACCAAGTACTCGTGGTTCGTCAACTACTACGGCGGCCCGGAGAACTACAACACCACCAACGGCTACCGCAACCTCATCGACTCTACCCTGCTGTTCACGCCCACCGGCAAATTCAACGCCTACATCAACTATGACTACGGCCAGAACCGCGACGGCCAGTACACGGTTCCCGACGGCGCGGGCGGCAACCAGATCGTCGGCGACAAGATGCTCTACCACTGGCAGGGCGTAGCTTTCGCAGCCCGTGGACAGGTGACCGGCGCGCAGGCGCTCACCGGCCGCTTCGAGTACTTCAACGATCCCACCGCCTTCAGCACCGGTCTCGTCCAGCATCTTTATGAGTTCACCGCAACCTATGAATACAAGTGGGCCGCCGGACTGCTGACCCGCGTTGAGTATCGCGGCGACTTCTCCAACCAGCAGTACTTCCACAAGGACGCCGATCAGACCTCTGACGATCAGAACACGATCACCATCGCGTTCATTGCGTTCTTCGGACCCAAGCGCTAACAATTTGTGTTCTTTATTGCGTCTTGATGGAGTGAACGTTACTCTCTCACCATCGGAATAAAGTTCGATGGACAGGCCGGGAAATTCACTGGAGTTTCCGGCCTGTCCATCACCAACAGCATCCGCTGACGGTTCGCTTCGTTTCATTCGAACCGGCCGCGGAATGCAGCATGGCGGCCGCCCGTATTGGATAGCGCAAACGGGCAGGCAAAAAAAAATCCCGGGGACTTCCACCGGGAACAGCCCTACGAACCCAAATTTTCCAGGAGAATGCTCATGGCAGAAGAAAAAGCACCTCAAATGCAGGCCACCCTGGGCTTAACGGGGTTGACCAGCAACGCAATGGCTCTCATAGCCCCCGGCGCGTTTCTGTGGCTCACTTTCTACCTCCAGGCCACCACCGGAACCACGTCGCCAACCATGTGGCTCGGCATCTTTGCCGCGCTGCTGCTGTGCCTGGCCACCGCCGTCGCCTATGCCGAAATCTCCAAGCTCTATCCCGGCACCGGCTCCAGCTACTACTACGCAGAGCAGGCCATGCTCTCCCAGGACGCGGCCTTCAAGTACGCCCGCGTCGCCAAATTCATCGTCGGCTGGGGTTCGCACCTTTACTACTGGGTCTATCCGGGTGTAATGGTGGCCACCACCGGCGTCTTCGTCGGCTACGTGGTCGGCTTCCTCGATCCCACGTTCATGAGCGGCGCCACCCCCGGCCCCATCTTCATGGCGCTGGTGGCCGTCGTGTTCTCGTTCTTCGTCGCGTGGATCGCCACCCGCGGCGCCGGCGCTTCCACCGCCGTCAACCTGGCCATCAATGTCATCCAGATCTCGGCCCTGGTGGTCTTCAGCGTGCTCGCCCTTGGCTACCGCGCCAGCCATCCTTCCGGCACACCCGGCTTCCAGTACGACAGCCAGTCGCTGTCCACTTACACCTATCAGTTCGCCACCAACCCCAAGGACGGCTCGGTCATGCGTGACTCCAGCGGCGCGCCTCTGCCGTTGCTGGACGCCGCCGGCAAGCCCGTTCCTTTCGTAGTCACCTACCCCACCACCGACGCCAGCGGCAACTTCCTCACCCATCCCAATGCGGCTTCGGTCGTTGGAGTGCACAAATTCAGTTGGATGTTTATTCAGGCCACGGTTGCCATCTTGATCCTGGTCGGATTCGAATCCGTGACCTCGATGGGGGGCGAGGCTAAAAATCCCACCAAGCACATACCCATTGCGGTCATCGGATCGCTGCTCATTCAGGGTCTGATCTGTTACCTGTTTGAGTACTTCGCGGCCAACTACTTTCTAAACTCCGGGTATACGATGCAGAGCGCGGCCGGCTCAGCTGCGCCCATCGGCGACATGATGATCATTGTCGGCGATGCTCTGCTGGGCCAGGGTCACGGCAAGTACTTCATGCTGGCCGAGGCGTTCACCGTGTTCCTCGCGCTCATCGGCACCACCCTGAGCTGCATGAACACCGGCGCCCGCGTCACCTATGCCATGGGCAAGGACGAAGAAGCCCCCGAGCACTTCGGCATGCTCCACGCCAAATCACTCACCCCGCGGCGCGCCATCTGGACGCTGGCCTGCATCTCGGCGGTCATCGGCTGCCTGGCGGTTTCGTTTGTCTTCGCTGACGCCAGCGCTCCCACCGACGCCACCATCGCGGCGCTGCCGCACGGCCTGTTATCGAGCGTCGGATACCCCTCGCACAATATGCTGGCCGCCATGCCCAATTCGCTGCTGGCCATCACCCTCACTTCCAACTTCGGCACGTTTATTCTCTACGCGCTGAGCTGCTTCCTGTGCATCGTGGCCTTCCACAAGCGCCCCGACTACAGCGTCGTCAAGCATCTGCTCATTCCCGGATTCGGGCTGATCGCCAACCTCGTCTGCATGGCCTTCTACCTGATCGCACCGGTCTTCGGACTGGGTACCACCAAGGAGCCGCTGCTGGCGCTCGGCATCTCGGCCGTGTGGGGCATCTATGGAGCCTACTACTTCCTTCGCTCCTCCAAAGCGAAGGGCAAGTCCATTCTGTTAACCGCAAAGTAACATTTGAGGTGAACGCTCAACCTGACCTGACTGCTGGGTGGAATATCTGTTCGACCTCTTTGCGGAGGCGGCAAACGGAGAACCACCCAGCGGTGTTTTTAGACCATCATGCTTTTCAACGATTGAAAGTGACACTTGCCGCGCGGCGCGGTGGGTGCCCATGCGGCGGCGCATATGTTGGACGTACAATTTGGCGGAGCCAGTGATTTTGGCAAAATAAGAACCAACAATGAGGATGCACTGGGCTCGTTCATACCGTCTTCCCGCCACCAGGCAAGATCGCACGGCTTTCTGTTCGCGGTTGCCGACGGCGTAGGCGGACTCGACCTGGGCGAAGTGGCATCGGCCACTGCCATCCAGATCGTGACCGAGGAGTTCGCCAGCGCGCAGGCGGGAACCATGCTCATCAGCCTGCTGCCGCGGCTCATTCAGCACGCCAACGCCGCCGTGCACGACCGCACGCTCGAGCCTCAGTATCGCGGCAAAAGAATGGCCACCACGCTGGTGGCCTGTGCCATGCGCTACGATCAGGCCGTGGTGTCGCACGTGGGCGACTCGCGCTGTTACCTGGTGCGCGACGGAAGCGCCCGCCAGGTTACGCAGGATCACACTCTGGTCAACGAGCAGCGCAAGATGGGCATCCTCTCGGCCAGCGAAATCGCCCAGTCCGAATCGCGCCATGTGCTCATCAAGTCCCTGGGGCCGGAGATGTTCGTCGGTCCCGACACCACCGCCATCACCCTGCAGCCCGGCGATACGCTGGTGCTGTGTACCGACGGCCTCCACGACGAAATGCCCGAGGAAATCATCGCCGCCATCGCCTCGCAGAAAAAGAACGCCGATGAAATCGCCCACGAGCTGGTAACCCGCGCCGTCGAGCTGGACGGGGCCGACAACACCACCGCGCAGGTCATCCGCGTCCGCGCCGTCGAACAGGTGGGCATGTACCGGGGGCGGCCGTATCGTTTACCCTCCTGAGCGGCGGCAATCCAACCGACCGGCCTTGCGGATTCCTTGCCGGTCCACAGGCGTTTCCCGGTAAAGTGATTAGGAAGCTCCACGAGGCAAAATGAGTTTTTTCGATACGCTCGCTCCAGGCGCACAACTCGACTTCTACCGCATTGAGGAGCTGGTTGCCCGCAGCGGCATGGCATCCATCTTTCGCGCCACCGACACCCGCGACGGCCGCACCGTCGCGCTCAAGATTCCTCACCCCGACATGGAGGCCGACCCGATCCTGTTCGACCGCTTCCAGCGCGAGGCCGGCATCGGTGAAAAGCTCAACCACCCCATGATCATGCGCGTCTACGGCGGCGAAAAACGCTCCCGCGTCTACATGGTGATGGAGTGGTGCGAGGGCCGGCTGCTGCGCAGCATCATGAATGAAGGCCGCATCCCGCAGCCGCGCGCCATCCACATCGCCACCGGCGTGCTCGACGCGCTCAATTACATCCACTCGAACGGCGTGGTGCACCGCGACCTCAAACCGGAAAACATCATGGTGGACGAGCAGGATCGCATCAAGCTGATCGACTTCGGCATCGCCAGCGATGCCGCCGCCCGCCGGCTCACCTACGCCAATTTCACCGCGACCCTGGGCACGCCCAACTACATCTCTCCCGAGCAGGTGAAAGGCAAGCGCGGCGATGCACGGTCCGACATCTACTCGGTGGGCGTAATCCTCTACGAGATGCTCACCGGCAAGCTTCCCTTCTCCGGCCCCACTCCCATGGCCGCCATGAACGACCGGCTGCTCAATCCGCCGGTGCCGCCGCGCGTAGCCGATCCCTCCGTCTCCCCGCAACTGCAGGAGGTCATCTACCGGGCCCTGGAACGCGATCCCAAAAACCGCTATGCCACCGCCCACGAGTTCAAGCACGATCTGGAGCACCTGGACCAGGTGGGCGTGGAAGAGCGCGCCGAGATCGTTACCTGGGAAAAGCGTAAATCGCACCTGCCGCGCCGGATCATCTACTACGCAGCCCTGGCGCTCATCCCAGTAGCGGTTCTGCTCATCATGGTGCTCATCGCCCATCATCATTAATGCGCGACCGAATGATCAGGTAGTCATGGCGATCGTTTTGGGTGCCCCAGAGCCTGCCCTGAGCGTGCCGAAGGGTCTCAAACCACCCCGGCGACAGGTCTTCGTCGCTGGGGTGGTTTGAGACCTGGGAGATCACAAATATCCGCCGGCGCAGTACTGGAACCTACATTAAGTGTCTTGAATCCCCCGCAAACCCTCAGATTCGGCCATCCATCCCCGCTTCGCCGGTCCACGTGGACCGGAAGGCGACGACGCGGCCGCCATTCCGGCCACTGCCCGCCGGCCCCGCACTTTTTGCCGCCGCCGACCCCCAAATCTTCACGGATTCTTTATGCGGGAAGTTCTAGGATTCCTTTGCATCCACTTCAATTTTTCCGGCCTGAAGGAGAAACATGGCAAAGTACAAACTTGAATACATCTGGCTTGACGGCAAAACCCCGATTCCCGAGTTGCGCGGCAAAACCACGCTCAAGGATTTCGCGTCGCCGCCAACGCTGGCAGACTTGCCTCTTTGGGGATTCGACGGCAGCTCCACCATGCAGGCCGAAGGAAAAAGCTCTGACTGCATCCTGAAGCCAGTCGCCCTCTATCCCGATGCCGCCCGCAAAGACGCCTACATCGTCCTTGCCGAGGTCATGCACCCCGACGGCAGCCCGCACGCAAGCAACATGCGCGCCACTGCTCCGGACGATCCGGATATGTGGTTCGGCTTCGAGCAGGAGTATTTCCTCTATAAGGACGGCAAGCCGCTCGGCTTCCCACAAGACGGCTTTCCCGGCCCGCAGGGTCCGTACTACTGCGGCGTCGGCTACAAGTACATGGGTAGCCTCGCGCGCACCATCGTAGACGAGCATCTGGACCTGTGCCTGGCCGCCGGCATCAACCACGAGGGCATCAACGCGGAAGTGGCCAAGGGGCAATGGGAGTTCCAGATCTTCGGCAAGGGCTCGCACAAGGCCGCCGACGACATGTGGACCGCGCGCTACCTCATGATGCGCCTCTGCGAGAGGTACGAAGTGGACGTGCAGTGGCACTGTAAGCCGATCAAGGGCGACTGGAACGGCTCCGGCATGCACACCAACTTCTCCACCAAGTACCTGCGCGAAACCGGCGGCAAGGATTATTTCGAGGCGCTCATGGTTGCATTCGACAAGAACAAGCTCGATCACATCGCCGTCTACGGCCCTGACAACCACTTGCGCCTGACCGGCCACCACGAGACCCAGTCCATCGACAAGTTCAGCTACGGTCTCTCTGACCGCGGCGCGTCGATCCGCATGCCGGTCAACTTCATCAAGAACGGCTATAAGGGCTATCTCGAAGACCGCCGTCCAAACTCCGAGGCCGATCCCTATCAGATCGTCTCGCAGATCGTTAAAACCGTCGACAGCGTCCAGGTGGCGGCCCTGGTCTAGAGCGGCCACAGTTCCCGCTGGCGCGGCCTTCTGGCGACGCCGGCGGCAAGATTCGAAGCCCGCACGGGAATCAGGGGTTGCGCGCGCCGCAGCCTCGGATTTCCGCGCGGGTTTTGGCTTGCCCGCCGGGCGGGTGATTTATCCTATTGCCAAAAGCCGTTGGAGCTTTTTCCCGCCAAAAGGAGATTGGATGTCTACCGATTACCGTAATTTTCTCGCCCTCTCTTACGAGGAGCTGGAAGAAAAGAACCTCGAAGCCAAAGCCGACCGCATGAGCCGCGTTGCGGCCGATGAAATCAAGGAGAAGCGGCTCAAGTACCTGACCGACGAAAAGCGGATCAAGGCCGTAACCGTGCTCTTCTCCGACCTTGAAGGCCGGCTGCACCTGCTGGACTACGACAAGAAGTTTCTTCTCGGCGCGCACGAGAATCTCACCTTCGACGGCTCCTCGATTCGCGGCTTTACCGCGCAGAAAGAGAGTGATCTCCGCCTGGGCATTGACTGGAGCGCCTTCTACTGGGTGCCGGCCGACGTCTTCGGCAACGGCAAGGTGCTGGTCTTCGGTACGGTCATCGACAAGGACGGCAGCCTCTACTCCGGCGACATGCGCGGCGTGCTCAAGAACTACTCCGACCGGCTCTTCAAGGAGAAGAAATACACCCTCAACGCCGCCAATGAGATCGAGGGCTTCTTGTTCGCCGGCCGCGACGCCGAAAAAACCTTTCACGAGACCGGCAAGTTCGAGTTTGTGAATACCGGCGGCTACTATCATGTGCTGCCGCTCGATCCGCTCCGCCAGTTCATTGACACCGCGGCGGAAGTGCAGCGCGCCATGGGATTCCAGAATGAGAAGGACCACCCCGAAGTCGCGCCCAGCCAGTTTGAAATCAACTACGGCTACGGCGAGGTGGTTGCGGCTGCCGATCAGATTCAACTCTACAAGCTGCTCACCCGCCAGATTGCCAACAATCTCGGCCAGACCGCCTGCTTCCTGCCCAAGCCAGTGGTGGGCGTGAACGGCAGCGGCATGCACACCAATGTCTCCATCTCTGAAGGCAAGAAGAACCTGTTCTGGGACCCCAAAGGCCAGGAGATGCTCTCGGCCTTCGGCTGGGAGTTCATTGACCGCATTCTCACCCACGCGCTCGACATCTGCCTAGTCCTCAATCCGAGCGTAAACGCCTATCGCCGTCTCGACCCGCACTTCGAGGCCCCGAACCAGATCAAGGCATCGCCCACCGACCGCGGCTCCATGGTCCGCGTGCCCATCGGCAACTCCCGCTCCATGCGAGTGGAAGTGCGTTCCGTAGCTCCGGACGCCAACCCCTATCTGGCGCTCTACTCCATCTTCAAGACCGGCATCGACGGCACCACCGCCAAAATCAACAACCTCCGCCAGGCCGAGCGCTACCTTCCCGATCACATCCAGCAGGCCATTGAGGACTTCAAGGCCTCAAAATGGATTGGCGACATTCTCGGCACCGATGTGCAGAGCCGCTTTGTCGATCTGAAGCAGGCCACCGCCAACCGCTCGCCGCGCGACCTGGGCACGTTCGTCAAAGGCTCCGAGGTGCAGTACCACCACGAGGTCTATAACCAGTCGCTCTGGAATCTGTTCTAAACCACACTGCGCGCCACACACAAACGCCCGGCCTTCGCAACGAAGGCCAGGCGTTTTCGTTTCCCATCAAGCTCTAGTGATGATCGTGCCGCCAGGTCCAGTAATCCTTCTGGTCCGCTTTGTTGCGATGCTTGAAGTCCTCGTGTTGGCGATGGGTGTCGTGCTCCCACTGCTGGTAATAGACGGTCTCTCCGCCCCAGGGATGGTAATCGTGGTAGTAGGGATCGTAAACTCGCGCATGCACGGCGCAACCGGCCATGAAGACCGGCGAAATGCAAGCCGCGGCGAGCAAAAGTGAAGCTATGTTTCGTGACAACGAACGCATATCCTATCTCCTTCCGATATGGATACTAGTTCGATGCAAGCCTGCGAAAAGGGTTGTGATCGCGACTGGCGGAAAACCGCGCAGACCGGCAGCGCAGCCTTCGGACTGTCCTGTTTTCGAACTGCTTCGGCGCGCAAACTAACTGGCAAGCGCCGCCGTCTGCTGCTGCATCTGCGCCTGCAGCACCGAGGCAAGCTGCTGATGAAATTCCGTCGTCTTGCCCATCGTCAGCCGCGTCTGGGCCGCTTCTGTCGCCAGCTTCATATCGCCGCCCAGCAGTGCGCCGGTGGCAAGAATATCGTAGAGTTCGCTGAAGGCCGGCGCGCTGGCCACTGCCCTGCGCATCCTTTCGATGCCTTCTTTGGCGCGGCCCATGTGTACCTCCGCGGCGCCCCGCTTGGCCTCGCTCAGCGGCGAGCCTTCACCCAGCACGGCCACCTGCGCATAGGCCGCGCAGGCTTCACTATAGCGGCCGCCGTGAAAATAGGCATCGCCGGCGGCCTGAAAAAATAACGCATTCCGCATGCCGAGTCCGGCCGCGCACTTCAGCCGCTCCAGCGCTTCATTAAGCCTGGACAGCCGCACCATGCAGATGCCCGCAAACAGCCAGCCCACGCCCGATGCGGGACTCAACCGGCAGGCGCGTTCGAAGTGTTCCAGCGCCACCGCCGGCCGCCGCGCATTTTCAAGCTCCGCCATGCCCAGTTCGATCAGCGCCTGCGGATCGTCGGCATTCTCTCTGAGCTTTTTCTCTCCCAGCAGTTGATACAGATCGTTCTTGCGCTGGCGATCCATCTCTTCGTCTTCGGCATGGCCGAAGTGATGAACAATGAAATCCGCAAACCTGGTCACCAGTTGCAGCGTGGTCAACCGGCGCGTCACCGTCTCGTGTACACAACCCTCGTAATAGATTCCCGGATGACTGCGAAACAGCCGCGTAGTGGGCAGCGGCACATACGCCGGATAAGACCGCGCCGCTTCCAGCAGCATCGGATTGGGACGCGCCAGTTGGAAGCCCAGCCGCGTGCTCGTGTCGCGCATGTAGTTCCAGCGCCAGTTGTGAAATGCTGAAGCCTCCGGATGCTCCATCGCAGTCCGTATCCGCGCGGCTGCCGAAGCATCCAGCATCTCGTCGGCATCGATCACCAGAATCCAGTCGCACTTGCGCTGCTCCAGCACGCGATTGCGCGCGCGGGAGAAGTCTTGCTCCCATGGAATCGCAATCACCTCCGCGCCGCCGGCGCGCGCAATCGCGGCGCTCTCATCGGTCGAGCCGGTATCGCCTACGACAATCCGGTCGGCAAACGTGGAAACACTCTTCAGGCAGCGCGCAAGCGTGGCCGCCCCGTCTTTCACAATCATGGAGACTTCGATGGTTGGTTTCATGGCGGGTCACAGCTATATCGGCATAAAGACCAATCGATTTCAGTCGCCGGGACTACGTGGCCTGCAGATCAGCTAGGGGCGCGCCATGTGCGGCGGTCGATAGCCGAATGCCTGGTCCACAACCTCGGCGATACCCAGCACCCATTCGTCTTCAAACGGCCGGCCCGCAATCTGCACGCCGATGGGCATCCCCTCTGGCGATGAGCCTACGGGCACAACCGCAGCCGGCGCGCCCAGGCTGTTAAACCATTGCGTGTAGCGTACCGCGTCCAGATACTCCACCGTCGCGCCTTCCACCGTCCATGCGCGCTCGTCGTGCCGAAAGGCCGGAATGGCCGCCGCCGGACACAGCAGCACCGGAACCGCGCGCATCTCTTCGAGCATCTCCGCGCGCAGCAAATCGAGATCCGCCCAGGCATTGAGCAGCTCGGCCGCGGTCAGCGTGCCGCTTCGTTCGGCAATCGCCAGAAAGCCCTTGAAGACCGGGCTCAGCAGCGACTCGCGCCCGGCAATTGCCGGCGCATAGAACATGGCCCCGCACTGCACAAAAAACTTCCACCATAGCTTGCGCAGCGGTTCCAGCGCGCGCGGCCGGAACGGCTCCACGCGAAAGCCTGACTCGCGCAGCGCTTGCGCAGCGGCCTGCACCGCGGCGCGCGTCTCGGGCGTCACAGGTGTGATGCCGTCGTCCTCAAAAACTCCGATCGTGCGCGCGCGCAGTTCGCTGATGTCCGGCTGGCGCAACGGAACCGGCGGGCTTGCAGGATCGGCAGGGTCCTGGCCGCTGAGCGCGCCAAACAGCAGCGACACATCGCCTATGGTGCGCGCCATCGGCCCAATGGCGCCCAGAATCGAGAACGGACCAACGCACGGCGGAAGATGTCCGCGGCCTGGCACGCGGCCCGGTGTGGGCTTGAGCGCGCAGATGCCGGTGAAGTGCGCCGGCACGCGCACCGACCCGCCGCTGTCGCTGCCCAGTCCCGCAGCCGAAAGCCCCGCGGCAATGGCAGCCGACTCGCCACCGCTCGATCCGCCCGGCGACCGCTCCAGGTCCCAGGGATTGCGCGTGCGCCCGTGCAGATCATTCGCCGTCTCGTAGGCCATCAGCAGCTCCGGGCAGTTGGTGGTGCCTAGAATCAGCGCTCCAGCCGCGCGCAGCCGCACGACAACAACCGCATCCTCCGCCGGAATTTCATCCTTGTGCAGCAGACTCCCGAGCTCGCACCTGCACCCAGCGGTGGCAATGGACGACTTCACCGTCACCGGCAGTCCATGCAGTGGCCCGCGCAGCCCTGACCACGCATCCAGCTCGCGCGCCTGTGCCCGCACCCGTTCCGCGTCAAAGTCCGCAAAGACGTTCAGGGCAGGATTGAGCCGCTCGATCTGCCGGATGTGCGCCTCGGCCAGTTCCGCGGCCGAGATCTGCTTTGCGCGCAGCAGCTCCAACTGGCGGGTTGCCGGCGCAAGCACCAGCTCCTGATCCAACGCATAGGTCATTGCGTGTCACGATCGGCTGGCGGTAAATCCTCGCGCGGAGTAGAAGGCCGCAGCTCGTAGTGGAACCGGTACGAGTGTACCTCGTCGCCAGACTCGAAGCGGTCGTTCCATTTCAACTGATAGGCCAGCGAATCCGCATCGTCGGGAAACTTTTCCGTGCGTGGATACGGATATCGGCTCATGCCGTGGAAGGGCATCTGCGCCACGGTAAACGGCAGCGCATCCCACCAGTCCATGTCCTTCACGTAGCCGTTCGCGTAGAAGAAATAGTCGCGCTTCCAGTGCGGCGGCAGCGCGGGCAGCGTGGTTGTGTCGAATTCGGCTGCAATCTCATCGCCGCTGCCGAAGATTGCGAAACGGTTGTCGATTCCCTTCACCAGCTTGGTCACATCGCCCATGTGCGTGTAGCTGCCGCGCTCGTGCTGGAATGGGCCGGTCAGGCTTACCACGTTGTAGTCGTAGTTCAGGTCGCCATCGCTCGCGCCTTCAATCTGCCTGGGGTAGCCGCGGAAGTGCAGCGTGGCAAAGCTGAGCGGCACATCGGTGGTTCGCGCCTCAGCATCTGTGCTCTGGTCGATCAGCACCTGGTCCCAGTAAATCTGCAGATTGGTCATCAGGCGAATGCGCCGCGTTCCAACCGGCAGCTTGCCGGTCAAATCGATCACGATCGTCCGCTCCAGCCCTGCGGGAAATCCGGCGTCGCCCGCAATGCGCTTCCACGAGCCATCCGGAAGCTGCGCCTCCACGTACGGCGGAATCTCGCGCATGTGCGCCTGCCACGCGGCGTAAAGAGACGTCGCGCTGAAGTAATTCACATAGCCGGTCATCAGCAGACGCAGCGGCGCATCCGGCTTCAACCGGCCCAGGTCGAGCGTGAACGGATGCATCTTCGCAAAACCATCGTAGGGCGGCAGCTCCGTAAATCCGCTGGCGAATTTGTGATCGCGCCGGCTCACCATATCCAGCACATCGCGCCCATTGCCGTCCCACGCGCCCACTGGCAGCCGAACGTCCGCGCTCGCCACCACCTTGCCTGAAGCAAATGGCGGATTGTCGAGGAATCGCTCGTCTGGATTCACTTCCACATGCTCGGGATGATCGACCGCTACCAGCCGGAGCTGATCGATGTAGTTCACCTCTTCCATCGGCTCCATAAAGCGCACGCTCACCTTGCCCTTGACGGCGGACACATCCGCGCCATCCACCTTTACCCACTCACCGGGATTGGGAGTGTTGGTGCGTGAGGGCGTAAACCAGTGGCCCACCACGGCCGCGCCAATCACGTCGGTCACAAACTTGTACTTGTGACCGTCCCAGACAAACAGCACCGGACAGGAACTGCCGCGGCGGTCGGCCTCTTTCATTGCGATCATTGGCGTATGCGGCAGGTCAATCTCATCCTGCAGCACGCCGGTGGGCCACAGGATGCGCAGCAGGTCGATGCCCTGCGCATCGCCTAGCCCCACCAGCAGTTGCGGCGGCGCCTGCGTCTGGTATCCCGACGCACCGGCAAGCTCCCACTTCTGCCACAAACCGTTGGCATAAACCTCAACCTTTACGCCCAGTGCGGTCTTGTTGTCCGCATAGCCGGTTAGATCCAGGCGCACAAAGTGATTCTTGTTTGCGCCCACGTTTTGCAGCACCACTGGCGCCGCATTGGCCTGCGTCACAATCAAATCCGCCGCGCCGTTGCCATCCACATCGGCTGCAATCAGGCCACGCGGATCGTGAAGCGCCAGCCCGTCAAGCCCCAGCGCATGGCTCACATCTTCAAAGGTTCCATCGCCGCGATTACGCAGCACCCACACTTCAGCACCGGACTTCGTTTCGACAATCGCCGCCAGGTCAATCCATCCATCGTTGTCGATATCGATGGGCGTAAGCCCCCAACCGCGTAGCGCGCCCTCGATGGGCAGGCTCACGCGCTCGAATTGACGATGCACTCCATCGGCTGCGGCCGCATTGCGCCACAGCGTAAGCCCCGGGGCGCGGGCATGTGTAACCGCTATGTCCATCCAGCCGTCTTTGTTGAAGTCGAGCACGGCAATGCCTGTAGTCGCGGGCAGCGACGCGTCGCTGTAGAGCGGCTGCGTCGGATACTTCCCTTCACGTGGATTCACATACAACACCGGCGAGGACTGATCGCCGGTCACGGCAAGATCGACGGCGCGATCGTTGTTGAAGTCGGTGAGAATTGCGGCAGCCGTACTGCCGCTGCCGCCCAGTCCCGTCGCCTCGGTCCACTCGGTAAACGTTCCGTTGCCGTTGTTGCGCCACAAAACATTGGGAGCGCCGCCCGGCTTGAGTCCTGTACCCGTCAGCAGCAGATCGAGATCGCCGTCGTGATCGTAATCCACAAACGTAATGCCCGAAGGCCGATTGCGCGCGGTCAGACCCGCGTCGGCTGTCACATCTTTGAATTTTCCATGCCCGAGATTGCGATAGAGACGCACTTGGTCGTCGAGTGCGACCGCCAGATCGTTCAGCCCGTCGCCGTCAAAGTCACCCACACTGCACGCCACGCCATGGCCGCTTGCCTTCAGTCCCGCCGCCGCTGCATCGAAATCCGCAAAGCCGCCATCACCATTGGCGCGCAGCACGCGAATCGCCTGCGCGCCCGATTGCATCAGCACCAGGTCCATGTGGCCCGAGCCGGTAACGTCCATCATGCACGCGCCGCCGGTGGCCTTGAACGCGGACGCCGCGATTGGCTGCGCAACCAGCTTCACCGGGATCATCGCCCGCGGTCCGGCCTCCGGCTCTTGCACCGCCGTAGCCATCGAGTAGTGTCCCTCTTCGCCATAGGCCAGCCCGATGGGTGAAGAGATCTTGGTGCTGGCCAGATGCTGAAAAACTTTGAAATGTTCGCGGGCTTCGTCCACATGGCCACTGCGCTGCAGGGCGCGCGCCAGTCCGAACTCCGCTGAAGCGTGCAGCGGACTGACCTTCAGCGCCTGCTGAAAGGCCGCGATAGCCTTGTCATACTGCTTCATCTCCTGGTAGCAGACGCCCTCGAAATAGAGCGAGTCCGCATCGCGCGGATCGATCTTCGCCGCATGCTGAAAGCTGGCCAGCGCATGTTCCAGATCGTTGTCCGCATGCTGAGCCAAGCCCAGGTTGTACCACGCCTGCGCGCTGTCCGGGTCGAGATCGAGCGCGACATGCAGCGCTTTTTGGGCCTCGTCAGTTTTTTGCAGCGTGAGCAGCGCTATGCCTTCATTCACCTCGGCCTGCGCCAGCTTGGGATCTTTTTGGAATGCCGCGGCAAAGCTTCCCGCCGCGCGGTTGGTAAACTGCTGGCCCATCTGTGCCACGCCGCGATTGTTCAGCCGCACCGCCGCCGCGTCAAAATGCGCCTGCGCGCCGCACTGCGCCCCCACCACCGCCATCAGCAAGACCGGCGGCACTACATTCAGCCTTAGTCTCATCCCCATCGCCTTCGAGCAACATGGTCCAGTTTACGCGAAGCATTCGCGCCAGGCCGCGCTGCCACCCGGCTGATGGATGGACGCTTGCCTCCACCCAAAGTTGGTTGTCCGCGGCAGCTTCCGCCTGTCATGCTCCAGACGATTCTTTCCAATTCCAGTGAGGTCTGAATGCTCCGCAACGCAGTTCTGTTCGCCGCTGCCGCTGCTACCTGTGTGTCGCTTCCTGCACAGCAAAACTTTATCTCCAGCTGGGGGCAGCGTGCTTCGGCAACTCAGGCAAAGCAGCCTGCATGGCCACCGCCGCTGATCACCCCTTTTGTCGGACTCATTCAGGTGGAGCGCACCGATTTCTATCGGCAGACGGCCAGCAACGGTACGCAAACCTGGAACATCGACGGCAACAAAGGTCTCAATCTGATTCCCTTCGCCAACATCGAAGTCGACACCAACCTGCCGCCCTATCTCATCCACAGCTCACCGAGCGTGGTCAATGGCGCAGGCGACATGTCGTTTCTATTGAAGTACCGGTTTCTGTCGGCAAACGCGAGCCACGGCAACTACATTATGAGTGCCTCGATCCAGGGCACCATCCCCACCGGAAGCTACAAGAACGGCAGCACCGACGCTTCGGTGACGCCCACAGTGGGCATTGCCAAGGGCGTCCGCTGGCTCGACGTGCAGAGCACGGTCGGCGCGGGACTGCCCGTCGAAAACACCGCCAGGCTGGGCCGCGCGATTGCCTGGAACACGGCGATGCAGGCGCACGCGGCAAAGTATTTCTGGCCCGAGATCGAGTTCAACGCAACCTACTTCAAGGGCGGAGCCAACGACGGCAAGACTCAGGTCTTCGCCACGCCCGCACTGCTGGCCGCGCACAAACTCAGGCCGGAAAATCCGCGAAGCCGTCTTGCGGTGTGCGCGGGCGCCGGCGTACAGATTGCCACCAGCCGATTCCACACCTACAACCACGAGATCGCGGTGACAGCCAGATTTCTGTTTTAGCGAAATCTCCGTCAGCCCGGCTCAATCGCCGCCCAGTTGATACGGAATTCCAAACCGGCCGATCTGGATGAGCGCCTTATCCTGCGGCGGCCAGATGTGCAGGCTTTCGATGTGCCCCGATCCGGCGATCCGGCGCGCATCCGCGGTCCCCATCAGCTCACCCGTGGCTGCCCGGTTGAAGTGAACGCTCAGCGACTCTCCATTGTCCGCGCGCGTCCAGCCAAACACGTACTCGCCCGGCTTGAGCGCCACTCCGCCGATACGCACCGGCGCCTGCACCAGCAGGTAGTGGGAGTATTTTCCGTCTGCCGAGTAGCCCGCCGTAATCAGCACCACGCCGGCGATAAATCGCCCATGCTCATCCACAATTCCCGACGCAGTGCGCATCTCCGTCTCAATGTGTTCGGCTATCACCGGCGCGCGCGACGGCAGCACTGAAGCCAGCTCAGCCTGCGTAGCCTGTCGCCATGCCTCGGCGCGGGCCGGCACAGCGGCGAGCCCGAGCGTGCAGGTGAAAAAAATGGTTGCCGCAATCAGCGTCTTCATCAAAGTTTCGGCCTCCGCAGCGACTCAAGCGGCACAATGCCGCGCTGAATCGCGGCCGTGGCGGCCTGCGTTCTGTCGCTTACGCCCAGCTTTCCCAGCAGGCTGTTGATATGAGTCTTCACCGTCGCCTCTGAGACATCGAGCTCGGCCGCAATCTCCTTGTTGCTTTTGCCGTACACAATCTGCTCCAGCACGTCGAACTCCCGCGGCGTCAGCTCTTCGGCGCCCATGCGCTCGGCCAGCTTCTCGGCAATCGCCGGAGGAATGTGCGATTTGCCCTCATGCACCAGGCGAATGGTCGAGATCAGCTCTTCGCTGGTCATGCCCTTCAGCAGGTAAGCCTTTGCGCCCGCTTTCAGCGCGCGATAGATGTCCTCATCGCCGTCGTAAGTGGTGAGCACAATGAGCCGCGCCTGCGGCGTCTCCATGCGCACGCGCTGAATCACATCCACTCCGCTCATTCGCGGCAGCCGCAGATCGATCAGCGTCACATCGGGCTTATGTTTGCGGAACTGGGTTATGGCTTCCACGCCATCGGCGGCCTCGGCCACTACTTCAAGGCCCTCGGCCACGTTCAGTAAAGCCACCAGTCCCTGCCGGACCACGTTATGGTCTTCCACCACCAGTACACGAATCTTTCCGTTGGTCATCGCAACTCTCTCGCTGCTTCTGGAACCGGCGCCACCAGCCGTATGGTCGTCCCCTCGTCCGGCGCGCTCTTCACTTCAAGCCTGCCGCCAATGGCCGCCGCGCGCTCGCGCATGCCGGTCAGCCCGAAATGTCCTGAAGCGGACCCATCCTGCATATCTATCACTCCACCGCGCCCGTTGTCTTCGGCTTGAAGGATGATGGCATCGGTTCCGTACTCCAGGCGCACCGCAAGCTTGCTCGCCGCCGCGTGCTTTTTTACATTCTGGATGGCTTCCTGGGCCACGCGCAGAAGCTCCTGCTCGGTGTCGGCCGGCAGCGGACGATACGCGCCATACACGCTAAACGTAGCCGCCAGGCTCTCGCTGCCGGCCGCTTCCACCAGCCGACGAAGGCGCACCGGCAGCATCGTCTCGCCGGCATCCTGCGTGCGCAGCGCCCAGATCGACTGTCTTGCGTCGGCCAGCCCTTCGCGCACATATCCGCGCGTCACATCGAGCTGCTTTTGCGCGGCTTCGGTCCTGCTCATCCGCAGCAGCTCGGCCAGCAGCTCCAGTTGCACTGACACACCCACATAGCCCTGGGCCAGCGTGTCGTGAATCTCGCGCGCGATGCGGTTGCGCTCGCCCAGCACGGCCTCAAAGTCGCGCTCGGCCCGGCGCAGCCGCCGCCGGATGAGCACAACCACCAGACCGACGATCGCCGCCGCCAGCAGAACATAAAACCAGGCAGTCTGGTAAAAGTGCGGCCGCAGGTCGAACTGGAGCGCTGCCCCGGTTGCGTTCCACACGCCGTCGTTGTTTGCCGCCTGCACGCGAAAGGTGTATCGGCCCGGCGGAATGTTGGTGTAATACGCGGCGCGCCGTGTGCCGGCCTGGGTCCAGCCGTGGTCGAACCCCTCCAGCATGTAGCGATAGCGCACTTTTTGTGGAGTCACAAAGCTCAGCCCGGCGTAATCGAATTCGAAATGGACGTGTCCCGCCGGCACTTTGATCCAACTGCCCGCCGCACGCGATGCCAGCGGCTGCGCAATGTCGTCCACCACGAATCGCTCCAGCGCAACCGGCGGCGGAAGCAGGTTGACATGAAAGTGCGCCGGGTCCACTTCCACCAGCCCCCTGGGCGTGGTAAACCACAGCAGCCCGTCGTGCGAGCGCCATGCGGAAGGATGGCTGTTGGTCGCCATCTCGCGGCTGCGCAAGCCATCCGCCGGTCCAAACTCCATCCAGTCCCCGCAGGCCGTCCCTTCGCCGCGATCGCAGCGCGCAATGCCGCTGCCGGTGGCGAACCACAGGTGCCCGCGCCCATCGTCCAGAATCGCATGCACCGCGGTCCGGCTGGAATCGCGCACCGGAGCGGGAGAAAACTGCCGCCCATTCCAGATGTCCCACCCGCGGTCCTCGGTGCCAATGCGCAGCGTTCCATCGTGCTCGGCAAGCAGCGCCGTCACCACATTGCTTGAGAGCCCGCTGGCGGTGGTGTAGTTGGTAATCTTTCCGGCGTGCAGCCGCGACAGGCCGGCCAGCGTCGCCACCCACAAATCGCCCTCGGCGTCGCGCGTCATGGCGCCCACCAGGTCGCTGCCCAACCCTTCAGCCTGCGTGTAGATTCGCATCGTGCCCGCCGCTGTGCCGGCGCCGGTCCAGTGCGCCAGCCCATGCCGCGTGCCGATCCACAGCGACCCATCCGCATCCACCAGCAGCGAACGGATGAAATCATCGGGCAGTCCGTCGGCTGAAGTGAACGTGGTCACGCTGCCCGCGCGAATCCGGCTCAAGCCGTCGGGCGTGCCCACCCACAGATCGCCATCGCGCGCCGCCAGCGACAAAATCACGTCGCTGGCCAGCCCGCCGCTCACCGAGTAGACATGCTGCAAAGCGACTTCGCCGCCGCTCTCGCGCAGTGCGTTCAGCCCGTTATCCTGCGTGCCCACCCACAGCATTCCCGCGCCGTCTTCCACAACGGCTGTCGTATGGTCAGACGACAGGCCCTCGCGCGTATCCACCACGCGAAAGCGCTGATCGCGCAGAATGTGCAGGCCATCGGTCTCCGTTCCCACCCATAAATCGCCTTCGCGGTCTTCCGTCAGCGCCAGCACCGAGGCATGAGCCAGAGAATCGGTCGCCGGCAGCGTTTGCAGCTTGCCCTCCACCACCCGCGCCAGCCCGTCATTGGTGCCGATCCACAGGCTTCCCTCGCGGTCGGCAAATAGAGCCTGCACCCGGCTGCCCGGCAGATCGCTTCTCACGCTCCAGTGCAACTGGCCGCCGTGCTCGCTCAGCGTAACGGTGGACGCGGTCGCCTGCGCGCTGCCGCCATCGGCCAGCCGCGCAGACAAGATCCCGGCCGGCGCGGGCGAAGCAGAGACGAGCTGATCGAAGTGAACCGGAGCCACTCTCGACGCCTGGCTCGTCGGTATCTCCATCGAGGCGGTTCCGTTTTCTGTTGCCACAATAAGAAGTCCGCGCGCATCCACGCTCAGCGAACGAATGGTATTCCCCGGCAGCCCATTCTGCGTGGTGAATGTGCGAACCGTACCGTCCCGCCACCGCGCCAGTCCGGTGCTGGTGCCGATCCACAGCGCGCCATCGGCTGTCTCCAGCAGGCAGCGAATATCGTTTCCCGGCAGCGCCGGCGTCGAACTGCGGTCGAAAACGGTAAAGCTCACACCGTCAAACCGCGCCAGCCCCGCTTCGGTGCCCACCCACAGAAAGCCGTCCCCCGTCTGCGCCAGCGCCTGCACGGTGTTCTGCGGCAAACCGCTCTCCATCACCCACGCCTGGCGGCCGTAGTTGGCCAGCGGCGTGGCCGGCTCCAGCGCCGCCGCCGCTGCAACTGTGCACATCAGCCACACGGCGCAGGCCATCCACCGCACCGGGAAAGGCCACGAATTGCGCGGGAACTGGATCACGGAGTCACTTGCGGGCGACTGGTCTGTCCCGGCCATGGCGGAAGACACCAGATGCACACATCCAAAATACACTTCCTGCCCGAAAGGCCCGCATTTACCGTGACAGGCCACTTCCGGCTCCCACGCCCCGGCCGGCTCGCGTAAATCTGCTGACTTCCCACTTCCGCCGGGAGTACAATTGGGCCAACTTGGGCCGAGTCGCACGCCGATTCCGGACCGCGCACATGCCAGCCCCAATCGATCGAAAAGGAGTGCAGACCATGAAGACGACTTGTTCCCGCAGGGATTTTCTGGGCGCCGCCGGCCTCACAGCCGGAGCATTGCTGGCCCAGCCCAGCATGCTCAGAGCGCAGCACATGTACACCAGCCGCGTGGCCGTGGGCCAGTGCGCGGAGTACAACCGTCAGGTCGCCGAGGTGCTCTCTTCCATGTTCGACCAGTTGGGCGGCATCGACACCCTGGTGCGTGGCAAGACCGTGGCCATCAAGCTCAACATGACCGGCCCGGCCAACGACAAGCTCAACTCCATGCCCAACCAGATGACCCACTGGGTGCATCCGGAGGTCATCACTGCGCTGGTTTACCTGCTGGGCAGAGCCGGAGCGCAGCGCATCCGCCTGCTCGAAAGCGCGCCGGTAGGCACCACGCCGCTTCAGGAGTTCATGATCTCCGCCGGCTGGAACCCCAAGCAGTTCGCCAGCGCCGCGCCGCGCGTGGAGTTTGAAAACACCAACTTTCTGGGTAGCGGCAAGAGCTATGCGCGGTTCATGGTTCCGGGCGGCGGCACAATGTATGCCGGCTACGACCTCAACCACTCCTATCACGACTGCGATGTGTTTGTTTCGCTCGCCAAGCTCAAGCAGCACCGCACCGCAGGCGTTACGCTGTCGATGAAGAACTGCTTCGGCATCACGCCCTGTACCATTTATAGCGACCAGGCGCCGCACGATGAGCCAAGCATCGTGCCCATGGGTTACCGCGCGCCCATGCACTCGGGCTCGCGTGTTCCGCCCAGCAGCGCTCCGCCGCTGGTGGACAAGACCAACTCCAAAGACGCCGGCTACCGTGTGCCGCGCATCACGTCGGAGCTGGTCGCCGTGCGGCCCATTCATCTTGCCGTGATTGACGGAATCTACACCATGACCGGCGGCGAGCTGCCCAACCAGGATCCGGGCTGGATTCATCGCCCCGTCCATCCCGGTCTGCTCATCGCCGGCCTCAACTGCGTTTCCACCGACGCCGTAGCCACGGCCATCATGGGCTTCAATCCCATGGCCGACCGCGGCGTGCCTCCATTTGAAAAGTGCGACAGCACGCTGCGTCTGGCCGAGCACCTGGGCGTAGGCACACGCGACCTGGACCGCATCGACGTTGCCGGCACGCCCATTGAAAAGGCGCGCTACCGGTTCTCGCCGCTATCGGACCTGGTGGCATAAAACCGATTCGCGCTTTCAACCGGAACAAATCGCTTGCGCCGCCCTCCCATGCCGTAGAATTGCGTGGCTTGAAGATTCGCTCTTCAAGCCACATTCCATTTCGGAGGGCCACACCATGCCGATCGCACGCCGCGGTTTGCTTAAATCCATTGCCGGAGCCGCAGGAGCGGTTGCGCTTGCGCCGCGCTTTATCCACGCTGACGAACAGGTGGCGCGGGCCACGCGGGCCATGCCACAGCCGCGCATCAAGGACATCAGCGTAATCGAGTGCCAGCCGGATGGCGTGCGGCTCACCGTGGTCAAGATCACCACCGACCAGGACGGCCTCTACGGCTATGGCTGCGCCACCTTTACCCAGCGCGCTGACCTGGTCAAGCCCGCCGTCGAGCTCTACCTCAAGCCTTTTCTATTGGGCAAAACCACAGACCGCATCGAGGACATCTGGCAGTCCTGTTATGACAGCTCCTACTGGCGCAATGGGCCGGTGCTCAACAACGCCATCAGCGGCGTGGACCAGGCGCTGTGGGACATCAAAGGCCGCCAGGCGGGCATGCCCGTCTACCAGCTTGCCGGCGGAAAATGCCGCGAGGCCGTCGACACCTACGCCCACGCCAGCGGCGACGAGTTTGAAGATGTGGTGGCCAACGCCAAGCAGTATATGGCGCAGGGATTTCGCAATGTGCGCGTGCAGGTAGGGCTGCCCGGCATGGCCGGGTACGGATCGTCGCACGGCACGGACACGGAGCTCAATGCACCCCGCTACAAGCCGCTCCATGACAAACCTTTGTTTGACCCCGCCTACCAGATGCGGCGCGGGCTCAAGCTGCTCGAAATCTGCCGCCGCGAACTCGGCGATGAGGTCGAGCTGCTCCACGACATGCACGAGCGGCTCACGCCCAATGAGGCGGTCGAGTTCTGCAAACAGGCTGAGCCGTTCCGCATGTTCTTCCTCGAAGACCCGCTCTCGCCCGAAGACATCGATTACTTCCGTCAGATCCGCCAGAACTGCGCCACACCCATCGCCATGGGCGAGCTGTTCAACAGTCCGCACGAGTGGCAGCCGCTCATCTCCGAAAGACTCATCGACTACATTCGCTGCCACGTCTCACAGGTAGGCGGCTTCAGCCCGGCGCGCAAAATCGCCATCCTCGCCGAGCAGTTCGGCGTAAAAACCGCATGGCATGGCCCGGGAGACGTTTCGCCGGTGGGCCACATGGCTAACGTCACGCTCGACATAGTCAGTTACAACTTCGGCATTCAGGAATATTCCCCCTTCAGTCAGCGCACCCAGGCCATCTTCCACGGCTGCCCGGAGATGCGCGACGGCTATCTGTGGGTGAACGAGAAGCCCGGATGGGGTATGGAAATCGACGAGAAAGAAGCGGCCAAAGCGCCGTTCAGACCGAGCCCGCTCAACGGCGGCTGGGGAGAAATCCGCCTGCGCGACGGCACGGTGATCAAGCAGTAGCCCGGCGGAAAGGTCCGCGAGCACACTCTGTTTCCGCGCCAGGCTTTTTTGCAGGCCGCGCGAAAGACTGTAACGCAAAAAGAGCGAAGCGCATGGCGCTTCGCTCTTTGTATTTTTGACCCGCCCCACTCAACCGGCAGCCTGAATCAGCAGTCTCGATCAGTAGAGCCTGAAGTTCACCTCGACGGTAATCGGCACCGGCACTGGAGTTTTGCCGTCGAGCATGGCCGGCTTGAACCGGTACTTGCGCACCGCTTCAAGCGCCTTCTCATCCAGCCCCATTCCCAGCGCGCGCACCACCCGCGCATTCTGCGGCATGCCGTTGGCGTCGACGATCAGCGAGATCAGAACCACGCCCTGGTACTTTGCGCGCCGCGCCTCGTCAGAGAACTCAGCCTCCACGCTGTTCAAAGCCACCGGCGCGGAGACGCGTCCACCAATCTGGTATACGCCGCCGCCGGTATTGCCGCCCGAGCCTGGACCGTAGCCGTTGCCGCTACCCGACCCCAGGCCGCCGCCGGCGCCTGTACCCATGCCGCCGCCGCCGCCCGTTCCGTTTGAAAGCACAACGTTATTGGTGGAGGTCTTCATGCCGATCATCGGCATGGTCGGGTTATCCGGCAGCGTGATGTTCTTCTGCACTTCGATGGCTGCCTGCATGGGAATCTTGGGCTTGTCGAAGGTCTGCACCTGTGGCGGAACAACCGGCTGCTTTTCGATCTGGGGCAGCTTGCCCTTGCTCGCCTGCACAATACTGTGGTCGCCGCCGCCGCCGCCGCCGCCGGCCATTTTCAGGTCTTTGGGCGCCTTGAAGTCGCTGATCTGAATGGGCGTGATCAGTGCGGGCTTGACCTCTTCGATGACTTTTTTGCCCACATAAAACAACACGATGATCGCTATGAGCAGATTCATCGTGGTGGAGATGCCGATAGCCCAGGGGTTGGCCTTTACGGCCATCCGGTCCGGCACTGGAATTGGCGTCGAGGTTAACTCCAGCGGCGGCAGCTTGGGGGGGAAAAAGACGTCGCGTATGCTCTCGTAAAGCCCTGTCCAGATCGGCTTCTCATCAAAAGCCTTGCCGAGAAAAGCGTCAAGCTCGTGGCCCTGATAAGGGCTGTCGCCTGACCGGGTCTCCGCTTCGGTCTGTGTCAGTAGCTCGTTTGCCATAGTTATTGCTGGCTCGGTGGTCCTTGCCTGTCCAGACTGGAGCCCTATCGCTCCATTATGCTTGAGGTTGCCTGCGCTTGTCTCGCCCCTGAAGTCACCTTTCGTGGTGACCCCGGCATCCACAGAGCCATATTTCTCCGGCTTCAGCGCTTCCATAAACAATAGACGCGTTCTGTTCGCCGTTTGTTACCCAAATGCCACCGCTTTGCCAGTTAAACTGGTAAATGAATCGGTACGCACCACACAACGGAGTTACGATGCCTTCTGCGCCGGAATTAAAGGCGACCCTTACTTTGCCGCAAACCGCCTTCCCCATGAAGGCCAATCTGCCTCAGAATGAACCGCTTCGGCTGGCCCGCTGGGCCTCGCTGCGGCTCTATCAGGAGATCAGAAAAGCCGCTAGCGGCCGTCCCGCCTTCCTCCTTCATGACGGGCCCCCGTACGCCAACGGGCCCATCCATCTTGGTCATGCGCTCAATAAAGGACTCAAAGACTTTGTGGTCAAGTCGAAAACCATGGCCGGCTACGACGCTCCTTACGTTCCCGGCTTCGACTGCCACGGCCTGCCTATCGAGATCAAAGTCGACGAGAAACTGGGCCGCAAGAAGTTGGAGATGCCTGCTCCCGCAGTTTTAGATGCCTGCCGCGCCTACGCGCAAAAATATGTCGACCTGCAGACCTCCCAGTTCGAGCGCATTGGCTGCCTTGGCCGCTGGCAGCAGCCCTACAAAACCATGTCCCGCGACTACGAGGCCCGCACCCTGGAAGCCTTCTACGGCTTCCTCGAAAAGGGCTTCGTCTACCGCGGCCTCAAACCCGTCTACTGGTGCATCCACGACAGGACAGCTCTGGCCGAGGCGGAAGTCGAGTACGAGCAGCATACCAGCCCCTCGGTGTTTGTGCGCTACCGGATGACCTCGGACCCGGCAAATATTTCGCCCCAGCTCGCTGGCCGCGAAGTCTACACCATCATCTGGACCACGACGCCCTGGACGCTGCCCGCGTCACTGGCCGTCGCCTTCCATCCCGACTTCGAATACGTCGCCCTCCAGGCACAAACCTCGGGTGACCCATCCTTTCCGCGTTCTTCAGCGGAAAAGATCGGAGAGCACGAATCTGCGCCCGTCTACATCGTCGCCGCCGAATTGGCTGAAGCTGTAAAAGCGCAGACCGGCCTGCAGGATGCAACCGAGATCGCGCGCTTCAAAGGCTCCCGGCTCGAAAAGACGGAATACAGGCATCCGTTTCTGGAGCGCACCATCCTGGGCGTGCTGGCCACCTACGTCACCGCGGACGCGGGCACCGGCGCCGTACACACCGCACCCGCCCACGGCGCGGACGACTTCTACAGCGGCCGGCGCTACGGCCTCGATCCCACCTGCCGTGTCGATGCCGCAGGCTACATCCATGTGGATCCGGCGGCATGGCCGCACGCCGCCCCACCGCCTTTTGACGGGTTGAAGGTATGGGCCGCCAATCCGGTCATCGTGGAGATGCTCAAGACCAGCGGCGCTCTGCTCGGCGGCGCGCCGCTCCAGCACTCCTATCCGCACTGCTGGCGCTGCCACAATCCCATCATCTTCCGCGCCACCGAGCAGTGGTTCATCGGCCTGGAAACCCCGGTAAAGCGCGCCGACGGAACCGAAACCACCTTCCGGCAGCTCACCATCGACGAGATCGACAAGGTGACCTGGGATCCGGCGTGGGGCAAGGAGCGCATCACCAACATGATCGCCACCCGGCCCGACTGGTGCATCAGCCGCCAGCGCATCTGGGGCGTGCCCATTGCGGTGTTTCTGTGCGAAAAATGCGACGAGCCGATTCTCGATGCGGGCCTGAACCGCCGAATCGTCGATCTGTTCGAAAAGGACGGAGTGGAGGCCTGGCACACCACCGACGTTGCCGCGTTGCTGCCCGCCGGCGCGCAGTGCGCCGGATGCTGCGGCACCGCATTCCGCAAGGAGATGGACATTCTCGACGTGTGGTTCGACTCCGGCGTAAGCTGGCTGGCGGTGTGCGAATCCGACGCCGAGCTCGCCCCGGCCTACAAGTCCTTCCAGCAAGGCCAGGGCGCCGAGTGCCTGTATCTTGAAGGCGGCGACCAGCACCGCGGCTGGTTCCACTCTTCCCTGCTCACTTCAGTCGCGCTGCGCGGCCGCGCGCCTTACTCCCACGTGGCCACCGCCGGCTGGACGCTCGACGAACAGGGCCGCGCCATGTCCAAGTCGCTGGGCAACGGCGTCGATCCGGTGGACATTGCCAACCGCATGGGCGGCGAGATCGTTCGCCTGTGGGTCGCTTCGGTCGATTTTCGCGAAGACATGGCCGCCAGCGAGAACCTGATGCAGCGCTGCGCCGAACTCTATCGCAAACTGCGCAACACGTTCCGTTTCCTGCTCGGCAACCTGCACGGATTTTTTCCCGCCCAGGATCGCGTGTCCGAAGCGGAGCTTCTGCCGCTTGACCGCTACATGCTGGCCCGCACCCGCGAGCTTGCGGAAAAGATTCTCGGCTTTTACCAGACCTTCGAGTTTCATCGTGTCTATCAGGCGGTGAACGAGTTCGCCATCGTCGACCTGAGCGCCTTTTATCTCGATGTCCTCAAGGACCGCATGTACACCTTCGCCCCAACCAGCCACGCGCGCCGCTCCGCGCAGACAGTGCTGTGGCAGATCACCGAAACGCTGGTGCGGTTGGTCGCGCCCATCCTCAGCTTCACCGCCGACGAAGTGTGGGAGTATCTGCCCACCGTTGCCGGCCGCGAGGAGAGCGTCCACCTGGCGCTGTTTCCCAAGCCGGAAAAAATCTTCTCCGAGAACCCGGCGAAACTGCTCGAAGAGTGGAAGCATCTTTTCGCCGTGCGCGACGAAGTTCTGCGCGTGCTGGAGGAAGAGCGGCAGGCGAAACGCATCGGCAAGGGGCTTGAGGCCGAGATCGAAATCGCGGCATCCGGCGCGCAGCTTGAGTTGCTCGAGCGCTATGCGGCTGGCCTGAAAGAGATCATGAACGTCTCCGCCGTGCGCGTGGTGGTCGGCAGTGAACTGCGCGTGACTGCCCTTCCCGCAACCGGCCACAAATGCGCACGCTGCTGGAACTTCATGCCCCAGGTATCCGACTACGGCATCTGGCACGACGTCTGCGATCGCTGCCAGACGGCGCTCCACGAGATGAACGTTGCGCCTCCGCAACCGGAGGCCGTCTCGTGACCCGACCCGCGCCGCGCCGTCTTCCCTGGCTGCTGCTCATCTCCGCACTCGTCTTTGTCGCCGACCGGCTGACCAAGATCTGGGTGTCGCGTCACGTGGAGATGGGCGGCGGCATTCCGGTCATTCCGCACGTGCTGCGCATCACTCACTGGACCAACGACGGCGCGGCCTTTTCCATGTTCGCCGACTCAGCCTCGCCGCACACCGTCCGCCTCTGCCTCATCGCCTTCACGCTCGCCGCCGCCGTGGCTGTATTCATCGCGCTCATCCGCCTGGGCAGCCGCATAACGCTCACCACCGTGGCCCTGGCGCTCATTCTCGGCGGAGCCATCGGCAACGTCCACGACCGCATCGCCTACGGCTCGGTGATCGACTTCATCGCGGTTTTCATCTACCACTACCACTGGCCCGACTTCAACATCGCCGACAGCTCCATCGTCGTCGGCGCCTGCCTGCTCTTCCTCGATTCGCTGCTGCCGCACAACAAGCCCAGCCGCGTCGGCGAATCGCAGGCTGAATCCTGAAATCGCTTTCGAAGTGACAACACACCGTAGTGGCTCAATTTGGATAGATTTTGAACGGCGTAGTTTGGATCAGTATTGAAGGGTATGGTTGGGACCGGTGTTGAAGGGTACGGGCTTCAGCCCGTACATAATCCGCCTCAAAAAGCGCGAGCTTTAGCCCCTGAGGCAATGTCTCTTTCAAACTGCGCCATTACCCACGCGCGCAATCCTTGACGAACCGCATCGCCTCTGCTCTACTTCTACTAACGTCATGCGCATCCCGGCCGCCAACGCGAATCGCTTTCAAGCACCGCGGCTCCGTGTGCGCATCTCCGTCCCGCGAATTATCATGCCCATTCATCGCGCGGGAAGCGGAGCCTGACGGATCGCACTTGAGCACCCGGCAGCACAGGCCACCACCCGCAAGCGCGGCTGGTGGTTTTTTATTGGCGCAGAGCACAACGGTTACAGTCCCAGGGAGATACGCTTGTGAAACCGGTGACACTGGCAGACATCGAAGCAGCGCGAGTGAGAATTGGCGACTCGATTCTCTGCTCGCCCTGTCATCTGTCGCATCATCTCTCCGAGTTGACCGGCCTGCCGCTGCATCTGAAGTTTGAGAACCTGCAGCGCACCGGCTCCTTCAAGGAACGCGGCGCACTGAACAAGCTGCTCACGCTCACCGATGCGGAACGCAGCCGCGGCGTGATTGCCGCCAGTGCCGGAAATCACGCACAGGGAGTGGCCTATCACGCCGGCGTGCGCGGCATTCGCGCGCAGATCGTCATGCCGCTGGCCACGCCGCAGGTCAAGGTGGCAGCCACCCGCTCCTTCGGCGCAGACGTGATTCTGCACGGCGACAGCTACGACGAAGCCTACGATGAGGCGCTGCGCCGGCGCGCCGCAGGAGGGCAAACTTTCATCCACGCATTTGACGACACTGAGGTAATCGCCGGTCAGGGAACCATTGGCCTCGAACTGCTCGAGCAGGTTCCCGATATCGAGGCCGTCGTTGCGCCCATTGGAGGCGGCGGACTGATCAGCGGCATCGCCTGCGCGCTGAAGGAGACCAATCCCAGGATTCGGGTGATTGGCGTGGAGCCGGAAAAGTTGCCCTCCATGCTGCGCGCGCGCGAAGCCAACGCGCCGGTGACCATTGCCGCCCAGGCCACCATTGCGGACGGCATTGCCGTGCGCCGCGCCGGCGACCTGACTCTGCCGCTGGTTTCGCGCTATGTAGATGAGATTGTGACCGTGGACGATGAGGAGATTGCCAGCGCTATCCTCATGCTGCTGGAACAGGAAAAGACGCTGGCCGAAGGCGCGGGAGCCGCAGCTCTGGCCGCCGTGGTCCAGGCCAAGACCGACCTGCGTCCTCGCCGCACGGTGGTGATCGTAGGCGGCGGCAACATCGATGTCACGCTGCTGGCCAAGATCATCGAGCGCGGCCTGGTGAAAGACGGGCGCTTGCTGCGCATGCGCGTCTACCTGATGGACCGGCCCGGCGCGTTGCTGGCGCTCACCGAGATTCTGGCGCGCGAGCGCGCCAATATCGTTGAGACCCTGCATAACCGCGCCTACTATGGCGTGAGCCTGGGCGAAACCGTAATCGACGTAACCATCGAAACACGCGGCGCAACCCACATTGCGGCCATCAGCCACGCGCTGCGCGAGGCCGGTTTCCATTTCGAACGCATCCAGTAAAGAGGTCCCATGTACACACCCAGGTTCAACCAGATCGGCGACCGCGCCACGCTCCTTGAAGCCATGCGCGCTTACTCGTTCGCCATCCTCTTCAGCGCGCAAACCAATTCTGATACGCCGGCCGATGCTGATGGAAGCTGCGTGAGCGCTGCCACGCATCTTCCGCTGGTGGTGAGTGACGACGGTCCGCACGGCCTGCTCGAGGGCCACTTTGCCCGCGCCAATCCACATTGGCAATCGCTCGCAGGCCGCGAGACGCTGGTGGTTTTCTCCGGGCCGCACAGCTATGTTTCGCCCTCGCTCTATGAGGAATCGCTCGCCGTGCCCACCTGGAATTACATCGCCATCCACGCCCACGGCACGCTTCAGTTGATCGAAGACGATGCGGGAAAAGAAGCATTGCTGGCAGGATTGATCGCCACGCACGAACCGGCCTATGCCGAGCACTGGCGCAGCTTGCCCGAGGGTTATCGGCGCACCATGCTGGCCGGCATCGTGGGCTTCCGCATTCCCATCGCGCGCATCGAAGGCAAATTCAAGCTCAGTCAGAATCGCAGTGAGCGCGAACGCCGCAGCGTACAATCCGCGCAGGCCTCAGGGGATGCCGATCAACGGGCGCTGGCTGCGTGGATGACGCGCCTGAACGATTGAGCGATTGATCCAATTCATGTATCGGGTTCATGCGCCGGCCCGTGAATCGGAGCAGTGTCCTGATTTGCTTATGTTTTGAAAGGGCACGGCTTCAGCCGTGCCACAAATGCATAACTCGCGACCGTGGCTTTAGCCGCTGAGGGAATGCGTGGGATGAAATCAGGACACTACCTGAATCCTGCCGAGTACATCGCGCCCGGCGTTGGGGGCGGTATACTTCTCCCGACCCTTGCACCGAGGAGATTTTCCCATGCGTAAAGCCGTCGTTATCCTCAGCCTTCTTGTCGCCGCCGCCGGGCTGGCCGGCGCACAAACCGTAGCGCAGGCAGCCGCACCGGCTGCACCGGCCGACTGGAAGGCAACGCTTGCACAACGCCTCCCGCTCATGGGGCACCGCAACTGGATTCTCATCGCCGACTCGGCTTATCCACTGCAGGTTTCGCCGGGCATCGAGACCATTGAAACCAATGCCGATCAGGCCGACGTCGTCCGCTATGTGCTGAAGCAGATCGACGACTCCATTCACGTTCGCCCGGAAATCTTCATGGACGCCGAGCTGCCCTTTGTTCCCGATCAGGACGCGCCCGGCGCATCGGACTATCGCAAGCAAATTGCCGAAGTTCTGCGCGGCTACAAAGTCGACTCCGAGTTGCATGACAAACTCATCGCCGAAATGGGTCAGTCCGGCCTGACCTTTCACGTTCTGGTCCTCAAAACAAATCTGACCGTGCCCTACACTTCCGTCTTCATCCGCCTCAACTGCAAATACTGGCCGACCGATGCCGAGAATCGCATGCGCGCTAGAATGAGTGCCGCAAAACCGTAGCCTCTCGCGCTATTCGTAACGCAGCGCCTCGATCGGATCGAGATTGGCGGCGCGCATGGCAGGAATCATCCCGCTTACCACGCCGGTGACGGCAAGAATCACGGTGGCGACGATCACCGACGTGGGTGAAATAATCAGGCGAATATCGGCATCCGATGCGTTCTTGGCAATGGCGCTGTAAAATGTAATGCGGCCCACCAGCGCGGAGATCACATAAGCCAGCGTGATGCCCAGCACGCCGCCCACTCCGGTAATGGCCAGCGCTTCGGCCATGAACTGCAGCAGGATGTGATGCCTGCGCGCGCCCAGCGCCTTCTCCACGCCAATCTCGCGCGTGCGCTGCTGCACGGCAACCAGCATGATGTTCATAAGCCCAATGCCCGCGATGCCCAGCGTCAGCGCGCCCACCATCGACAGCAGCACCTGCAGCGCGATGGAAAGAATCTGGAACTGGTGCAACTGCGTCATAAGGTTGGCGACGTAGATTGCATTGTGATCCGATGGCCGGAAGCGGTGCGCCGCGGCCAGCGTCTCGCGCAGGCTTTTTTCCATCTGCTCGTGGTCGCCGTGGTAGTTGAACCAGATGCCGCTCAAATACTGCGTGTCGGCCAGATCGCTCATGGTGTCGAACGGGACATAGATCTGCCGGTTGCGGTCGTCGCCGTCGCCTTCCTGCATTTTCGGGCGCATCACGCCGATGATCGTGAAGATCACGCCATTGAGCCGGATGTCCTGGCCGATCGCCCAGCCGCCCGAAAACAGTTTGGCCTTCGCCTCCGAGCCGATTACGCATACGTGCGCGCGCTCCTCGTCCTCCAGCCCGTTGAAGAATCGCCCACTGTCGGTGTCGAGCTTCCAGATGTCTTGAAACACGGGCCGCACGCCGTTGACCTTCCACGTATACGTGTGCAGATCGTTCTGCACGGTCGTGTCCTTCCAGACCACTGGAGAAATTTCCGCCACGCCGGGCAGGCTGTTGGAGAGCCGATCCACATCGTCCAGAGTAAAGCGCACCTCGACGCCCGCCTTGTCGCCGCCGGCCTGTTGGCTGGTGCGTCCCGGAAACGCGCCGATCACATTGGTGCCCCACTGCGCAAAAATGGCGTCGATGGCACGGCTGAAACCTGCGCCATAGGCCAGCAGCAGCACTACTGTGGCAATGCCCCACGCCATTCCGATCATGGTGATGGCCGTGCGGCGGCGGTTGTAGATCATCGCCTCCCACGCCTGGCCAAGAATGTCTTTCAGCATCGGCTGCTCCTATTCACGACGCAGCGCCTCGATCGGATCCAGCTGCGCCGCCTTGCTGGCCGGATACAGGCCCGCGGCCACGCCGCTCGCCAGCAGCGTGCCCAGCGCCAGCGCCGCCGACCACGGCACCAGCCGCGGCGGATCGAAGCCCGGCACCTTGCCCGTGAGCAGAGCCTGCAGAACCGCCATGAATCCCGCCGACGCGCCAATCCCGATCATCCCGCTGATGCCCGTCAGCAGCAGCCCCTCCCAGAAAAACTGCGCCAGAATGCTGCTCCTGGTTGCGCCAATCGCCTTCAGCAATCCGATCTCACGCGTGCGCTCAGTCACCGAGACCAGCATGATGTTGACGATGCCCACCGCGCCCAGTCCTAGCGTCACAATGCCCACACCGCCGAGAAACACATCCATTGCATCGAAGATGGCGCCCACCATTTTGCCAGAGGTGATCGTGTCCCATTCATTGAATGCGTCGGTGAGTGCGGGATCGAAGTGATGCCGCTCGCCAATCACCCGATGCACCGCGGCCTTGGCCGCCGCCGCGTCGTTCTTCGCCGTCGGCTGATACTGAATCGAAGTCAGCGCATCCTGGGCAATGTTGTCGCCCTTCATCGCATACAGCTCCTGCATGGTGCTCAAGGGGATGTAGAGCTTCTGGTTGTCGCTGTCATTGTTGCCGTGATTGATGGGTCCCACGCGGCCCACCACTGTAAACGCCGTATCGTTGATGGTGATGGTTTCGCCGATCATGGGGCGGCCGGGAAACAGCAGAGTCGCGCTCTTTGAGCCCAAAACTACTACGCGCCTCCGGTTCGCAATGTCGTCGCTATTGATGAATCTCCCCTCCGCCAGCGGCACAAAGCGCACCGCCGCGTAATTCGGCTGCACGCCCATCACATCGCCCGAAGTATTGGAGTACGCGCTCACCTGGTAAAGATCGTTGCGGTCCAGATATCCGGTAACCGCCCTCACCTCGGGCAGCGCGCGCATCGCGGCTTCATCGCCCGGCGTGAGCTGGTAAGGACGCATCCCGGTGTGCTGATTGGCGAGCGCCGGCACCGTGCCGTCCCACATCATCACCACGTCGTTGCCAAACGAGGCAAGCTGGCGGTGTTGCCCGGAGCGAAACCCCTCGCCCAGCCCCACCAGCACCAGCAGCGAGCCCACGCCCCATGCGATTCCAAACATGGTAAGAAAGCTGCGCAGCTTGTTGGCCATGATGGCGCGAAAAACCTGGCCGAGCGTATCTGAGAAAGTCTGCATGGTCGGTGAACGTCTGCATGAACGCCCTGCACGCTGGCGCCCTGCGCACTTGGATTGGCTACCCGATATTTCCATACGCGTCCCATCGCTCTCCGGTTCCCTGGGCGGCCTTCGGAACCGAATCGCCATCGCCTGCGTACAGGTCCAGCAGCAGGCAATGCAGACCAGCAGGCAATGCAGGCATGGAGGGTGTTGTGGCCGCGTCACGCAGGAACAAACGATTCTGGATCTGGCTCAGTGTAGGAATCGCCATGGTGGTGCTGGTTTCTGCCGCGGGCCTGGCGCACATTGCCAAAGGATCATCGATCGATCCAAACCGGATCGCGAAGGCCACCCGCGGCGATGTCGCGCAGTCCGTTGTGGCCACCGGCAAAATCCAGCCCATCACCAAGGTCGAAGTCAAAAGCAAAGCCTCCGGCATCGTGGAGCAGCTCTTCGTCGACATCAACGATCGTGCAAAAAAAGGACAGCCGCTGGCGCAGCTCGATCAGCAGGAGATTCGCGCGCAGGTGGATGCGCAGCGCGCGCAACTGGCTTCCGCGCAGGCCAACGTGGCCACTTACCAGGCCAACATCGAGCAGGACAAGGTAAACGCCTCGGCGCCCGATCTGCCCATGTACAAGCTCACGCTCGACCGCAATGTGGCCATGCAGAAAGACGGCATCGTCAGCACCCAGGCGCTCGATGACGCCAATCGCGATTACCTCGCCGCGCTCACCCGCCGCAACTCCGCACAGGCCCAGGTAGGCGTGGATACCGCCAAGCTCAAGCAGGCCCGCGCGCAGGTGCTTGAAAGCCAAGCCAATCTCGATCAGTTGGAGGAGCAGCTCTCTTACACCACCATCGTCGCGCCCATGGACGGCGTGATCCTGTCCCGCGATGTGGAGATCGGCGACGCGGTCAGTTCCATCCTCGTGCTGGGGTCCACGGCCACCCTGGTCATGACGGAAGGCGACACCACAGAAGTCTATGTGCAGGGCAAGGTCGATGAAGCCGACATCGCGCATGTCTATCTTGGCCAGTCCGCGCGCATCAAGGTCGAGAGCTTCCGCAACCGCCCGTTCTATGGCAAGGTCACCAAGATCGCGCCCATGGGCGTGGAGAAAGACAACGTCACGACCTTCGAAGTCAGGGTCTCCATCAACAATCCGGGCGGCGAACTGAAAGCGAACATGACCGCGAATGCCGAAATTCTGCTCAACGAACATAAGGGCGTGCTCACCGTGCCTGAAAATGCCGTTACCTACGACAACCGGAAGAATGCGTTCGTCGACGTTCCCGACCACGGCCAGAAGGATGGCACACGCCGGGTGCCCGTGCAGGTGGGCCTTTCAAACGGCTCCGTCACTGAAATCGTCCACGGGCTCAACGAAGGCGACCCGGTGGTGCTGCAGCAATAGTCTGGCGCCGCCATTGCAGCGCCGCATAGCTCTGCGCAGCCACGCCTAAACCCACTCCCTCACATTGCCCAACTTCCCATCCTTCACAGCAGGCATAAGCCGCCTTGCGCCTGCCATATCTCTCGCGCCGCCTGCTGAACCAGCCTCGAAAACCACATTCCAAGCACCGGCAGCCGGGGAAATATCCGGGATCGCCCAGCCGCGGAGAGGAGCAGCCGGACGCGAAACAAACATCCGATGATAGCGAAATCATGACACCCCGGCGGCCCTGCCGAAAGTCAGCCGAATCTGCACTCGGAACTTCTCTATTCTGATCATACTAAAACGGTTAAATGCAAAATTTGCCCGCCTGTTCTTTCTCCAGATACCATTCTGATATCGATCTCAGAAAAAGTATTGACAACTGATTTCGGATGCGCGTATTGTCGCGTTTAATCCATTTAGTGATTCAAACTTTTGAACGAGTTTTCGCTCATCGGCTTGGATTACCTTCCCAACCTGTACGAAACGCCGTTCCCCAGCACCATCAGGGAGACATTCGCCTCACAGCGGAAATGAACGAGTAGAAAGACCGATCGACAATTTGACTACCCGCAATTGAGCGTCCCGCTCGACAGGTGGGAGTCTTGTGTTAAAAGCACGAACAAACAGTGAGTTTTTTTCAGGAGGACGAAGGTCTATGACGCATGTTTCCGGCCCCCTTGCGGGGAAAAGCGGCCATCGGAGCGCAGACTTCAGCGGCCACGAAACATTTAACCTTTTGGCAATGGCGAGGCCAGGGCGGCTTTTAGAGCGCATCGCCGGAGCCCATTCACGTCTGGCGTTGCTCTGCACCGCCGTGGCTTTGCTTATGCTGCTGGCGTCGAGCCCCAGGCTGCACGCCCAGAGCGGCACGATCAACGGAACCGTTGTTGACCCGTCCGGCGCTGTGGTAGTTGGCGCTCAGGTGCAGATCTTCAACGCCGCCACCGGCAATCTCACCCGCGAAACGCGCACCGACGCCTCGGGCAACTTCCAGTTGCTGCCCCTTGGATCCGCTACCTACAACATCCGGATCAACGGGACCGGAATGAAAGAGCTCGATCGGAATGGAATCGTGCTCGACCAGGACCAGACGCTCGGACTCGGCGAATTGCGTCTCAGTGTCGGCCAAACGTCGCAGTCGGTGACCGTCTCTGGCGAGACGCCGCTGATCGACACCACCAGTTCAAACAACGCAGCTGTCATCGATCAGCGGCAGGTTGTCGAGCAGCCGCTGAATGGGCGCGATTTCGAGTCGCTGCTGACTACAACCGCCGGCGTGGTGACCAACAACAACTCGCAATTCCGCCTGGTGTTCAACTCGACGGACGACTTTTATGTAAACGGCATGCGCGGCACCGACAACAACTTTTTCCTGGACGGCATCATCAACACCGACATCGGCGCCAACGACGGCGAATATACCGATCTGAGCATCGACGCGGTGGGAGAGTTCAAGACGCTGTCGGGCAATTACAACGCCGAATACGGTCGCAGCCCCGGCGTGATGATTCTGGTGAACACCAAGAGCGGCGGCCAGCACTTTCACGGCACGCTCTACGAGTTCGACCGCAACACGGCATTCGATGCCAACGACTGGTTCAGCAACCACAATGGAAGCGCGCGCTCAGTCCTGAAATTCAACCAGTTCGGCGGCAACATCGGCGGATACATTCCGATTCCCAAGATCTCGCCGCGCAGCAACAAGAAGGCGTTCTTCTTTTTCAACTATGAGGGAACCCGCTCCAACAAACCGAACGGCAATACCTTCTACACGATGCCGGTGCCGGGAATGCTCGGCCTTGACACCTCCGGCAACAAGCTCACGCAGGCGGACCTCTCGCCCATGTATCGCCAGGGCGCGATGTGTTCCTCCTACAACCCCAACAGCGGCCAGGTAGACAGCACCTGCGACAACCCGATCATCGTCAACGGATACCAGAGCGACTCGCAGACTAACTCAAAGGCATTGCCCGCCGGCCAGGTACAGAATGGGCAAAGCTTCGTTCCCGGCTCGGTCACCTATTATCCGGATGGTGAAGTCTCGGGGGGCACGCCGATCAAGGACAACATCGTTCCGTCGTCGCAGTTCAACACCCAGTACGCGGCCATGATCAACGACTTCACGCCCGGCTATAAAGGCAACTTCAACCGCCCGTTCTACAATAACGGATATTACGACGAGGAGCAGGTCAACTTCCAGGACACGTACACGTTCTACAAGAACCAGTATGCGCTGCGCGTGGATTACACCTTCGGTCCCAAGGCCAACGCCTTCTTCCGTTACGTGGACGATAGGCAGCAGGAATCGGAGGGCTTCGGTATCTTCTCCGGACCCAGCTTCCCGGTTACGCCTATGTACAGAAAGAAGCCGGGCAAGAGCTGGGCATGGGAACTGACCAACGTAATTTCTCCCTCCCTGACCAACGAGGCTTCGGTCGGCTGGCTCCATTTGACGCAGGTAGTGGACATTCTTCCCGGCACTTCAAAGGCGTTGTACGACAAAAGCACCCAGGGCTGGTCGTTCGCCGACCTGTATCCTTCCACCAACACCCATGACCTGGCGCCGGCTATCAACGACGGCGGCGGCTACATCAATACCGGCATCTTCCCGGCCGGATGGACCTCCACCGGCAACACGGTTATAGCCAATGACGATGTAACCAAGGTATGGAAGCAGCACATCTTCAAGTTCGGCGTCCTGCTCGATCTGAATGAAAACGGTCAGGAAGGATCATGGCAGGAGAATGTGACGCTGAACTTTGGCGCCAGCAATCAAAATCCGCTCAACGCCAACAACAGCATGGCGAATATGCTGTTGGGCAACGCTACAACTACCAGCCAGTCCAACGCCTTCGTGTTCGGCGCCTTCCACATGTACCAATATGAGGGCTATGGACAGGACACCTGGAAGATAACGCCGCGACTCACACTGGACTACGGCCTTCGCTATCAGTTCCTCGGACCCACTTATACGGCCGGCAAATACCACCAGTACTACTTCGAACCGGACGCTTATCTGCCTTCCCAGGCGGTAACCATTAATACCGCGCCCAATATCCCCGGTTCCGTACCGACCCAGGGTTCTATCTGCGGAGACAAGACCAGCTACGGTTGCACCAATGTCGCCAATGTCGGCAACCCCTACAACGGAATGGTCCGCGAAGGCACAGACGGCTTGCCCAAGGGCGGAATGGACAATCGTTGGAACAATCTTGGCCCGCGCTTCGGCTTTGCCTGGGATGTGTTCGGAAATGGCAGGACCGCGGTTCGCGGCGGTTTTGGCATCTTCTATGAGCGCTACCAGCAGAACACCTTCAACTTCGGCGGAATCAGCAACCCGCCCAACGTCTACACGCCCACCATCTATGGCGGCAACATCGGCACCATCTCGACATCGGAAGTCAATGGAACGCCTCTGACTCCCTCCGGCGGCGTGCTGACCGTGCTGAAGAAGGGCATGATTCCCACCACCGAAGGTTTCAACTTCGGCATCCAGCAGGCGTTGCCCTTTAAGATGGTTCTCGACGCGTCGTATGTCGGCAACCAGTCACGGCACCAGATTTACCTGCATGAGCTGGAGCAGTTGCCGCTGGGCTACACCAACGTCATCAATCCCACGATCCTGGGAACGGTAAATAACCAGGTGCAGGCAATTATGCCGTACAAGGGCTACAGCTCCATTATTCAGACCGATATGGGAGCCAGTTCCGGGTACAACGGGTTGCAGTTCAAGGTAATCCGCCGATTCAGCAATTCGCTCACCCTGAACGCCGACTACACCTTCTCGAAAACGCGAGATCTGGAAGACGTGGACGGCGACCAGAACACGCTGCCCGACTATACCCAGCTTCCCAAGTTCTATGCGCCGGCCGGCTATGACCGTCGCAACGTCTTCAACTTGCAGTATGTCTACAACACTCCCGGACTCACGCAATTTAACAAGCTCGTGCAGGAGACCGCGGGAGGCTGGGAGATTTCAGGCACGACTCAGTTCTGGAGCGGATCGCCTTGCCTTTCTGGTGCAAGCCCCACCAGCGACAGTTGCGATCTGAACTCCACCGGCAGCCTTGGAAATGGCGGCTTCGGCCATATCCGTCCCGACTATGTGGGCGGTTCGTGGAAGGAGTCTCACTCTCATAATGTTCCTGGCGGACAATCTCCCATGTGGTATAACCCGGCGGTCTTTGCGGTGCCTGCGAACGGTACGTTCGGCAACTTCCATCGCAATACGATCTACGGTCCCGGAATCGACAACTGGAATTTCTCTTTAGACAAAAACATCATCATCAACGAAAATACCCGCTTTCAGTTGAGGTTCGAAGGCTACAACATCTTCAACCACACTCAGTGGGGCAATGTAAACAACGGGCTCTCCGCTCCGGATATTGCCGGAACAACTTTCTCGGGTTCCAATGCCGGATCATCGGGCCAGATCACCTCTGTCCACGATCCTCGTCAATTTCAATTCGGCGGAAAGTTCTACTTCTAACTTCGCCCTTCACCCTGCTTGGCCGGACTCATGCGAGTCCGGCCAACTGCGTTTAGCGGTCTCAATTCCAATGTCCCGCCATCCACGCTGCCCTTGCGGCTTACGATAACGTCATGAGAATTCGCTTCCCTGCCCTTGCGCTTGTCCTGCTGCTTACTGTCGCCCGCGGCCTTTGCGCCGCAGCCGGGACCGCGCAGCAGATCTTCGCGTCGGCGATACAGGCCATGCAAGCGGGCAACTACACACAGGCCGAGAGCGGCCTTCACCAGGTGCTCAAGCTCGATCCGCGCAACATCAGCGCATTGGCCAATCTGGGCATTCTCTACGCTAAAATGCACCGCTACACCGAAGCCGTGGAGGAGTACAAAAAAGTGCTCGTCCTCAGCCCGCAGCAGCCGCAAACCCAGCTCAACCTCGGCCTGGCCTATCTCAAGCAGGACGATTACGCGCAGGCCCTTCCCTACTTTCGCCGCCTGCACGACCGCGACGCCTCCAACCAGAAGGTCACTCTGCTGCTGGCTACCTGCCTCATCTCCACCGACCACGCCCAGGACGGCATCCGTCTGCTCAAGCCGTTGGCCGATCAAAGCAACCCGGACCCGGCCGCGCTGTATCTGCTGGGCCTGGGCTACACGCGTGCCGGCAATGCCGACCAGGCGCGGCAATTGTTCGAGCGCTTGTTTGCCAACGGCACAACGCCGGCGCAGACCAACTTCCTGCTCGGCAACGCCTACGCGGACGCCACTAACTACGACCAGGCAGCGCAGGCCTTTCAGACCACGCTCAAGGCCGATCCCACATTCCCCAACGCGCACACGGAGCTTGGCAAAGCCTGGCTGGGCGCGCACCGCAACGCCGACGCCCAGCGCGAATTCGAGCTGGCCCTGCAGCAGGACCCCCAGGACGCGGACGCGGCTTACTACCTGGGCGCAATGCTGGTGCAGTCGCAGCACTACCAGCAGGGACTTCCCTATCTCAGCAAAGCCCGCCAGCTCATTCCCGACTCGTGGGCCATCTATTTTTACATGGGCAAGGCGGAATTTCTGCTCGGCCACGCCGCCGCGTCCTTGCCCCTGTTGCGCAAGGCAACGGAGCTGAACCCGGACGATTCCGGCTCGTATTACCTGCTCTCCAGGGCTTACAAATCCGAAGGTCGCGCTCAGGATGCGGCCGCTGCGCTGCAACATGTGGCGGCATTGCACGTGAATGCCCTGGACGTGGAGCGGCACGCGCTCAAAGATGCCGGCATTGTCAAGAACGCCGGCGTGGACCATAGCCAATAACGAACCGCCAACCCCGCGCCACGCGGCAAATTGACCGCGCCCGGAGGATCAATGCACAGCCGCCAGTTCGCCCTTGTCTTTTTTTTAGCCCTGCCGGGCTTATGCCCTGCGCAGCAGCCAGCGCACATGGCCGCGCAGCAACCCACGCGCGCTACCTATCTCCGCATTGCCGCCCAGGTGGACCATGCTCTCTACACCGACGTTCTCGATCCCTGGTTCCCGCGCGCGGTCGACCAGCAACACGGCGGATTCCACTCGCATTTTTCGCGCGACTGGCAGACGGCGCCCAGCGACGGCAAGTTCTCTGTGTTTCAGGGCCGCATGACCTGGGTTGCGTCGCAGGTCGTCGTGCGCGATCCGGCGCGGAAGCAGGAGTTTCTGCCCTTCGTCCACCAGGGCGTGGACTTTCTCGCCAACGTCATGTGGGACAAACAGGATGGCGGATTCTACTGGGGACTGGACGACGAAGGCAAGATCACGCCGCAGTTCTCTGATGTCAAGGAGCTGTACGGCATCGGCTTCTGCATTTACGGCGCGGCCGCAGCCTACCAGGCCACCGGCGATCCGGCGGCGCTGGCGCTGGCCAAAAAGGGATTTCTCTGGGCTGACCGGCACGCGCACGACCCCGTAAACGGCGGCTACTACGAGATGCTTACCCGCGACGGAACGCCCATGGTTCCGCACGTGCCCGACGGACAGATCATGACCGGCCCGGTCGGTCCCATCGGCTACAAATCCATGAACACGCAGATTCACCTGCTTGAGGCCTTCACGCAGCTTTACCAGGTGTGGCCCGATCCCACGCTGCGCGCGCGGCTTGAAGAGATGCTGGCCATCGTGCGCGACCGCATCTGCGTGGAGCCGGGCGTCATGAATCTCTTCTACACCAATGCCTGGCAGGCCATTCCCGACCATGACTCCTACGGCCACGATGTGGAGACCGCCTATCTCATGCTCGAGACCGACGAACTGCTGCACCACAAGGCCAGCGACAAGACCGAGCGCATGGCCAAAATGCTGGTCGATCACGCGCTCGCCTACGGATGGGACCACCAGAACGGCGGATTCTTTCGCGAAGGCACCACCTTCGGCCAGCCCGAAGACACCAAGAAAGAGTGGTGGGTGGAGTGCGAAGGGCTCAACGCGCTGCTGCTCATGCATGAGCGCTATGGAAAGCAGAATCCGATCTACTTTCAACGCTTCCTTGAGCAGTGGGCCTTCATTCGAGATCACACCATCGATTCGAAATATCACGGCCTTTATAACCTTACCCAGGCAGACGGCACGCCGGTCACGCTGGACAAAGGCGTCATCTGGAAAGCGGCCTATCACGACAGCCGCGCCTTCTGGAACGTGGAAGCGCGCCTGCGCCGGCTGGCCGCAAATCCCTCCGGCGTAAACGCAACTCCCTAAGGCGTAGCCGTAAATCCCAGAGGGGTAGCCGCAACGCGCTTATTTACAGGCGCTCACCCGCTTTTTCGCCCGCTCAAGCCGTCCCGCGCGGGCCAACCCAGGCCCAGCGCGGGAATCGAACCCCCGCCGGCCCCCGGCTGCAGCCGGTCTGACCCGTGCTCATTTTGCATCCCTGCCACAAAATGCACCGCCCCCGATGAAACGTCTTCCAGCCGCCCGCCACTATCGAGCCAGAGGGTGAATGGAATGCCAGACCTTTCCCAACAAATCGGGGTTCTCTACAAGGTCATCGGCCAGCTTGAGCCGGCATCCGACGCCTCTGGCGAAATCCGGCGATCAGCCGCTTCAGGTCGCGCCTCACGCCCCGGTTCACGCTTGTGGATCCGCGCCTGTTATTGCCTCTGGTTCTCCACTCCGCTGACCGCCTGGCTTATCGGCGGTCAGCTCGGACTCTTTCTCTACTGGCACACACTCTCTCTCACAGCATGGCTGGCGGAAAAGTTGACTCCCAGGCAACCTCTGAACCGCGCTGCGGTGGTTGCAGGCAAAATGGCTGCGGATTTCTGCCCGCTCGAAGGAGTTACGCAATGACTTTACACTTCGACGGCGCGATTGCGCGGAGCCGGGCAGCCGCCGCCGGCGCCACTGCTCTTTGCGATCCTGTTGCCGGCAATCCGCGCGTGCAAACGCGTCCAAGACCCCGTGCGCGCAAGAGCGCGGTGCGAGCTGTGCAAGAAGAGCGAATGGTATACTTGCGTTCTCCACGATTGACGGAGAAAGCATTGCAATTTCGCGAGTTCGACGCAAGTTACATCGAAAACCTCCGTACGGGCGACCCTCGCACGCAGGAGCATTTTGCCGCCTATTTTACCGAGCTGCTGCACCTTAAATTACGTTCTCGCCTGCAATCCCCGCACGCTATAGAAGACGTCCGTCAGGAAACCTTTGCGCGCGTTTTGACATCGCTCCGAAAGGAGGGTGCGCTGCGCCGGCCCGAGTGCCTGGGAGCGTTCGTCAACACGGTCTGCAACAACGTCCTCTTCGAGCACTATCGCATGTCTTCGCGCAGCCAGTCGCTCGATGAAGAAGGTCAGCCCGAGCTTCCCGCCGCCAACACCGACATGCTGGGCATGGTGGCGGCCAAAGAGCTAAAGGCCAATGTCCGCCAGATCCTGCTCGACTTGCCGGAGCGCGACCGCCTGCTGCTCAATGCCGTCTTTCTTGAAGAGAGAGACCGTGACGAAGTCTGCCGTGAACGCGGCGTCGACCGGGAGTATCTGCGGGTTCTGCTGCATCGCGCCAAGCAGACCTTCAAGACCGCGTACGTCAAGCGGGTGGGCGAAGGATTTTATTCGGAAAACGCATAAGTGAGGGTATGCCAATGAGTTTAATAAGTTGCGCTGACCCCGGGGAAGAAATGATGAATCACGAAAATGCTGTACAACTTATGGCTGTGGAGCGATACCTGTTGGACGATCTGACGTCTGAGCTCCGCGACGAATTTGAAGAGCACATGTTCGACTGTGCTGAATGCGCGCTCGATCTACGCTCCGGCGCCGCGTTCGTAAACGAAGCCAAACTCCAGTTGCCGCAGTTGATTGCGGCTTCGCACCCACCTCAGGCGGCTGCGCCTTCACGCGTGGAGCCTCGCCCGGCGAAAAGCTCACTGAGCTGGCTTGCATGGCTCAGGCCGGCGTTCGCAGTGCCCGCCCCGGCGTTTGCAGTGCCCGCATTTGCCGCGCTGCTGGGCCTTGTCGCCTATCAGAATATTCAAACCATCCCCTCGCTGCGCGCCTCTGCCGCCAGCCCGCGGGTTGTGCCCTGGACCAGCTTCCACACCGGAACCCGCGGCGGCGCGCAGCTCGATGTCGCCGCCAACAGCAGCCAGGGCGCGGCGGTTTTGATCGATCTTCCGCAGGAAGTTCCCTACGCCGGGTATGTCTTCGATCTTTACGATCAGCAGGGCAAGCAATTCTGGACGCAGACCGTGCTCCCATCCAGCCAAACCGCCGGCGGAACGTTTTTACTCATGATTCCCGGAGCCGGGCTCAAACAGGGGTCCTATACGCTGGTCATCGCGGGCAAAACCGCGCAGGGCGATCGAACCGAGATCAGCCGCCGCATCCTTAACTTTCACTTTGACGAATAAAGCGGTCGCCGATTTACTATGGTGCGAAGCCTCTGCAGCCTTGCGGCTCCTTCTGGAGCGGGCGGCCCTGCCCGCGCCCAGGATCGCGCAGCCGCAGGAAAGATGTTCCACCATGAAACCGGGCTGCCACGGCCCGTCGCCGGTCTGAAAGGAAGTCGAGACGGACATGCCGCAGGAAACCACGCGCACCCATCTTTATCATGCCGAAGCCACCGTGCTCCACGGCGATCTCTACCACCCGCTGGTGCAGGAAATCAAGCCGCAGACTAACGTCAAGCTCTCCGAGCGCGGCGGTTATCTTTCCGAACACGCCGAGCCATACCGGCTCGAAGGCGTCATCTCCTTCAAAAAGGCCTACACCCAGGTAGCCGGCAGCCGCGATCCCAAAGACGGTCACGGCTGGAGCACGCTGAGCACATCGGTCATCGAGGAATTGAATGTGCTGGAGGTAGTCACCGCCGACCGCGTAGTCGCGCAGATCGCCGCCGATCACCCGCTCGAGGGCTATGTTCCCAATGTCCATTTCCTCGGCACCCGCTTTGAGAACCTGCGCATCGCCGGTCATCCGGTCGAGATCGACATTCATCCCGATCCCAGCTTTCTCGGCGAAAAGCCGGAGAACGATGGCGCTTATACGCGCCATGCCGGGCTGCTCGACCGGCTCGAGCAACAGTTCGAGCGCATCCGCAGATCCGACAATGTTCCCGACGAAATCGTGCGGCGCTACAGTGGAGTCTCATCGACTTCGGATGGTATCGAGACGATCGAATGCTCACTGGTCAACCACGCGAAAGGGCCGTATCCTGGTCGCTCCTTCGGGCACGTGATCGACGTACCGGGCTTCGGCAAGATCCATCTTGCCGTCCTGCGCATCGAGCACTCCGACTGGCGTAACAGCGTTCCCAAGAAGACCCTGTTTAACCTGACCATGATCGAGCTGGATATGGGCTGCATCGGCGGCGGTAAGTCAGGAGTCGGCAACGGAATTCTCAACGGAACCAGTGCGCCGTAGCATTTTCCTGCTCCACGCGCCTCAAGGCGATCCTTGCTTCTTTGTCTTCCGTTAGAATGTGAAGGCAAAGAAGATGACGCCGTTGCACGAAATATTTCACAGCCGGTGGCATTGGATTTCGATCATAGTTCTTATGCTCGGAGTTCTGCCGCTCTCTTCGCTCAGAGACACGCAGCCGCCGCGAGCGCAAGCCGTTTATGCGCACGCCCGGCTGCTGTTTGAGCATGGGCAGCTGGTGCAAAGCCAGCAGGATGCGGCGCTCGGATACAGCCAATTCGCGGTTTCCTCTCCACAAGTTGCTTCGAAACTGTTGTTGCTGCAAGCCCAGTCCATGCTGTATCGCGGCATGTCGGACGATGCGCTCCATCTGCTCGAAAACTATCATCCGCCATCCCGCTACCCTGAAGACCAAGTTGAGCAGCTCTCCATCGAAGCCGTCGCCTACATCCGGCGCCAGCAAACTTCGCTCGCCGATCAAAAACTTGCCCAGGCGGGCGAACTCTGCTCGCAGCGCGCCTATGTGGCCTGCGGTGAAGTGTTGAGCGCGCGCGGCATCTCCGCCGTAGAGAACGGTTCGTTCGATCAGGCTCACCAATACTTCCTCTCCACGCTTGCGTTTGCGCAGGTGCACAACGACAAGTTTCTGCAGGCCACGGCGGCATTGAATCTGGGCTGGACCGAATTACATGTCGATCATTTTGACGAGGCCATGGATTGGTCGCGCATGGCTTATAAACTCTGCAACGAACTGGGCGCCCAGGACCTGGCGGAACGAGCATCGGGAAATCTCGGCTGGGCCTATCTGCGCCTCGGAGATACGGACAGGGCGCTCGATCTGTTTCGCGAAGCCAGAAAGAATGCTGAAAAGCTGGGAAACCTTCGCGAAGAGCTGCGATGGTTGACCACGGCCGGATATACATATCAGGACCTTGGCAATCTGGAGCGTGCCGGAGATTCTTATCAGCGGGCCCTCGCCATCGCCAGGCAGATTGACAGCAAAGAAGACATTGTCAGCACGCTTGAGGTTCTGGCCTATCATTCCGTCAGCGAAGGCAAGCTGGGCGAAGCCAGTAGCTATGCCGACGAGCTGGCTCCGCTGGTCCGCCAGTCCGGTACGCGGCTGGATGATCTCGATCTGATGCTTGCGCGCGGCGAAATTGCTGCAGCCCGCAATCGGCGCGCGCAGGCCATCGCCCTCTTCAAAGCCGTGGATGCCGATCCGGAGAGTCAGACCTCGATGCGCCTGGGCGCCGAGCATCAGCTCGCCAATCTCTACGAGCAGGAAGGCGACAACGCTTCCGCCGATCGCATGTACCGCAGGGCGCTCACCACCTTCGAATCAGCCCGGCAGCAGCTTAAAAAAGACACCTCCAAGCTTCCCTTTCTGGCCAACGCCACGCCCATCTACACTGACTACATTCATTTCCTCATTCAGCGGGGCAACGTGGGTCAGGCGCTCGATGTGGCCGACCACAGCCGCGCGCGGACTCTGGCCCAGGGGCTTGGCCTGCTCGCCAACGAGCGCACATTTCAGCCCGCAGCGCTCAACATTGGCGGCATTGCGCACAAGGCCGGGGCAACGCTGCTCTTCTACTGGCTGGGCCGCTCGCAATCGTACCTGTGGGCCGTTACACCCACCAAAACCGCGCTGTTTCCTCTGCCTTCGCGTGGCCAGCTTGCCGCTCTTGTGCAGCGCTATCGAAGCGAGCTGCTCGGGCCCGACGGCACGCTCACGTCCTTGCAGAGCGACGGAGCCGGGCTTTACAACCTGCTGGTTGCGCCGGCCGCAGCGCTCATTCCGCCCGGCTCCAGCGTCGTCATCCTCAGCGACGGCGTGCTCAGCGAGCTGAATTTTGAGACTCTGGTCGTCCCCGGCCCCCATCCGCACTATTGGATTGAAGACGCGACCGTCAGTTCGGCTCCGTCGCTCTACATGCTCGCCGCTGCCCGGCCCGCGCGCGACGCTGGCCGCAAGCTGCTGCTGCTGGGCAATGCCATTTCGCAGGACCCCGACTATCCCGACCTGCCGCAGGCGGCCACCGAGATGGATCGCATCGAGAAGCATTTCGCCGTGGCGGACCAAACCGTGCTCGCCCGCCTGCGCGCCAATCCCTCCGCCTATCTCGACACCCGGCTCCAGCAGTACGCCTATATCCATTTCGTCGCGCATGGCGTCGCCAGCCTTACCGATCCGCTCGACTCGGCCATTATCCTCTCGCCGGACACGGATAGTGAACGCTCCTTCAAGCTCTATGCGCGCGAAATCGTCCAGCATCCCATCCACGCCCGGCTGGTGACCATATCGTCCTGCTACGGCGGCGGCACGCGCTCCTATGCGGGCGAGGGGCTGGTTGGACTGTCATGGGCTTTTCTACGTGCCGGAGCGCACAACGTCATCGGCGCGCTCTGGGAGGTCAGCGACGACTCCACGCCGCAGTTGATGGACACACTCTACCGGCAGCTTGAGCAGGGCGCTCCGCCCGCCGCAGCGCTGCGGCAGGCCAAGCTGGCCCTGCTGCATACGCCGGGCACCTTCCACAATCCGTTCTACTGGGCGCCGTTCCAGCTCTACACCGGGCTCTGAGCTTTCCGGCCCAAAATTTCCTTACCCCGCGTCCGGTCCGCCGGCAAACAGAAAATCCCATGAGGCATCCAGGTAGAGCCACCGCTGAGTGCTGAACCAGCTCGTCGGCAGGCCCGGCACGTGCAGCAGCGTGTGGCCGCCCCCGCATACCAGCTCCGTTCCGTTCCAGGCCAGAAAGGTTCGCGACGCCAACCCAACCTGCGCCGGATGCGCCACCCGCCTCAGGCAAACCGGGCAGCGCTGCCGCTGATCGAGCAGCACCCAGCGCATTCCGCCCAGACAAAGCGCAAAGGCCGACGACATTTGGATATAGTCCGCCGCATAGGGGCCGCCGAATGGCCGCCAGTAGGCCAGATCGATCGAAACATAGTACACAATCGACAGCAGCAGCGCGATCTTTGCGCCAAGATAGAGCCAGCGCGCAATGCGTCGTGGCCAATGCGGCCGATGCGGACTGGAGCTGTACTCGCCCAGAGAGACCGTTGTAATGGCCGGCAGCGACAGGAAAGCCAGAAACAGCGCAAACCCGTACAGATCCAATGGGCTCGCCGGCTCTTCGCCAATCGAGAATCCGATCAGGTCGAGCTCCCTGTCGTCCGGCTCATAGGCCGTAATGTGTACAGAGCCGGCCCACAACTCCGCGCGGCCCGCGCTCGTCAAATGCGCCACCACGTTCCCGCTGGCATGCGCGGCCATCGCCGCCTCCGGCTCCAGCACCCACGCATCCACATGTCCCGGCAGCCTCCAGGAGCGGTCGGCGGCCACGCCCGCGATCCGCGCTTCCCGCCGGCCCACGCGCAGAATTCTGCCCACAACATCCGGGTCGCAGCCGAACGCGCGGCGCCACATCGAATCGCTGATAATCACCGCGGGCATTCCGCCGTTTGCCGCGGCGCCGTCATTCTCAAGCCGCACCGGCACTCCGAGCAGGGTAAAAAGATTCGACGTTGCGTAGGCGATCTTCCATCCGCCTTTCGGGCTGTCACCCTCCAGCACGATCTCCCGGCTCATCCGGTAAAACGCCATCTCGTCGAAATAACGCTGTCGTCCTCGACTCCACGCCTCAAACTGTTCAAAGGGAATCGACGTCGCTCCGCCTCTTTCGCCGCCCGCCTTCTCAATCCGGATGAGGCCGGTTCTGGCGGGCGCCGACAGCGCACTGGTGGCCGACCGCGCCTCCGGCAGCAGATAGGCAATCAGACCGGCCGCCGCCAGCACCGTAGCCATGGCCAGCAGGCATTGTCCCGCCGATCCGTGCAGCGAGGCCGGTCGCGGCCTGTTTCCCCGCGCATGCTGCCACAGGCACCATGCATCCTGAACCGCGCCCAGGCAAAATGCAGTCGTGGCCCGTGCGCCGGCGCCCGATCGCTCCACGTGCCAGATCTCGGCCTGCCACTCGCGCACCCAATCCGCGCGCATTCCCGCCGGCACCAGCAGCGCCGCGCCACCCACCAGCGCCCTGCGCAGCCACCCCAGAAGCATTTCAGCCAGAGGCGTCATACTGACCTCGCCTCCTCAGCCGGAATGAACCGTTCGAGCAGCGGGTAGCGTTTGCGCGAGACCTCCAGCGTCGACTTCCCTGCCGCCGTCAGCCGGTAATATTTGCGCGCCGGCCTTTGCTCGGCATCGGCAATCGACTGCCGCTCCCAGTGCGAGCGGATCAGCTCATCGCGCTCCAGCCGCCGCAGCGCCGGATACACCGTGCCGCTCGGCAGGCCGGTCATCTCCATCACGCTGAATCCATAGATGTAGCCCGCATTCAGAGCCTGCAGAATCATTGCCGCCGTGTGCGACAGTTTGGGATCGACAGCCATGCGCGCATTTTAGCTATGTAGCAATCTACTTGACAAGTAATATGCTGAATGCTACATAGGGTTATGGCAAAGTCGGTGTTGGTGTAAGGCGAGTTGATGCTGCAAAGTAGCGTTTTCCTCTAGAAAACGCTGCCTTGCACGATTTTCGCGATCCACATATTCACTCTGACTTTGCTCTAGACTGGTAAACACTCGCCATGCTTGAAATCAGCCATCTTTCGAAAAGCTTCCGCGGCATCCCCGCCGTCCAGGATGTCTCCTTTACCGTCGCGCCGGGAGAGATCATCGGCTTTCTCGGCCCCAACGGCGCGGGCAAATCCACCACCGTCAAGATCATTACCGGCATGCTGCGGCCCAACCAGGGCCGGGTGCTGTTCGAGGGCTCTGACATTCGCGACACCATGGTTTCCTACCGCGCCTCTTTCGGCTACGTGCCTGAGGAAGCGCATCTTTACACCTATCTGTCCGGGCTCGAATACCTGCAGTTGATCGGCCGGCTGCGCGGATTGCCGGAGTCCGTGCTCACCACCAAAGCCACCGGCCTGCTGCGCCTGCTGCAACTGGAATCCTGGCAGTACTCGCCCATCTCGTCTTACTCCAAAGGCATGCGCCAGCGTGTGCTCATCGCCGCGGCGCTGCTACACGATCCACGGCTGCTCATCTTCGACGAGCCGCTTTCGGGACTCGATGTGGCCTCCGCGCGCCTGTTCAAAAATCTGCTCGAAGTGCTCGCCGCACAAGGCAAGGCGATCCTTTACATCTCCCATGTACTCGAAGTGGTCGAGCAGATCTGCAACCGGGTCATCGTCATTGCGCGCGGCAGCCTGGTGGCCGATGCGCCACCCTCTGACCTCACCCGGTTGATGAGTCTGCCCAATCTAGAGAGCGTCTTCGCGCAACTCGTTCAGCAGCAGGACACCGCCGCCGTCGCGCACCAGATTGTCGAGGTCATGCGTATCGCCCATGTCTGAAGCCTTTCAACGCCTCTTTACACTGTCGGAAACACAGGTCCTTTCGCTCAATCAGCAGGCCGCTCTTGGCGAAGCAGCGCCGCGCGAGCGCAGCCAGTTCAAGCACCTGATGCTTCACTTCATCGAGCGTTTCTTCAACCATGAGTCCGCGTCGCCCGACGGCGACGCCAAAGCGCGTCTGATTCTTGCCGCCTTCGCCGCCGGGATGCCCGCATTCGTGGTTGCGCTCTATCTCTGGCCCGACTACCACTCCTTTATTCCCTACGTGCGAAATCATCGCATCGTTTGGACCCCTGGCCCGCCGCCCTACTGGGTTCAGGTGAACCAGCACTTTTTCTTCGTGGTCTACTCCTTCGTGGTCATGGGCATCGTTGCAGTCTTCGAATGGGACCTGTTCTTTCCCGATCTGCTCGACATCTTCGTTCTCGCCACGCTGCCCATTCCCAATCGGCGTCTCTTTCTCGCCCGCGTCTCCGCCATCGCCATCTTCATCGCCGGATTTTTATTGGACGCAAACCTGCTCGCTTCGCTCATCCTTCCCAGCTCGATTGACCCTCCGGGCCTCACGCGCTTCCTCGCCGCCCATGTCCTTGCCGCATTCGGCGCCGGCCTGTTTGCCGCGCTCTTCGTGCTCGCCTTCGAATCCGCATTGCTTGCGCTGCTGGGCGAAACCGTCTTTCGCAAGCTCTCTCTCGTCGTGCAGGGGCTGGCCATCTCCACACTGCTCATTCTGCTGCTGCTGTTCCCCGTGCTCTCCCGCGCCGTACCCGCGCTGCTCCAGTCCGGCAACTTCTACGCGCGCTGCTTTCCGCCTTTCTGGTTTCTCGGCGTTTATCAGCGGCTGCTCGAAGGCCCATCCGCGCTGCCCATCTATACCCAGCTTGCGCAAACCGCCTGCGTGGCCACGCTCGCAACCGCCGCGCTGTCGCTGGTCGCTTATCCGCTTGCCTACCGGCGCCGCGTTCGTCAACTCATCGAGGGCTCCGCCACCCGCTCATCCCGTAGCCGTACCGCTCGGCTCTTTCATCCCATCCTCCATCTCGCCATCGTGCGCGCACCGGTACGGCGCGCCATCTTTCATTTCATAGGTCAAACACTGCTCCGCTTGCCGCGCTATCGCATTTACCTCGTTCTCTATGGCGGCGTCGGACTCTCTGTCGTTACTGCCAGCGTGCTGCGCTTCACTGTTGTTCACGATCATCTGCGCATGAGCATCTCTGTCGATGGCCTGCGCTGCGCCATCGCCATTGTCGCGTTCTGGGTCGTCGCTGGCCTGCGCGCCACCTTGATCTCTTCCGGCAATCAGCGCGGAAGCTGGATTTTTCGACTCATTCTCGGCAACCCGCCCAGCTTTGCCTCCGCCATCGACCACCTGCAAGCCACGCGGACATGGGTGCTTGCCGAATCGCTTGCCGTCACCGGCTCCGCTCTTCTGGCCTCGCGGGCCATCGCTCCGCCACAACTGCTTACCGCAGCATCCACCGCCGCGCAGATCGTGGTGGCAGCAGCTCTGTGCCTGCTGCTTACCGACGCCTTTTTTCTCCATGTCACCATGGTTCCCTTCACCGGAACGCCCTCCAGTCAAGAACCCAATCTCGCCTTCACGCTTCTCAAATACTTCACCTTCTTTCCCCTGGTGGCCTGGCTTCCGCTTGCCGTCGAGCCCTGGATGGAAAGCAAGCTCTGGCACTTCGCGGCTGCCATCGCCGCTGCCGTCGCGGCACACATCGGCCTCCGCTTCCGCCACCGCTCCGTCGTCGCCGAGCACTGCGGCCAGATGCAGCTCGAAGAAGGCGAAGAAGACTTCCCCATGCGCCTCGGCCTGCGCTATTAAAGCGCCAGCCGCAGATATTTCCCGGCCCCACCGCCTGTTTTTCCAAATCTCGTCAATCGGACCCCGGCCGCCGCTGTTATCCGAGCCAACAGCAGCAAACATGGAGCAAACTGTCCTCTCCGCGCCGCCGTTGCGATAGAGTGAAAGCAATGCGCGTCCTTGCTTGCATTGCCGGAGTCTTCTGCCTGTTCGCTGTCCTGCTGGACGCTTTCCAAACCATCATTCTGCCTCGGCGAGCCACCGGACGCTTCCGCATCACGCGGATCTTTTACATCTTTACCTGGCGCCCATGGGCCTTCTTCACGCAGCGGCTTCACAGTCCGGGCAGGCGCGAAGCGGCTTTCAGCTTTTACGGCCCGTTGTCGCTCATCCTACTGTTCATGGTCTGGGCGGCAGCCATGGTCTTCGGATTCGCACTGTTGTTTTACTCGCAGGGCAGCCCTTTTCATGACACAACCCAGACGCAACCGCCCGGCTTCCGCTCAGACCTTTATGTAAGCGGCACTACGCTGTTCACCCTCGGCCTGGGCGACGTAACGCCGCGCGGCCCCGCAACCCGCGAGCTCATCATTCTTGAATCCGCAACCGGGCTGGGCTTTCTGGCCATCGTCATGGGCTACTTTCCCGTGCTTTACAGCGCCTTTTCGCGCCGCGAGGTGAGCATCTCGCTGCTCGATGCGCGCGCCGGTTCGCCACCCACCGCCGCCGAGTTGCTCCGCCGCCACTCCTACGATGGAGCCGAGCAGGCGCTGTCTCTGCTGCTGGTCGAGTGGGAGCGCTGGTCGGCGGAGTTATTGGAGAGCCACATCTCCTATCCGCTGCTGTGCTACTTTCGTTCCCAGCACGGCAATCAAAGCTGGATCAGCGCGCTCACCGCCATCCTCGATACATCGGCATTGCTCATTGCCGGCGTGCGCGGACACGAGGCCCGCCAGGCCCAACTTACCTTCGCCATGGCCCGCCACGCCGTGGTCGATCTGGCCCAGATCTTCTCCGTCGCGCCCATCGCCGACATGCCCGATCGCCTGCCCGTCGAGCGCTACGAGCAGCTCTATTCCCTGCTTTGCCAGAGCGGAGTGAGTGTCTGCCGCGATGGCCAGTCCTACGAAAGGCTGCGCGAGCTGCGTGTGCTCTATGAGGGCTACGCCGAAGCGCTCGGCCGCTATCTCTGCATGCCGCTGCCGCCCTGGATGGCTGCTCATTCGCACAAGGACAACTGGCTCACCGTGGCGCGCGTGCGCGCGCAGGCCGAGTCGGGCAACCCGCCCTCGCAGGCCGCGTCGTCCAGCGAAACACCGCAGGTCATCGCCGCGCTCATCGACCGTCATCACGACTTCTAGTCGCCTCGTCTCTGAAGTTGGCAGCAAATATAACCTGTCATCCTGAGCGGAGTTTGGCGCGTTTTTTGCGCCAAACGGAGCCGAAGGGCCTGCGCTTGGGGCCTTTATTTATGGGATGAACTTCAGGGTTGCAGTACTAATTCCGCGCCGCCGGTACGCGCACGTCCACATTGCTCTTTTCAGCAGTCTCATCCCGCTCCTTCGCTCCTTCGGCATTTCGTCTTTCCGTGCGGCCGCTGTCGTAACAGACGCAGCCGCAAAAGTTGTTGCGCCAAAATTCAGCCATGCATTAGCAGTCACTCATATTGTCTAATTCCGGGAATCGTCCCAATCCTGTCTCCGCACCCATCATATTCTTCCCGTCCACACCCGATATCGCCCTCGTTCTGAGGCACGATTGCCTTGTAGCGGTTTCAAAAAGCGCCTGCCGGCAGGACTACGGGCGTCAGTGTCCGCACGGCGCAACATGCTTGCCGATCCGGCGACAAAACAGACACAAACAATCCAATCGAGGTTCCCCCTAATGGAAGTTCTTACGCACTTGCCTGAATCGTCGACGAGAATGCTGCCGGTCTCAACGCTTCAGGTCCCCGCGCCACAGGCTCGCGCCAACGCGGTCGTATCGTTCATTGAGCCTGTAGCCAGTCCATGGTCGGTCTCCACGCGCAAACGAGTGCTCGACATCTGTGCGGCCATTCTCGTGCTCGCGGTCTTCGCCCTACCCATGCTTGCGATCACCCTTCTGGTTCGGCTAACCTCGCCTGGGCCTGCGCTCTTTCGCCAGCGGCGCAGCGGCCGCGGCGGTCGGCTTTTTGTCATCTATAAATTTCGCAGCATGACCATCGGCTCCGGCGCAGGCCTCGGTCTCACCAAGCACGGAGATTGCCGCATCACGACGCTCGGCCGCTGGCTGCGCAAAATCAAGCTCGACGAGCTGCCGCAGTTTTATAACGTGCTCCGCGGCGACATGAGCCTGGTGGGCCCGCGGCCCAAGCTGCCGCAATATGCCGTCCTGCGTAATCTGCCCTGCCGGCCCGGCATTACCGGCGCCGCCACGCTTGCTTTCCGCCGCGAAGAAGAGTTGTTGAGCCGCATCCATCCCGCCGAGATGGAAAACTTCTATCACCGCCATATCAAACCGCTCAAGGCGCGCATTGACGCGCGCTATATGTGCCGCGCTACTTTCTGGACTGATCTGCGCATCATCGCCGCCACGTTCCTGGCATGTCTGTCTTCGCCGCGTATACCCGCGGTGGTGCGCAAAGCCGGCAGCCACGCCATCGCCTTCCAGCCGCTCGCGGCCGTCGAAACCGCCTCCGGGGACTCTTTGGGCCGCTCCAACTGAGCCGGGTAACGCACTTGTGAAGACAGGCGCAGGGAAAATCCGCCTGCCAATCCGCTCCGCCTATTTTGCGATACGATGACGCTTGGATTCGATCCACCTTGTAAGCTAGGTCCAGGTAAGCTGAGTCCAGCGCCATGTCCGTAGATCCTTCCCAACCCACAAACCGGCTCCATTCTTCGTTGGACACGGCCTCCGCGCGAGCCCGGATCAACCGCGAAGCCATGCTCGTTCTGCTCGCTGCGCTGCGCGCGGAAGAGGACACGCTGCGGCTCGGCGGCGGCGCAAAAGCCGCTGAAGCGCAACGCGCCAAAGGACGCCTGACGGTGCGCGAGCGGCTCAAGCTGCTGCTCGATCCGGACTGCGAATTTCTTGAGCTGGGCCTGTGGGCCGCGCGCGGCATGTACGCGGACTATGGAGGAGCGCCCGCGGCCGGTGTAGTCACCGGCCTGGGCCGCGTATCCGGGCGGCTGTGCATGATCGTGGCCAACGACGCAACCGTAAAGGCCGGCGCATTCTTTCCCATGACAGCGAAAAAAGTTTTACGCGCGCAGACCATCGCGTTTGAGAATCGTATTCCCACGCTCTATCTGGTGGACTCGTCCGGCGTCTTTCTGCCCCTGCAGGAAGACGTATTTCCCGACACCGACGACTTCGGCCGCATCTTCCGCAACAACGCCGTCATGAGCTCGCACGGCATTCCACAGATCACTGCCATCATGGGCATGTGCGTCGCCGGCGGCGCTTATCTGCCGGTCATGACAGACACCGTGCTCATGACCGAAGGCTCAGGTCTTTTTCTCGCCGGCCCATCTCTGGTGCAGGCCGCCATCGGCCAGAAAACCAGTGCGGAAGAACTGGGCGGCGCCGCCATGCACGCGGAAATTTCCGGGACCGTCGACTTCAAGGAGCCGAACGATCATTTGTGCCTGGCTCGCATGCGCTCGCTCGTCGCCAAGCTCGGCGAACGCGCGCACAGCGCTGCCGGGCCTGTCTTCCGTACACAGGCTTACGATCCGCAGCAGGACGCGCCGCGATTCCCTGCCGACGATGTCTATACGTTGTTCAACCCCGAGCCCGGCGCGGGCAGCGTCTATGACATGCGCGAAGTAATTGCGCGGCTCGTCGACCGCAGTGAGTTCGACGAGTACAAGGCCGGCTATGGGCGCACCGTTCTCTGCGGATATGCGTGGATGGGCGGCCATGCTGTCGGCATCGTCGCCAACCAGAAGACCAATCAGACTGAAACCGTCGCCATGGGTCCCGATGCCGGCGCAACCCGCATCGAGGTTGGCGGCGTTCTCTACACAGAGAGCGCGCAGAAGGCCGCGCGCTTCATCATGGACTGCAATCAAAGCCTGATTCCGCTCATTTTTCTGCATGACGTGAACGGCTTCATGGTGGGCAAAGACGCCGAATGGTCGGGCATCATCCGCGCCGGAGCCAAGATGGTCTCCGCCGTCAGCACCAGCGTTGTCCCCAAGATCACCGTCATCGTCGGCGGCAGCTTTGGAGCCGGGCACTACGCCATGTGCGGCAAGGCCTACGATCCGCGTTTTCTGTTCGCATGGCCCACCGCGCGCTATGCCGTGATGAGCGGCGCGTCGGCAGCCACAACTCTTGCCGAAGTGCGCGCCCGGCAGCTTGAGCGCGAAGGCAAAACGCTTTCCGATGCTGAGAAGTCCGCCATTCATGAGCAGATTCGCGCCGACTACGATGCGCAGGCCGATCCGCGCTACGGGGCGGCCCGGCTGTGGATTGACGCCATTATCGATCCGGCAAAGACCCGCGAGGTTCTGATTGCCGCGCTCGAAGCCTGCGCGCTGAATCCTGAAGTGGATCGCTTCAATCCCGGCGTGCTGCAAACCTGAGTCTGCGTTTTCCATTCTTCGCTGGCCTGGTCTTTCATTCGCGCGCGTGAAATCGAGCATCCAAACCTGAAGCGGGCAAAGCGATATCCACTGGAAAGGAGCCTGCACATGAAGCCGGATATGGACTCGGACGCAAGCCTCTACCCTTTCGTGCTCACTGAGGATCAGCAACAACTCCGTCGCACAATTCGCGAGTTCGCCGCGCGCGAAATCACACCCCATGTGGCGGCGTGGGACGAGGCGAATGAGTTCCCCCTTGCAACGGTAAAGAAGCTCGGCGCCATGGGTCTGCTCGGCATCGTGATTCCGTCCGATTATGGCGGCGCCGGGCTCGGCTATGTGGATTACACTCTCGCCATTGAAGAGCTTTCCGCCGTCGATGGCTCCATCGGCCTTACCCTCGCCGCGCACAACTCGCTCGGCGCCAATCACATCTTCCTCGCCGGCAATGAAGAGCAGAAACAGAAATATCTTCCCAGGATCGCCGGCGGCCAATGGCTTGCGGCCTGGGCGCTCACTGAGCCCGGTTCCGGCTCCGACGCAAGCGACGCGCGCACCACCGCGGTCAGGAATGGCGATCGCTACATTCTCAACGGCTCCAAGACCTTCATCACCAACGGACACTACGCCGACCTTGCCGTGGTAATCGCCGTAACCGACAAATCCAAAGGCACGCATGGGCTCTCGGCATTCATCGTAGAAAAAGGTACAACAGGTTTTCGGCCCGGCAAGAAGGAGAACAAGCTTGGCCTGCGCGCCAGCGATACCAGCGAGCTTATCTTCGAAGACTGCGAGATACCTGAGATAAATCTCCTCGGCGCGGAAGGGCAAGGATTCATCGATGCCATGCGCGTGCTCGATGGTGGCCGTATCTCCATCGCCGCGTTATCGCTCGGCATTGGCCGCGGCGCGCTTGAGGCGGCGCTCCACTACGTCAAGCAGCGCCGCCAGTTCGGCAAAGCCATTGCGGAGTTTCAGGGCATTCAATGGCGGCTGGCCGACATGGCCACCGAACTCGATGCCGCGCGGCTGCTCACGCAGCGGGCCGCGGTGCTCAAAGACGCCGGCCGCCGCACCACGCGCGAGTCTTCTATGGCCAAGCTCTTCGCGAGCGAAGTGGCCGTTAAAATCTGCAATGAAGCCGTACAACTGTTTGGCGGCTACGGCTTCATCAAAGACTATCCGGTAGAAAAATTTTACCGCGACGTGAAGCTGTGTACCATTGGCGAGGGCACCAGCGAGATTCAGCGCATGGTCATCGCGCGCGAAATTCTCAACGTGTATCCCTCGCGCGGATAGGCCACCCATTCATCCAAATTACTCATGACCGATCCCGTCAAAATCGTCGAGTGCCCGCGCGATGCATGGCAGGGCCTGCCTGCGCACATTCCTCCAGAAACCAAGGCCGCCTATCTGCGCATGCTCATCGCCGCCGGGTTCAAGCACATCGATGCCGTCAGCTTCGTCTCACCTGCGGCGGTTCCGCAGATGGCAGACTCCGAGCAGGTGCTCGCGCTGCTCGATCCGCCGTTCGATACGGAAATCATTGGCATCGTGGTCAACGAAAAGGGCGCCGAGCGCGCCATCCGCACCGGCCGCGTGCAAACCCTTGGCTTCCCTTACTCCATCTCGCCTGAATTCCTTCGCCGCAATCAGCATCAGACTCAAAGCGAGGCACTCCGCGCGCTCCGGGCCATCACCACGCACGCAGTCCATGCAAACTTGAACGTCGTCGCCTATCTTTCCATGGCTTTCGGCAGCCCTTATGGCGATGCCTGGAGCGTCCACGCGGCCGTGGATGCATGCGGCGCCCTGGTCGATGCGGGAATTCGCCAACTATCGCTCGCCGACACCGTAGGCGCTGCAACCGTCGAACAGATCGCCACAACAGTTGCAGCCGTGCTTGCCACGCACAGCGCGGTTGAAATCGGCGTTCATCTCCACGCACAGCGCGATCACGCAGCCGCGCATATTCGCGCCGCCTACCATGCCGGCTGCCGCCGCTTCGATTCCGCGATTGGCGGCCATGGCGGCTGCCCCTTCGCGCAGGACGAACTGGTGGCAAACATTCCCACTGAAATTCTGCTCGAAGAACTGAGCCGCTGCGGCGCAGAACTTCCACACATCGCGCTGCACGATGACCTTATACAGTTGAGCGCGAAGTTTGCGCAAAACCCTGAAGCTGGCACGCGCTAACCATCAGCAACGGAGGACGCATTGGACTACACCACCATCGCAATCGCCAACAATGGCCCTGTACGGACCGTTCTGCTCAATCGTCCCGAGCGCCGCAACGCAATGACGCCCGTTATGCAGAAAGAGTTGATCGATGCCTTCGAGAACGCCGCCGCAAGCGCCTGCCGCGTCCTCGTCCTCTCCGGAGCGGGGCCGGCTTTTTGCGCCGGACTCGATCTTGCGGCTCTTGAAGAAATGGAGGGCGAGGCAGCGCCCAACTACCGGGCCGAAGCCGAGCTCATCGCCCGGCTCTTTCTTTCGCTGCACGAATTGCCCATACCCACCATCGCCGCGGTGCACGGGCCGGCCATCGCCGGCGGCTTCGGCCTGGCCATGATCTCCGATTTCACGCTCGCAACACCAACGGCGAACTTCGGCTTCACTGAGGTTCGCATCGGCTTTGTGCCCGCGCTGGTGTCAGCTTTTCTTTCCTTGCAGATTGGCGACAAGAAAAGCCGCGACCTGCTGTTGACCGGCAGAATCATGGACGCGGGCGAGGCGCACAATCTTGGACTGGTCAACGAGATTGTGCCAGAGCCCAAGCTCGCCACGCATGTAATGGCGCTGGCAGAAACCCTGCTCGCCAACAGCCCGCAATCGATCGCCGCCACCAAGCAGCTCATGGCCGCGCAGCACAAATCGTGGCTCGACTCCGCCGTTGTCGCCTCAATCGAGTCCAGCGCCTATGCGCGCAGCACCAGCGACTTCCGCGAAGGGGTCGCTGCCTTCCTTGAAAAGCGCAAACCTGCGTGGTCGAAATAAACACGCAATAGACGCGTGGCGAACGCCGCAGCTTAACCCATCCACTCAGCGCTGAACAGCAGCGCGGCCCCAGTTCGCGCCTCGATCTGTTCCCGCGTAATGCCCTCTGCCATCTCCATCACCGCAAAGCCTGCATCCGTCACATCCAGCACGCACAGATCGGTAATCACGCGGTCCACGCAGGCGGCGCCGGTAAGCGGCAGCGTGCATGCGCGCAGCAGCTTGGCGTCGCCGCTCGGCGTTGTGTGCTCCATCAACACAATCACGCGCTGCACGCCGGAAACCAGGTCCATGGCGCCGCCCATTCCCTTCACACGCTTGCCCGGAATCATCCAGTTGGCCAGATCGCCGCGCTCGGAGACCTGCATCGAGCCAAGAATCGCCAGGTCGATGTGGCCGCCGCGAATCATGGCAAACGAGTCCGCGCTTGAAAAAGTGGATGCGCCGGGCACGAAGGTCACAGTCTCCTTGCCGGCATTAATCAGGTCTGCATCCACTTCAGAGTCGCGCGGAAATGCACCCATGCCCAACAACCCGTTCTCTGACTGCAACGTCACCGTCATAGCCGCGGGAATGTGATTGGCCACCAGCGTAGGAATGCCGATGCCAAGATTCACGTAGAAGCCGTCTTTCAACTCGCGCGCCGCGCGTGCCGCCATCTGATCGCGTGTCCAGGCCACAGAGTCACCCCTCCCGCACGGTGCGCTTCTCAATCCGCTTTTCCGGGCGCGGATTGTGTACCAGCCGATGCACAAAAATTCCCGGCGTATGAATCTCGTCCGGATCGAGCTCGCCCGACTCCACGACAATCTCCGCCTCGGCAATCGTAATCCTGCCGCAAGTGGCCGCATTCGGATTGAAGTTGCGCGCCGTGCGCCGGTAAATCAGGTTGCCACTGCGATCGGCCTTCCATGCCTTCACCAGCGCCAGATCGGCACGGAGTCCGCGCTCCAGAATGTACGTCACGCCGTCGAACTCCTTGTGCTCCTTGCCATCCGCCACCTGCGTGCCCACGCCGGTGCGCGTATAAAATCCGGGAATGCCCGCGCCGCCCGCGCGCATGCGCTCGGCAAGCGTGCCCTGCGGACAAAACTCTACGTCCAGTTCGCCGGCAAGAAACTGCCGTTCGAACTCCGCATTCTCGCCCACATAACTGGCAATCATTTTTTTAATCTGGTGCGACTCGAGCAGCAGTCCAAGTCCACAGCCGTCCACACCGGCATTGTTGCTGGCCACAGTCAGCTCGCGAGCGCCGCTGTCGCGCAGAGCCAGAATCAGCGCCTCCGGAATACCGCACAACCCAAATCCGCCTATCGCCAGCAGCATTCCATCGCACACCAGGCCATCGAGTGCGGCCCGCGCATCCGGCCACAGTTTGTTCAATCCGCTCCCGGCCCCGCGATCCATGCAGTTTTCTTCCCCCGCGCCGTTCTCATGCTCAAGCATATTCGATTCACACGTTGTCCTTGGAGCGCGACGCAAAATGGCTTTTTTCCTGCGCAACGGACGAAAAACCCGTTCCTGGAACCCGGTCAAGGAAAAACCCACCATGGCACATTCCTTTCACACAGACCAAAATCGAAAATACTGTAACGCCGTTGCGCCAGCCGATACGCCGAACTCGACAATCACCGCCGTCCATCTGATATAGGTATCGAGTCGCCTCTTTCTCCGCGCGAGGACTCATGAAAACTTTTTCCCCTCCGACCGGCCCTCCCAAGCCGGCCGCGTCTCTCCTGCCTTTTGCCGTAGGCATTGCCGCAGGCGTCGTCGGCGTCATTTATCTTCTCAAGACCAATCCGGCAGCGGGCGCATGGGCGCAGACTTACGATCCCACCGGCCATTGGCAGCTTTCCACGCTGCTGGCCGCGCTGCCCATCATTGTGCTGCTCGGCGCCATGGCTATTCTGCGTGCCAAGGCCCACATCGCCGCCGTTGCCGGCCTGTCCACCGCTCTGCTGATTTCAATTGCGATTTACCACATGCCCGCGCGATTCGCCTTCACCGCCGCCGGTTATGGCGCAGGCTACGGCCTCTTTCCCATCTGCTGGATCATTCTGCCTGTCATCTTTCTCTATAACCTCACCGTCAAAACCGGCCGCTTTGTTACGCTGCAGGAGAGCCTGGCCAACATCACCAATGACAGCCGGCTGCAGCTTCTGCTCATCGCCTTTGCCCTTGGCGCTTTCTTTGAGGGCACCTGCGGCTTTGGCACGCCGGTAGCTGTCTGCGGCGCAATTCTCATCAGCCTCGGCTTTCGCCCGCTTGAAGCTGCCGGCCTGTCGCTCATCGCCAACACAGCGCCTGTAGCCTTTGGCGCGCTCGGCATTCCAACCATCACCCTCCACGGCGTCACCAACATTGACTTGATGCTGCTCTCCAGAACCATTGGCGTCATACTTACGCCTTTCTGCGTGCTGGTGCCCTTCTGGCTCATCTGGGCTTACGCCGGTTTTCGCGCCATGATCGAAGTGTGGCCGCCCATCCTGGTTGCCGGCACAACCTTCGCCACGGCGCAGCTTCTCGTAGCCACCTTTTACGGTCCTTCGCTTGCGGCCATCGTCGCCGCCATCTCCACCATGGTTGTGCTCATCACCTTCCTCCGCTTCTGGAAGCCGAAGCGCGTGCTCAATGTGAGCCATGACGACATCACCGGCCACGGACACACGCGCTTCGACCACAGCACCGGCAAAACATTCAAAGCCTGGCTGCCGTGGCTGGTTCTGTGCATCGTTGTGTTCGCCTGGGGAACGCCGCAGTTTTCGCACTGGCTTGACGCGCAAACGACCATCAAGTTTCCCGTAGCCGGGCTCAACAACTTCGTTGCGCGCATACCTCCGGTCGTAACGCATCCCACGCCCGAGCCCGCGATCTTCAGCTTGAACTGGGCCACGGCGACCGGCACAGCCATTCTTGTGGCAGCGCTCATTGCCGGCATCTCCATGGGGCTTGGCCCGCGCTCGCTCGTCGCCACGTTCTTCCAGACCATCATCGACATCCGCTTTACCGTCATCACCATTGCGTGCATGATGGCCCTCGGTTTTATCACGCGCTACTCTGGACTGGACGCAACCCTCGGCCTCGCCTTTGCGCGAACCGGAGCGTTCTATCCCTTCTTCGGCACGCTCATCGGATGGCTCGGCACCGCAACCACTGGCTCCGACACCTCTTCCAACGTGTTGTTTGGCAGCCTGCAAAAAGTGGCCGCGCACCAGATTGGCGTTTCGCCCGTGCTCATGGCCTCTGCCAACTCCGCCGGCGGCGTGATGGGCAAAATGGTCGATGCGCAAAGCATCGTGGTGGCCAGCACCGCAACGCAAAACTACGGTCAGGAGGGCGCCATTCTGCGCTTTGTGCTGATGCACAGCTTGGCGCTCGCCTCGCTGGTCGGTGCATTTGTTTACCTCATGGCATACGTACATCCGTTTACTGCACTGGTTGCGCACTAAGAAATCTCTGCTAAGTCGGCGACTTGAAAGATACGGGATTCAGTTGAAGGGTACGGGCCTCAGCCCGTACATCAAGCATCACCAAATGAAAGGAGCGCTAATGCGCATCTGCTTTCTGCTCAAAGTCCGTAATGAAAAGATCGAGGAGTATAAGACCCGCCATGCACAGGTATGGCCGGAAATGCTCGACGCACTCCGCCAGACAGGCTGGCACAATTACTCGCTGTTTCTGCGCCCAGACGGCCTGCTTGTCGGCTATCTCGAGACCGACGACTTCGAGAAGGCCCGCGCCGGCATGAAAGAGCATGAGGTGAATGCCCGCTGGCAGGGGGAGATGGCGTCGTTTTTTGAAAAGCTCGATCATGGCGGGGCAGATGATAATATGTTTGCGCTGGAAGAAGTGTTTCATCTTGAGTGAAAAGTGGTCAGACCACGTAACATTTCACCACACAACATTTCAAAGGATGTGCTTATGCCAAATCTCAATCTTTTGCGCCGCGATCTTCTGCGTTACGGCAGCTTCGGCGTGGCCGGAGCCGCAATTCCGGCCCTGTCGCTCTCTGCCTCTGCCCAGGAAAGCTCCGCGGGAGCGGCCCCGGCGGCCCTCTTCGACGTGCGCAAATATGGCGCCGCCGGCGATGGCAAAACTGTCGACACGCCGGCCGTGAATCGCGCCATTGAAGCCGCGGCCGCTGCCGGAGGAGGCGTGGTGGTCTTCCCCGCCGGAACCTATCTCTGCTTCTCCATCCATCTTAAGAGTCACGTGCATCTGCATCTCGATCAGGGCTCGACCATTCTCGCAGCGGACTCGCCCATCCCCGGACAAAGCACCGGCTACAACGGCGGCACGTATGACGCCGCAGAGCCCAACACGCCGTGGGAGGACTACCAGGACTACGGCCACAATCACTGGCACAACTCGCTCATCTGGGGCGAAGGCATTCAAGACCTCAGCATCACCGGCACCGGGCTGATCTGGGGCAAAGGCCTCTCCAGGGGCACCGGGCACTCGGTTTCGGGGCCACCGTTCAGGGCCGAGCAGGCCGGCGTGGGCAACAAGGCCATCGCCCTCAAAAACTGCCACAACGTTTTGCTCCGCGACTTCTCCATCCTCAAAGGCGGCCACTTCGGACTGCTGCTTACCGGCGTCGATAACCTCACCATCGACAACCTCATCATCGACACCGACCGCGACGGAATGGACATCGACTGCTGCCAGAATGTCCGCGTCTCCAACTGCAGCGTCAACTCGCCGTGGGACGACGGCATCTGCCCCAAGTCCAGTTACGCGCTCGGCTACGCGCGGGCCACGCGCAACATGACCATCACCAACTGCTGGGTTGCCGGCTGCTATGAACTCGGATCGGTGATGGACGGGACCTTCAAGAAATTCGCGCCCGATTTTCGCGTGCCGCGCAACGGCCGCATCAAGTACGGCACGGAATCGAACGGAGGGTTCATCAACACCACCATCTCCAACTGCGTGTTCGAAGGCTGCGAGGGCCTGGCGCTCGAGTCCTCCGACGGCGCGTTGCTGGAAGACTGCACCATCACCAACATCACCATGCGCGACCTGGTTACAGGTCCGTTCTTCCTGCGGCTCAACGCACGGCTGCGCGGCCCTAAGGAAACCACCAAGGTTGGCACGCTGAAGCGCGTGCTCATCAGCAACATCGTGAGCTACAACTCGGCGCAGCGCGGGTCTATTCTCTCCGGCATTCCCGGCTATCCCATCGAGGATGTGAAGCTGTCCAATATCTACATCGAGCAGGTCGGCGGTGGCACCGCGGAGGACGCGAAGATCGACGTGCCGGAGCTGGTGGACGGCTATCCCGACCCCAACCGCTTCGGACAGATACCGGCAACCGGCTTCTTCCTGCGCCACATGAAGAATCTGGAGATGAGCCACGTGGAGATTGCCACCGCGGCGCCCGACGCGCGTCCCGCGTTCGACCTCACCGACGTCGAGCGTGCCGACTTCTTCGCCGTCACCGCTCAGCGCGGCGCAGACGGCGCGTTCGCGCTGCACAACGTAAAGGATCTGCGCATCGGCTGGAGCCGCGCCGCGGCGGATGCAATACTCGCTACCGCCGACAACAAGATGCTGTGATCAAAACAAGAGGCCGGGTGCCCCAGGTCTGGATTTTCAGACCTGGGAAAGCATAACTCTAAATCAGTCTCGAATAATTATCCCCGCAGCAGGTCCTTCACCTTTTGCACCATCACATCGCGGCTCACGTCGCTGATGGCGTTGGTCAGCGGAATCTGTTTGGGGCAGACCTCCACGCAGTTCTGTGCAAAGCCGCACTCCTGCACGCCGCCGTCGCCGGCCAGCGCGCGCAGACGCTCCTCTTTGAGAACCTTGCCCGTGGGGTGATTGTTGAACAGCTTCACCTGCGCGATCGTGGCCGCGCCCACAAAGCCGGTCTCTTCATTAAACTGCGGACACACTTCCATGCAGCAGGTGCAGCTGATGCAATTCGAGAGCGGGTAGTTGACCTCCTGCTCCTGCGGAAACACGCGCGGGCCAGAGCCCAGATCGTAGGTTCCATCCACCGGAACCCAGGCCTTCACGGCCATCAGATTCTTGAACAGCACCGAGCGGTCCACCTGCAGGTCGCGCACTAGCGGAAACTTCGATAGCGGCTCAATTTTGATCGGCTGCTCCAGGTTGTCGATCAGCGCCGAACAGGCCATTCGCGCCTTGCCGTTGATGCGCATCGCGCAGGAGCCGCAGATCTCTTCCAGGCAGTTCGAGTCGTAACTGATCGGCGTGGTTTCGCGACCCTCGGCGGTGACCGGATTAGTGGCAATCTCCATCATCGAGGAGATGACGTTCATGCCGGGCCGCCACTCCAGCTCGAATTTCTCCCAGATCGCGGGCGCATCGGGATTGGCCTGGCGCTTGATTTCGAATTGAACGGTCTTTGTAGCCATCGGTCAGTCTCCCTCTACTTCGCGGCGTCGTAACGGCGCGGGCGCGGCTTGATGAACTGCGTATCCACATCTTCAAACTCGAACCGCGGACCCTCGGATGCGCCGCTAAAGGCCGCCTTGGTGGTCTTCAAAAACTTCTCGTCGTTGCGGTCCGGAAAGTCCGGCTTGTAGTGTGCGCCCCGCGACTCGTCGCGCAGCAACGCGCCCTGCACCACCGTCCGCGAAAGCTCCAGCATGTTGTAAAGCTGCCGCGTGAATGCAAAGCTGGTATTGGCCCACTGGCTCTTGTCGCTCAGGTTCACCTTCTTGTAGCGATCGAGCAGCTCCACAATCTTTTCATCGGCCTGCTTCAGGCCCTTGTTATAGCGGATCACGGTCGCGTGCTCGGTCATGGTGTGGCCCAGTTCGCGCCACAGCTTGAAGGGATTCTCCGTCCCCTCTGATGTCAGCAGCTTCTTGTTCATCTCGGCCTGCCGCGCCAGCTCCGCCGCCGCTCCGCCATCGCCCTCCGCCGCGGCCAGGTTCTTCGCGTAGCGCATCGCGTTCGGCCCGGAAGTAAAGCCGTCGAAGATGCAGCTCACCAGCGAGTTTGCGCCCAGGCGATTGGCGCCATGATGCTGATACTCGCACTCGCCCGCCGCAAAGATGCCGGGGATGTTGGTCATCAGGTTGAAGTCGACCCACAATCCGCCCATGGTGTAGTGCATGCCGGGAAAGATCTTCATGGGTTCTTCGCGCGGGTCGACGCCGACAAACTTCTCGTAAATTTCGAGAATGCCCTCGAGCTTGCGATTCAGCGTCTCGCGATCGATGTGCGTCAGGTCGAGGTAGACCATCGGCTGGCCGTCGATGCCCAGTCCATGCTCATAAACAACCTTGTGAATGGCCCGCGTGGCCACATCGCGCGGCACCAGGTTGCCGTACTTCGGATACCACTCTTCGAGGAAATAGAACCGCTCTGCATCCGGAATCTGTTTCACCGGCCGCTTGTCGCCCGCCGTGCGCGGCACCCACACGCGGCCGCCCTCGCCGCGCGCCGACTCCGACATCAGCCGCAGCTTGTCTTCGCCGGGAATGCACGTGGGATGCACCTGAATGAACTCGCCGTTGGCGTAGTACGCGCCCTGCTGATAAAGAGCCGACTGCGCCGAGCCGGTGCAGGCAACGGAATTGGTGCTCTTGCCGAAGATGGCTCCATTGCCGCCAGTGGCCACAATAATGGCGTCGGCCGGGAACGCGCGCAGTTCCATCGAACGCAGGTCCATGGCGGTAATGCCACGGGCCACGCCCGTTGAATCGAGCACGGCGGAAAGAAACTCCCAGCCCTCATACTTCCTGACCTTGCCCTCTGACTCGTAGCGGCGCACCTGCTCGTCGAGTGCATAGAGCAACTGCTGGCCCGTGGTCGCGCCGGCAAACGCGGTGCGGTGATAAAGCGTTCCGCCAAAACGCCGAAAATCCAGCAGACCCTCCGGCGTGCGGTTGAACGGCACGCCCATGCGGTCCAGCAGGTCGATGATGCCCGGCGCAGCCTCGCACATGGCTTTTACCGGCGTCTGGTTCGCCAGAAAATCGCCACCGTAGATCGTGTCGTCAAAGTGCTGCGCGGTGGTGTCGCCTTCGCCCTTCAGGTTCTTGGCCGCATTAATGCCGCCCTGCGCGCACACCGAATGAGAGCGCTTGACCGGAACAATGGAAAACAGATCCACGTTCCCGCCCGCCTCGGCGATCTTGATGACCGCGGCCAACCCCGCGAGCCCTCCGCCAACCACGATGATCCTCGGTCCTGCCATATTTTTCTAAAATCCTTTCAACTACGCGCCGGCGCCTGGAATCGGCGGCGTAAAACGGAACGGCGCCGCAATCCGGTTCCAGGCATTGATCTGGCTGATGGCCACGGTAAGAAGCGTCAAATCCCGCTCCGAAAAATGTTCCTGCACGCGCGCATACACCGCTTCGTCGATGGAATGCTGCGCCATCAGCGTCACCCGCTCGGTCCAGTCAAGCGCCGCCATCTCGCGTGGAGAAAACACGCCCGCCTCGCGCCACACGGCCAGCAGATCGAGCTTCTCCGCAGCCACATTCAGCTTGCGCGCGTCATTCAAGTGAAACTGAACACAGAAAGCGCATCCATTCAACTGCGAAGCGCGAATCTTCACGAACTCGCGCAGGTCCGGCTCAATGCCCGACTTCCTGAGCGCGTGAGTAATGCCGGCCATGCCGGTGGTAAACTCCGGCACCAGCTCCTGAAAAGCCTTCCATTCGAGACGCGGCGCAACCGCTTCAGCAACAGACATTGCAAATCACCCCAATTGAATTGAACCAATCAAACCCGGCGCCGGCGCAACATACAACTGGCTCACCGGCGCCACATCTTCAGGCGCATTTGCGTACTTGGGACCAACGAAAGCCCAAATGCTGGCCAGTCCCATGACGCACAGCGCCACGCCGCCGGCCAGGCATACCCAGCCGAACCGCCTGCGCGCCTTTTCACCAGGCGTAATGCCCCACTTGGCCGCGAACAGCCAGATGCCGTAAGCGAAGTGCCAGCAGACGGCAATCATGGCGATCACATACACCACCAGAATGAGCGGATGCGACAGCTCATGCTGAACCTTGGCGAAGGCCATTCCCGGATGCTCCGGCAGGTTGGCGCCCAGGAATCGCTGCGTGGCTACGTGATAGGCGATATAAACAAATGCGATCAGCCCCGTGTAGCGCTGCGCCACATACATCCAGTTGCCGGCCCAGGGGTAATACACTACGTTCGACTTGCCGCGAATCCAGATGTAGACGCCATAAATGGCGTGATACAGCAGCGGCAGAAAGATGAACACCCATTCGAGCACGCGTACCAGCGGCAGGCTGTTGAGAAACTTGACCTGCGCGGCGTAAGCGGCTGGTCCTTTCAATGCCTCGAAGTTCGACAGCAGATGCTCCACCAGAAAGGCGCCAATGGGAATGACCCCGAGCAGCGAGTGCAGCTTGCGCCAGAGAAAGCTGTTTCCCTGGCCGGCCCTGAGCGGCTGAACGCCGCGTTGGACTTGAGGCGCGGCGGAAGATTGAGCTGTTGCCATGGAAGATTAAGCTCCTGAAAACGGCTGCGGGGGCGAGTTCCTTGAATTTGCGTTTCAGAGATTCGCATTCCCAAGATTCGCATGCTTGGAATGTGCGTCTCTTCGACTCGCGTTTCGGATAGAGAGACAGAGTTGCGCGCGGAATATCCCCCTAACATTATTGGAAACGCATGGTTTAATCGTCAAGCTCCCATCGACATCCGTGGCCCGCGCGTACCTGCATGTGGTGAGCCGGCAAACAACCCGCGTCCATAAGCGGAATGGACCGGATTGAATGGAAAGAAAAAACTGTGAACACAAATCCGCCTTACCTGCGCATCCTTTCAAGCAGCGCCGCAAGCGCCCGGCCGCGATGACTCACCTTGAGTTTGGTCTCGATATCGATCTCCGCCATGGTGCGATCGAACGAGGGCAGATAGAACAGCGGATCGTAGCCAAAGCCGCCGGTGCCGCGCGGCGCGCCCAGCACCATACCCTCCACGCTGCCCTCGGCCGTCTCAAGAATCTCGCCATCCCGGGCGCAGGCCAGCACGCATCGATAGCGCCCCGTCCGACGGTCCGCGGGAACGTTCGCCATCCGTTGCAGCAGCACAATGTTGTTCCACACGTCGGTGTTGTCGTTGGCGTCGGGCGAGTCCACCAGGCCGGAATCCGCCGCAAAACGCGCCGAACGCACGCCCGGTGCTCCGTTCAGCGCATCCACTTCCAGGCCCGAGTCGTCGGCCAGCACCAGCTCGCCCGGTGCAAAGCGCGAATAGTACACAGCCTTCAGCGCGGCGTTGGCCGCAAAAGTATCTCCGTCTTCCTCTGGAGCCGCAATGCGATCGAGCCGGGGAAGCGGTTCAATGTCCGCGGGAAATGCACTCGCCGCCGCGCGAAAGTCGCGCAGCTTGCCCTGATTCGTTGTTGCTGTAAATAGCCGAACCGCCATACCCCGAGTGTACTTGCCGCCCGCGCCCCGCGAGAGCGGGAACGAACGACTCGCCGAACTCGCCAAGTGACGAGTAGAAAGAGAAATGCTCCCGGCTGCTGCTGCTCGACCGTCATAAAGCGCGGGAGCAAGGTCCGGGAGCACCAGAAGCACAGCTTATTCTTTATCGCATGCCTGCGAGAGAACGCAACCAGAAGCGCAAGCGGCGGATTTATGCGTTTTGCGGAACCTGCGCCAGCAGACGCTGAACCTTTTCTTCAACCACGTTCTGCGGCACGTAGCCCACAATCTGGTCGGTGATCTTGCCGCCCTTGAAAAACAGCAGAGCGGGAATGCCGCGGATTCCATAGCGTGATGGCGTGGCGCCGTTCTGGTCCACGTTCACCTTCACCACTTTCAGCTTGCCCGCGTAAGCGGTCGCAATGCTGTCCACAATGGGTGCGATCGCCTTGCAGGGTCCGCACCACACAGCCCAGAAATCCACCAGGACAGGCTGCTCGCTATTCACCACTTCCTGATCGAAATTGGCATCGTTTACTTCAAGAACTCCCAACCCTGCCATGTTCCTCCTTGCCGCCCCCCGGCCGCTCCCAGTGTACAGGAAACCCCGGAATGAAACCTACCAGAAGAATAGATGCACATTGGGGCGGGAAAGTCGCAGCGCATAGCATGCGCCGGACAGCATCGGATGGGAAACGAAAGGTACGGCTCTCCGCGGCATCTTTTTCTTTCGCGCCGAAAGCACCCCCCGAACGTCGTCGCCGACTGGATGCAACCGTGGCCAATTAAGAGATTGGATTTGAGATGGTTACGCAGAAGCCGGCAGGACGCCTGGAAATTAGAAGCGCCCGGATCCAGGAAGGATCTCGGGCGCTAGAGCAGCCCTCCCCCAGAACTGCTCACGGTGCGAATGTATGTGTTCCCAGATTGAAAGGCAAGCAAACTTGAGTAATCGCTCAGTAACCAAAGATTGGTGATTATCCAGAACGACATTAGCCAAATCAAAAAATTGTACCGAATGATTAACCGGCAGGAAATCGAAGTTGGGTAAGGAGATAATCCCACTCGGTCCAGCCGGATTCGCCCTACCCTCCGGCGCCTTGCGGCTCGAACCGGCACACCAGCAGCTCGGCTGCCTGCGTCGGTCCAAGGGCGGCGTGGATCGCAGTTTGCGCCACTGGCAGGCTGGCCTCGCTGTCCACGACCACCAGCACGCTGGGACCGGCGCCGCTCAGGGCTGCGCCCAGAATGCCGTGGCCACCCACCAGCGGCAAAAGCAGCGGCAGAAACGGGCAGATGGACGCGCGGTAAGGCTGATGGATGCGGTCCTGCATGGCCACGCCCAGCAGATCGCCGCGCGCCTGGGCAAAGGCCAGTCCCAGCAGCGCAACGGACTGCAGATTGGCCACCACATCGGCCACCTTGTACGTGGCTGGAAGCACCGCGCGAGCCTTGCTGGTGGGCAGCGGGTCGGCGGGCAGCGCCACAATGGCCCGCCACGCGGACGGAGGCTCCACGCGCGCAGCGTACACCCGGTTTCCCTCGCAGGCGGCGGCCACAAATCCGCCCAGCCAGCAGGCGGCCACGTTGTCCGGATGCCCTTCCAGCCGATACGCCTCTGCCAGAACGCGATCACCATCCCAGCCAAGCTGTCCAAAGTGGCTGGCCAGCGCAACGGCCGCCAGCCTGCCCGCGGCCGACGAGCCGCAGCCCATGCCGAGCGGGATGCCGTTGGACATGCCGATGGCGAGAGGCACAATCGGCCGGTCGTTCGCCGCCAGAATGCGCTTGTAGGCCTCGAGGATGAGATTGTCTTCCAGCCGGGCGCAGCGCTCGGCATCGCGGCCGGTGGCGGCAATTGAAAACTCGGACGCCGCTTCGGCGTCGATCGTCAGATAAAAATCGAGCGCGATGGCCGCCGCATCAAAGCCCGGCCCAACATTGGCTGAGGTCGCGGGCAGGCGCAGATTCAGCCGGTCATGATAATCATGGCCGGCCATCGAAGACGAGCTCATGCTCACAGGCCCTTCACGGCGTCCAGCACCGCGGCAGGCGAGGCGTCTACCACCACCGCGTTGCGGCGCAGAGCGGCAATCTCCTGCTCGCGGCCGGCAGATTCTTCGCCGCTCAGCAGCGTCCCACGATGGAAGTCGATGGTGTAGTCGGCATCCTTCAGCGTGTGTCCGGTCAGCACCAGCACAACCACGTCGCTGGAGGCAATGAGGCTCTGCGCGCGGAGCTTTTTCAGGCCCGCCAAAGTCACAGCAGAGGCCGGTTCGCAGCCCAGGCCTTCAGCGCCCAGCTCGGCCTTGGCAATGGCGATCTCGGCTTCCGTAACGTCGATGCACCAGCCATGGGTGTCGCGAATAACCTGCGCGGCCTTGCGCCATGAGGCCGGGTTGCCGATGCGGATGGCCGTGGCCCGCGTGTCCGCCTCAACCGGCTCCATGGATGCTCCGTTGCTGGCGGCAAAGCTGCGCACCAGCGGATTGGCGCCCGCGGCCTGCACCACAGAGATGCGCGGCATGCGCGCAACCAGCCCCAGCTCGTGCAGCTCGCGAAAGCCCTTGCCCAGCGCCGAGCTGTTGCCCAGATTCCCGCCTGGCACAATAATGTGGTCGGGCACATTCCAGTCAAAGGCTTCGGCAATCTCGAAGGCCGGGGTCTTCTGGCCCTCCAGCCGGTAGGGATTGACCGAGTTCAGCAGGTAGATGGGCGCGGTGCGGACAATCTCGGTGAGAATCGCCAGGCAGCCGTCGAAGTCGGTTTTAAGCTGGCAGGTCACCGCGCCGTAGTCCATGGCCTGCGAAAGCTTGCCCCAGGCGATCTTGCCCTCGGGAATCAGCACCAGGCTGCGCAGTCCGGCGCGGGCCGCATAAGCAGCCATGGCCGCCGATGTGTTGCCCGTGGAGGCGCAGGCCACCCACTCGAATCCGCGCTCGCGGGCCACGCTCAGCGCCGCCGTCATGCCAGTGTCTTTGAATGACGAAGTCGGATTCATGCCCTGATGCTTGGCGTAAAGCTGATCGATGCCCAGCGCTTTGGCGCTGCGGGGGAGCTGATAGAGCGGCGTATTGCCTTCGCGGAGGCTGACCGCGTTGCCAAAGTTGTTAAGAATGGGCAGCAGTTCGCGGAACCGCCACACGCCGGACTGGTCGAGCGCCTCGCCGGACATGCGGCGCTCCCGCCACAGCCACTTCAGCGCGCCGGGATTCGGACGCTCGGGACCGCGGCGCTGAACCCAGCCGGGGTAATCGACCTCGAACAGATCTCCACAAGTGGAGCAGCGGAAGTCGGGCTGCGCTTCTGCGCCAGCAATCCGGCTTCCGCACCCGAAACAGCGTAACTGGTGCAGATTATCGTTCATACCTTAGTGTTAGCCTACCAGTGTATGGCGACTTCTGCTGTGGAGGACGGATCGATCCGCACACCCATGCTGAAGAGACTTCTTCCCGCGATCTTTTCTCTGCTGCTGGCCGCTCCTTTATTTGCGCAATCACCACTGCGCCTGGCCGCCGCGGCCGATCTGGAGCCGGTGCTGCCGCCGATTCTTGCCCAGTTTCAAAAGCAGACCGGCATACAGGTGGAAACCACGTATAAGGCCTCGGCCGTGCTCACCACCCAGATCCTCAATGGCGCTCCGTTCGACCTGTTTCTCTCCGCCGATCGGAATTTTCCCACGCGCCTGATCGATGCCGGCCTGGCCGACACCACCGCGCCGGTCACCTACGCCAAAGGCACGCTGGTTCTGTGGGAACGCAAGGACTCTCCTCTGCCGCCGCCTTCACTGGAGTTGTTGCGCAATCCGGCGCTCAAGCGGCTGGCCATCGCCAATCCGGAGCGCGCGCCCTATGGACGCGCGGCGGTAGCCGTGCTCAAGAGCCTGCATCTTTATCAGGCGCTCCAACCGCGCCTGGCGACTGCGGAAAACATCGCCCAGGCCGCGCAGTTTGCCGACTCGGCCAACGCCGACGCCGGACTCATCTCGCTCACCTCGGCGCTCACGCCGCAGCTTACGGCCAGCGGAAGATACTTCGTGATCCCACGCGACCTGTATCCGCCCATCGAGCAGGCCGCAGTGGTCGTCAAGGCCTCCAGCCAGCGCGCCGCGGCACACAGACTGCTCGACTTTCTGCTGTCGGCTCCCGTGCAGGCTGAGATGGCGCGCGGCGGCCTCGCTCCGGTGAAGTGAAGGCCCCCATGGACTGGCAGGCGCTCGCACTCACGCTCCGGCTGGCGACAGTAACCACGGCGATTCTGCTGGCCGTGGCGGTGCCGCTCGCTGCTCTGCTGGTTCTGGGGCGCGGAAGATGGCTGGCCATGCTCGAAGCCCTGGCCACGCTGCCGCTGGTGCTGCCTCCCACGGTGCTTGGATTTTTTCTGCTCGTCCTGTTGGGGCCGCGCACCGCGGTGGGCCGCGGAATCGCCACGCTGCTGGGCCACCCGCTGGCGTTTTCATTTGACGGGCTGGTGGTTGGCTCGGTCATCTATAGCCTGCCTTTTGCCGTGCAGCCACTGGTGGCGGGCTTTGCCGCGGTGCCCTCCTCGCTGGTAGACGCGGCGCGTCTGCTGGGCGCCGGACCGGCGCGGGTGGTGGGCAGTCTGCTGGTGCCGCTGGCCCGGCGGTCGCTGCTCACCGCGGCGGTGCTCAGCTTTCTGCACACAGTGGGCGAGTTCGGCGTAGTACTCATGCTGGGCGGCGACATTCCCGGCTCCACGCGTACGCTGTCGATCCTGCTCTACAACCAGGTGGAGAACTTCGACTACGCGGCTGCCGAGCGGACCGCGGCCATTCTGCTGGCCATGTGCGCCCTGGCGCTGGCCGCGGTTTACTCCACCAGCCAGCGCAGCGGCGGCGCAAGCGGAGGCAGCCGTGCCTGAGCCCCATCTTGCTGATTCCCGTCTCGTCGAATTGCGCCTGGACGCACATCGAGGCAGCTTTCACCTGCACGTGGAGTGCCGGTTCCGGGCGCAGTGGACGGTGATCTTCGGGCCTTCGGGCTCGGGCAAAAGCACCCTGCTGCGGCTGCTGGCTGGCCTCGACACGCCGGCGCATGGCCGCGTAGCGCTGAATGAGCGCGTTCTGATGGACACCGGCCGCGGCGTATGGGTAAAGCCGGGCAGCCGGCGATGCGGCATGGTGGCCCAGCAGACAGCGCTGTTCCCTCACCTGACGGCCGCGGCCAATGTCGCCTACGGCCTCACAGCGCTCAATCGCGTAGCGCGCGCGATCCGGGTAAACGAGATGCTGGAGCTGGCCGGAGCCACGGAGCTGGCTCCATTGCGGCCCGCCCAGCTATCCGGCGGACAGGCGCAGCGCGTGGCGCTGGCGCGCGCCCTGGCTCCAGGCCCGCGCCTGCTGCTGCTCGATGAGCCGTTTTCAGCCCTTGACGGCGCAGCCAGCGACGCCCTGCTGCAGCGGCTGCAGGCCTGGGTGCGGTCCAATGGCGTGCAGGCGGTAATGGCCACCCACGATGTCAGCGACGCGCTCGCCATCGATGCCGAAGTGCTGTTGCTGCGCGAAGGCCGCCAGGCGGCGCTAGGCCCGGCAGTTGAGGTGCTGGCCGGCGAGCGGGAACGATTGATCGACCGGCTGGGGGGAGCCAGCAACCAATGAATCCATGGCAGGAGATTCCGCTGGCCGATTATGAAACGCACATGCAGTCGGAGGCGGTTGGGCAGGCAGTAGCGTTGAATGAGCTGTTTGGCGAGGTGCTGGCGCAGCGCAAGCCGGCCTCCGTTGCAGTGCTGGGCGTTGCCGGCGGCAACGGGCTCGAGCGCATTGACCCCGAAACAACCCGGCGCGTGGTGGGCCTGGACCTGAATCCGCAGTATCTTGCCGCAGTGCGGGAACGCTTCGCGAACATGCCGGGACTTGAGCTTCATGCGATCGATCTTGCAGAAGAGGCCGTCACGCTGCCTCCAGTTGAGTTGGTGCATGCGGCGCTGGTGTTTGAACACGCAGGACTGGAGCGATGCCTTGAGAACGCACTTGCGCTGATCATGCCGGAGGGTGCGCTCTCCGTAGTGCTGCAACTGCCCAGCACCGAAAGCCAGAACGTGGGCGGCAGCGGAGTTGCCTCGATTACCAAGCTCGCCGCGCACTTTTCGCTCATCGATCGCAACGCTCTGACGCACACGCTTGCTGAACGCGGGCTGCGGCTGATCCACGAAAGATTTGAGCCCGTGCCAGGAGGCAAGAGGCTTTGGATGGGTACTTTCGTGCACGGTTAAGAGTCAAAGCCCAACAGGACAGGCTCGCGTTCGAGCCGGATGTCAAAGCGGTCCTCGACCGCGCCGGCAATTCGCTGGGCGAGAGCAAGAATCTCCTGCGCTGTAGCATGGCCTCGGTTGACGAGGGCCAGCGTGTGACGCGTAGAAATGCCGGCTGCGTCGAGCATGTAGCCTTTGTGGAAACCAGCCTGCTCGATCAACCACGCGGCGGGAATCTTCACCCACCATTTATCGTCCACGCCTGAACCGACAGGAAATCGCGGTGGAGCGGCTCCGCCTGCTGCGATTTTCTGGAAGAGATCCTCGGAAATCACGGGATTCTTGAAGAAGCTGCCCGCGCTGCGGCAGTCCGGATCACCTGCAACAATCAGCATGCCTTTGGAGCGGCGGATGCGGCGCACCGCCTCGGCAGTCTCAGCCAGCGTGGGGCTGGCGACGCCCGCCGCTTCCAGCTCGCGCTCCACGCCGGCGTAGCGCAGCGTAGGCGCACCGCCCGCAGTCAGCCGGTAGTCCACGCGGGTGACAATAAAGCGGCCACGGTCCGCGCAGTTGAAGCGGCTGCGGCGATAGGCAAATCCGCATTCGGCACCGGACAGCTTGACAAAGCTCCGTTCGCGCAGATCGAAAGCGCGCACGCGATGGATGGTCGATGCGACCTCCTGGCCGTAGGCTCCAACATTCTGCACCGGCGTGCCGCCCACTGTGCCCGGAATCCCAGCCAGGCACTCCAGCCCGGCCCAGTTCTGTTCAACGCTCCGCTGCACGCAAAGGTCCCAGTCTTCGCCCGCGCCAGCCTGCAGAATGCGCTCCCGGCGCCCATTCCCATCAAGGCCGCTGTCATCCGGACCGCTGTCAACAGGGCCGTTGTCGAAGCCGGTAATGCCGCCCAGCGCGATGCGCAGAACCAGCCCGTTGAAGCCCGCATCGGAGATGAGCAGATTGCTGCCGCCGCCCAGAACAAAAAGTGGAATGTTCCGCTCAGTCGACCAGCCCGCAGCCTCGGCAACATCGTCTTCGCCTGCGGCCTCGGCAAACCAGCGCGCCGGCCCTCCGATGCCGAAGGTGGTGAAAGGCGCAAGCGGGATGTTTTCGCGTATATGCAAAGAACCATCCAAAGTCAGGTTGCCAAATCGAGTTGCCGGGACCGGGTAGCCGGAAATCCGGCAAACTCGTACAATAAAAGTGGGCAGTGCGCTGCCGGAGGCAAACATGTATCCAGAACTGATGGTAATTCCCATGCGTGAAGAACTGGTGCGCGCGGGGATTAAGGAAACCCGGACCGCCGAAGAAGTGGACGCGGCGCTGGCCCAGCCGGGCACAACGATGCTGGTGGTCAACTCTATCTGCGGCTGCGCGGCGGGCAAAATGCGCCCCGGTGTGCGGCTGGCACTGGCCAATTCCGCCAATCAGCCGGACCACAAGATTACCGTGTTTGCAGGTCAGGACCGCGAGGCCACCGAGAAGGCGCGCGGCTACTTTGAGGGCAACCCGCCCAGTTCGCCGGCCATCGCCATTCTTCGCGACGGCAAGCTGGTTTACCTCATGCAGCGCTACATCATCGAGCAGGCTACCGCGCAGCAGATTGCCGGCGAGCTGGTCCGCGCATTCGACGAAATCTGCGCAAAGACCACGGCCTAGAAGCCGGTTCAGACCTTGCGGATCGGGCCCGGATAGCGGGCAATTGTCGCATCGGCCGTTAACAGCGTGATCCCTTCGACCATCGCCTGAGCAATCAACAGGCGGTCGAAGGGATCTTTGTGTATGGGTGGCAGTCCATCTACCGACACGGCGTGCTGCCCGAGAACCGGCAATTCCTCATGACCCATTTCGATCAATTGGCGGCGAAAGCTTCGAGGGTCCAGATTCGGATCGAGTTTTCCGATCCCGCTCTTGATCGCTATCTCCCAAAGACTCGCCACGCTAAACAATGTCTGATGCTCCGGATCATTCAGAATCAGGCGCGCTGCGCGCGATAGACGCGCATCCGAAACCGGAGCCCAGAGAACCAGTTGCGTGTCCAGAAGGAATTTCATTCGCCGCCGTAGAACATCTCTTCGATTTCGGCTGCGAACGGAGTCTTGATGTCTGCCGGCGCCTTATATTGCCCTTTCATAAAGCCAATGCGGCGCTTCGGCTTGTTATCAGCACTGATCGGAATAACCTGGGCCATCGGCTTGCCCGCCTTGGCGATCACAAACGGCTCGCCATTCGCCACTTCGTCCACAAGGCGCGAGAGGTGAGTCTTGGCATGGTGGATATTGAAGCTGCGCATCGCCACCCCCACTAAACTAAGTCCACTTAGTTTAGTTCATCACTGCGAAGTTTACAAGCCCAGACCACGCTCAATCCAGGGCAATTGCATTTGAAAGTCGTTGCGAGCAGGTTGCCGCAAGTCGTGCCCTCTTACAAAGCACCCATCAATCTAGGTTTACAGTTTGCAAGGCTTACAGCTTGCGCGATGCTGGTGCCCTCATAAAATCCAAATGAGATTGCCGAGACGCCGCTCAATCGCCATCCACAGTCGCGGCCAGCTTTTGCACCTTGCTGTGCTTGCGGCTATAGGTGAAGTAAATAATCAGGCCGAAGATCAGCCAGCTTCCAAAACCAATCCACGCCGGAGCATCGAGCGAGAGCATCAGCGCCACAGACACAATCATGCCGCAGATGGGCACCAGCGGCACCATTGGCGTGCGGAATGGGCGATGCAGGTCGGGATGCCGGACGCGCAGCACCCATACGCCGAGGCTGACGATGGTAAAAGCCAGCAGCGTGCCCAGGCTGACGAGTTCTCCAAGCAGCGTGATCGGCAACAGCGCGGCCAGCGTGGCGGCAAAGACTCCCACCACCATGGAAGTAAGATACGGCGTGCAAAAACGCGGGTGCAGTTTGCCAACCCATGGCCAGAGCAGTCCGTCGCGGGACATGGTGTAAAGCACGCGCGATTGCCCCAGAAGCATAACCAGCATCACGGACGCCAGGCCGGCAATGGCTCCCAGATCGATGAGAATCACGCCCCAGCGCACACCGATTGCAGCAGCGCCGTCGGCTACCGGAGCCGGAACGTTGAGCGTAGTGTAGGACTTGACGCCGGTAAGAAGTCCGGCGACAAAGATATAAAGCGTGGTGCAGACGATCAGCGATCCGAGGATGCCGAAGGGCATGTCCTTTTGCGGATTGCGTGCTTCCTGCGCAGCGGTGGATACGGCGTCGAATCCGATATAGGCGAAGAAGACCACACCGGCTCCGCGCATAATTCCCGACCAGCCGTATTGTCCGAAGTGGCCGGTATTCTTCGGAATGAATGGATGCCAGTTGGCCATCATCGTCGACCAGTGGGCAGAGGCGTAAACGGCGGCCAGACCGATGAAAAACAGCACGATCGAAACTTTAATCATCACAGCCGCGCTGTTGAAGTTGGCCGACTCGCGCACCCCCACAACCAGTACAACCGTAATCACAATGATGGCCGACAGCGCGAACAGGTCCACTTGCGCAACCACCGGATGGCCGAACAGCGCAAAGGATATCTTCGGCGCCGGATTGAAGGGCAATTGAACGCCGAAGAAGCCAAGCAGGTTGTTGACAAAGCCGCTCCACCCCACCGCTACCGTGGCTGCGCCAAATGCGTATTCGAGCACCAGCGCCCAGCCGATGATCCAGGCCACCAGTTCGCCCATGGTGGCGTAGCCGTATGTGTAGGCGCTGCCGGCAATGGGGAGCATGGAGGCGAACTCCGCATAGCACAGGCCGGCGAAGATGCAACCGATGCCGGCGATCATGTAGGAGATCACGATGGCCGGCCCGGCGAACTGCGCGGCCGCGGTGCCGGTAAGAACAAAGATTCCGGCGCCGATGATGCCCCCGATTCCAATGGTGATCAGGTTGATCGGACCCAGCGCGCGTTTAAGCGAATGCTCGCCGACCTCGTTGGCTTCGGCCAGAATCGTCTTGATAGGCTTGGTGGCAAAGAGCTTGCTCGGCATCGAATCCCTCCACAGTTTCGTTGTCGATTCTCTACTTCAATTGTGCATTGCGGGTTGCGGATGTGCGCGACCAGAGCAGATAGACAGGAATACCCAGCAGAACCAGCACCAGGCCAGGCCATGTGTACTGCGGCTTGTATCGCAATAATACGACACATATCCATGCGGCCATCACGATGTAAAGCGCCGGCAGCACCGGGTAGCCGAGCGCCTTGTAAGGGCGCGGCGCATCGGGCCGCTTTACCCGCAGCACAAACAGGCAGGAGATGGTGAGAATGTAAAACACCAGCTCGGCAAAAATGATGTAGTCGAGCAACTGGCTGTAGGTGCCGGAGACGCAAAGCAGCACCGTCCACGCGCCCTGGATCAGCAGCCCGGCCACCGGCGTCTTGTAGCGCGGGTGCAGCCTGCCCACTGACTTGAAGAACAACCCATCGCGGCTCATGGCGTAAAAAACCCGCGCCCCGGCCAGGGTCATGCCATTGGCGCAGCCAAAGGTGGAAATGAGAATGGCGCCGGCCATCAGCAAAGCGCCGCCGGAGTGGAAGATCTGGCCCAGCGCCGCCGTGGCCACGCGATCCTCTGACGCATGTTGAATGCCGCGGGCCAGCGCCGTCGCGCCGGCGGGATCGCCATGCAGCGGCAGCACCAGCATGTAGCCGAGCGAAACCAGGAAGTAGACCGTCAGCACAAACCCGGTGCCCAGAATGAGCGAGAGCGGCAGGTTGCGGCGTGGATTCTTGATTTCACCGGCGGTAAACGTAACGTTGTTCCAGGCATCGGCCGAGAACAGCGAGCCCACCTGCACAACCGCCAGAATCACCAGCAGATTCACCCACGCGGTGGGACCGCCCACGCCCACCTGCACCGGATGCAGCGAGTGCCATCCGGCATTGCGCCAGAACTGGCTCAGACCGGCGCCAAAGTTGGCCTGCCAGGCCGTGGCGTTCACGCCGATGGTGAAGGTCAGCACAATGAGCGCCGCCAGCGCGATGGCCTTGGCCGAAGTAAAGATGTTCTGGATGAGCGCGCCCAGCCGCACCCCGAAGATGTTGACGATGGCCAGAAAAACCGCCACCGCTATGCCGGCCAGGTTGGCGGTGTTCACGCCGATCTCCATGTTGCCCAGCACCATGGGGCCCACCCGCCAGGCCGGCACATGGGCAATGTGCCACAGCCAGTGCGTGGTGGAAACCGAGGGAAAAAAGACACCGAGAAATTTGCCGAAGGCCACGCAGACAGCGGCGATGGTGCCGGTCTGGATAACGAGAAATAGCGTCCAGCCAAACAGAAATCCCCACAGCGGGCCCAGGGATTCGCGCAGGTAGACGTATTGACCGCCGGCGCGCGGCATCATGGCCGCCAGTTCGCCGTAACTGAGCGCCCCGATCAGAGTCATCACGGCGGTAACAACCCACGCGCCCAGATAGAGCGCGGGCGAATCCACACCGCGCCCAATGTCGGCATCGACGATGTAAATGCCGGAGCCGATCATGGAGCCGATGACGATGGCCGTGGCGCTGAAGAGGCCAAGCGACTGCGCCAGCTTGGGAGATTGCGCCGGCTCGTCGGAGTCCGAAGTGGGAGCTTGGTCAGAGGTCAGCACTTGAAGAGATTGTCACCCGAATCACCGGAGCTTGTCTCGGATTTTCTCAGGGGGCGGCGTGTTTTACAGGCTGCGGAAAAACTCTCCATGGAAAGCCCGAAGTGTCAGGGCGCGACTTCAGTCGTGCCGATAAAGGCTTCCCACTCAATCTCCGGCTTCAGCCGTTGGGGGAATTTTTCCATCTCCAATCGACCTTCTACGCATCTTCTTGAGTTTTTCCGCCGCCTATTAAGCCGGCGCGGAAGGCAGATTTCAGCCCAGCACGGCCAGCCAGCGGCGAAATTCGGCGGCCGGGTTGGGCGCGCGGAAGATGGCCGCGGCCACGGCCACGGCGTTGGCACCACCGGCCAGCACGCCGGGCGCGCTTTCAAGCGTAATGCCGGCCGCGGCGGTCAGAATCTTCCCCGGCCCGGCCTGCTCGCGCAGCCGTCGAACGCCTTCAACGCCGATGGGCGCTGCGCTGGTCTGCTTGGTAGTGGTGGGATACACGGGGCCAATGGCTAAATAGTCTGCCGGTGCTTCCAGCATGCCGGGCAGAAAGGCATCGCTGCCGCCGAAGGCGCCCACCATGCGCGCCGGACCGAGCAGCCGCCGCGCCTCGGCCGCCGACAGATCGCCCGCGTCCACATGGACACCGTCAAATCCAGCCCGCTCAATCAGATCGACGCGATCATCAAGAATCAACTTGACGTTTTGCGCGGGCATGGCGGCGCGCAGGATTGCTGCGTCGGAAAGAATCTCGGCGTCCGAGCCCGTCTTGTTGCGGTACTCAAGCAGCGTAACGCCGGAGCCTGCCAGCTCGCTTCCCAGCCGGTGCAGGAATTCGCCGCGGCCCGCGGCCAGAACAATCGAAGAGTCAAGAATCGAGGAGTCAAGAATGGGATAGATGCGTGGAAACGAAAAAGCCATGCCATCAGGTTAGCCGACCGGAGTGCTCGAACACTGAAGTTCGCATCAGGGCCTCGTCCGTAACGGCAGCAGCCGCAGGCGGATGCGTCTGGGATCGATCGTCAGCAAAGCCCCTTCTTCCAGATCGGACTCAGCCTGCAGAAGAGCTCGAACAACCTGCGCGCCAATTGCGTCGAGGCTTAGATTGTCGGCGCGAATTTGCGCGACGCTGGGCTTCTCGCCGTGGGTTACAGCGAGAATCGCGCTGAAATCGAGATCGTGGGTCAGCACCACGTAACCGTGGGTGCCCGCGTAAGCCATGATTTCGGTGTCCGGAGCATTCGCCGCGCCAACAGATGACCAATGCACCGCTTCGAGACCCGCTTCCACCAGCAGACTTATCCAGCCGGGAGCCAGGTTCATATCAACGAGCAGCCTCATGCAGTTGCCAGCACGACCTCGCGCTCCTCGGCCAGCCACGCGGCATAGCGGAGCGCTTCAAGAATGTCCTCGCGTTCCAGATAAGGGTACTCGGCGAGAATCTGCTCCATGCTGCGGCCCGCGCCAATCTGCCCCACAATCATGCCGACGGTAATGCGCATGCCGCGAATGCACGCCTTGCCGCCCATGACCGCCGGATTCTGCGTGATGCGATTCAATGGCCCCATCCGCCGCTCCTTCGTGAGACTCACTGCTATGGTAACGGTTTTATTGGAAGAACTTCAAAGACAAAGAGACGGCGCCACTTCCGCAGCTCGTTCACCGCGTAAACGCGAAACAGTGGTGCGCCGTCCGTTTGCTGTCGCGCGACAGTTCCCTGCCGCCGTTTTCTGCCTCTCACATTTCGTCGGCGGAAGGGCCGTAGGTCCCCGGCAGTTTGCCGCCCAGGATGCGAATGTAAACCCCAAGCTGCGCGCGATGATGAATCGTATGGTCGATGACCCAGTTGCGCCAGACCGAGTACTTGGGCTCGTCGATCCAGACCTGGTCACCGACGCCGAACTTCCAGTGTTCGTCCCATTGAGCGGGGTCAAACTTCGCCAAAGCGGCTTTCGCTTTAGCTGCGTCGGCATCGAACCGCTCCAGCAACGCTGCCGTGGATGCCGGGACGTATGGCTCGAATTTGTGGCCGGCAGGAAAAATCAGAGAATCGCTGGTTAACGTGTGCACAGCCCAGTCGCCGAAGCACTCGGCGGTATGCCCGGCCAGCCGGCCAAGGCTCATCGACTTGGGGCTCGGCTTGAAGTCGAAATCCGCGTCGGCCGGAATGGCGGCCAGTATCTTGCGCGTCTTCGAGGTTTCGACATCATATTCAGCGATGAGTTCTTTCTGGAAATCCATAATTTGTCCTCCTTGCACTGCGATGCAAGGATAACCGAAGCCGCTGTTAAAAAGCGAATAAAAAACGAATATATTTTGGCACGATGTCGATGCGTCGCCGCCTGCAGTCCTATTTCGCGCGGCGGGTAAACTCGCACTCCCAATGTGATGCTAAAATGTATCACATGAAAACCGTCTCGGTGCGCGATCTGCGTTATGACTTTCCCAAGGTGGAAGGGTTGCTGCGCAAGGGCGAAGAGATTCGCATCACCAAGCGCCGCAAGACCATTGCGCGGCTGATTCCCGAGCCCGCGCACCGGCCCATCACGCCTGATTTTCTGGGCCGCATGGAAGCGATCTTCGGGTCCCGGACTCTGCCCGTGAGCGGAGCGGAGATCGTCCGGATGGATCGCGACGGCAGATGATCTATCTCGATTCGAGCCTGATGGTCTCGCTGTACTGCCCGGATGCGAATTCTGCAGCCGCGGTGGCCGCGCTGCGCACGGCAAAAGCTCCGTTGATTGTCTCGGCGCTTTGCGAGCTGGAAACAATGAATGCATTCGCCCTGCGGGTCTTTCGCAAAGAGTTGACGAATGCCCAGGCCGACAGCGCGAGGCAGAACCTGGAAAAAGACTTGCGGGACGGAGCATTTCTAACGCGCGAACTTCCTGAGGCGGCGTGCGCGCGTGCCCACAAGCTGTCGAAGCTGTTGACGGCGACGCTGGGCACACGCACTGCCGATCTTCTGCATGTGGCTGCCGCCGTGGAGTCCGGCGCGACCGGATTTTTCAGCTTCGACCTGCAGCAGCGTAAGATGGCGCAGGCTGCGGGACTGAAGCTGAATCGATGGCCGTGAACCTGCGCCCCAGTACCTTCCTGCTTATGGACGCTTTCCTGCCTATTTGTGCGCCGCGCCGCTCGATCCATCTTTCCGCGACTGCGAGGGCAGCGCGAAGGCCATGTATTCCCCGCCGGTAGGGCCATGTGGATCGCGGCCGCCACTGGCGGCAATGACCACATATTGCCGTCCATCCACCATGTAGGTCGACGGCGTGGCCAGCCCGGCAAAGGGCAGCTCAGTTTCCCATAACAGCTTGCCGGTTCGCATATCGAAGGCGTGAAACATGCGGTCATAAACAGTGGCGCCGATAAAGAGCACGCCGCCGGCCGTAACAATGGGGCCGCCGTAGAGCTCAGTGCCGGTGTCCTTCATGCCCTGCCGTGCCAGCTCAGGATATTCGCCCAGCGGAATCTGCCACAGATATTTGCCGGTCTTGAGGTCGATGGCATTGAGCGATCCCCAGGGCGGCGCAATGGCCGGGTAGCCGTCGGGATCGAGGAACTTGCGGTAGCCGCTAAAAATGTACTCGGGCACCCCGCCCGAGCCCTGACTCGAAGCGTGGCCCGAGCCCTCAGCCGAAGCCTCTTCCGGCGCAGCAGTCGGCTGCTGCGCCCCGGCGCCCAGGTAACGCAGCAGGGCGTCGAGTTCAGGGCCCTGCACCTCGGGCATGGGCGGCATGCGTCCCTTGCCGGTGTGGATGAACGCGGTAAGCTGCGCCGCCGTCATGCGGCTGCCCACTCCCAACAGCATGGGGAACGACGGCGGAATGCCTTCCATGTGGTCGCCGTGACAGATGGCGCATCGGTCCTGATAAGCCTGCGCGCCGGCGGGATTATGCCCAGCCTGCCCAGACTGCCCGGAAACCGAAGCCAGCTCTTTGCCCGCGCCTTCCGGCACCGGCGAACGCAGGTAGTCGAGCAGCGCAGCAAGTTTGACGTCATCCACGTTGGGGAACGACGGCATGCGTCCGCCGCCGTGGCGCACGGTGTCCGCAATCTTGGCCGGCCCCAGTCGCTTGACGACATCCACAAGCGAAGGAAACGCAGGCGGCGCACCGGCGCGGTTCACGCCATGGCACACAGCGCACTGCTGCATGTAAAGCTGCTGGCCGGGGCTGCCGCCGCGCGCCACCGGTATCAGGCCGCCGAGCCACGCCATCTGGGTCGAGCCCACGTAGAGCGTGTCGGTCGCCGGGTCCAGCGCCGGACCGCTCCACTCGCCGCCGCCGTCAAAGCCGGGAAAAACCACCGTAAGCTTGCCCAGAGCGAAGGGATAAAACTGCCCATCGCTGCGCAGGTTGGCAAACTCCTTTTCCGCCCAGGCGTGGATCGCAGGCGTGCGGTTGGTAAGCATGTCGGCCGTGATCCTCTGGCGGACAAAGGGCAAAGGCCAGTCGGGCACCGGCTGCGTGGGTGACGTCACTTCGCCGGGAACAGTGCTGGCAGGGTAGGGATGCTCGTGAATGGGAAACAGCGGCTTGCCGGTTACGCGATTGAAGAGATAGATGTAAGCCTGCTTGGTGATCTGCGCGATTGCCTCGGTGGTTTTGCCGTTCGCATGCAGCGTATAGAGCGCCGGCGGCGAAGGAAAGTCGCGATCCCAGATGTCGTGATGCACACCCTGAAAGTGCCACAGCAGTTTGCCGGTGGAGGCGTCCAGCGCCAGTAGCGTGTTTGCATAAAGGTCATTGCCCACGCGGTCGCCGCCATAGAAATCCATGACTGCCGAGCCGGTAGGCACGTAGACGATCCCGAGCTTGGCGTCTACCGCCATGCCCGCCCAGTTGTTCGCGGAACCGGCGGTCTTCCACGCGCCGGGCGGCCAGGTTTCGTAGCCCGGTTCGCCGGGGTGCGGGATGGTGTGAAACACCCAGCGCAGCGCCCCGGTATGGACGTTGTAGGCGCGGATGTCGCCCGGCGGCGCCGGATGCGTCTCCGGCTCGCGTCCGCCTAAAATGATGAGGTCTTTATAGATGACGCCGGGAGTGGTAAGCGCGACCGACTGATCTTCGTAGTCGCCGCGCAGGTTTTTGCGCAGGTCAATGCGGCCGTTTTCGCCGAAGCTCTCCACCGGCCTGCCGGTCTTGGCGTCCAGGCAGTAGAGAAAGTTCATGATGCCGGCAAACAGCAGCGCGTGCCGCCCGTCCGTCCAGTAAGTAACTCCGCGCGATGGCTGCGCGGCGTGAAAGCCGGAGTCGAACTTCCATTTGAGCCGGCCAGTCGCCGCATCCAGAGCAATGACTTTCTGGCTGAATGTATAGGCGTAGAGAGTGTGGCCCACAATCAGCGGATTGTCCTCGATATCTCCCTTCTCGCCGGTATCGAATGACCAGGCAAGCTTGAGATCGTGAACGTTGGCGCGATCGATCTGCGCCAGCCGCGAGTAGTGATCGCCGTTCTGGCTTCCGCCGTATGCGGGCCAGCCCACGGTGCTCTGCGCAGCGCACAGCGTGCCCGAAAAAACCATCAGCAACAGATTGCGAACAAGCGCTTTCAAGAGCGTCTCTCGTTTTCTTCCACAGTTGCACAGTTGCTTCAATCCGGAGCCGGCGCTGCAAAGTGGCATCTGCATTCAGAAAATGCCCTGGTCTCCGGCCCCGATCAGGCACATGATCCGTGGAACACTTCTAGGAGATGTACTTGATGAGGGTCATGAAGCCGAAGTCCATGTGCAACTGCTGGTGACAGTGGAAGAGCGTATCGCCGGGATTGTTGGTCATAAAGTCCACCGCGACGGTCTGCAAGGGCATCATGTTGATCACATCTTTACGCAGGCCGCTCAACTGCGCGTGTCCGATCTGCACAACCTCGAACGTGTGGCGATGCAGGTGGACGGGATGCTGGTCGCCGCTGCCATTGCGAAAGATGAGCCGGTAGCGCTTGCCGGCATGCACATGGATGGGGTCGATATCCGGCCACGATTTATTGTTGATGGTCCAGGTGTCGAACTTCGAGCCGTTCAGCGGGCCAATGTCGCGGAAAGTGAGCGTAACGGTCTCGTCGGGCACCGGCGCGGGCGTGGATGAGGCGAACTGCGTGTAGTCCCATGCCACCGGCGCCGGATCCTTCCACACCGGCTGGCCGGACTGGCCGGCATACTCCACCACCACCCCGAGGCCCATCTTGCGCGCGTCGGCCAGCGTCGATCCCAGCACCCACACTCCGGGCGTGTTCATCTCCACAATCGCATCCACGCGCTCCGCAACGCCAAGCGAAAGAACCTCCACCGCCTTGGGATTGGGGACTGCATTCCCGTCCATGGCGATCACCTTGAAGGTGTGGCCCGGCAGCGCCAGAACGGCATTTTCCGTGCCGCTGGCGTTCAGCAGGCGCATCAGCACGCGCTGCCCCTGCTTCACGCGGATGGGCTCGCCCGCGCCCAGCATGTGCTGGTTCATGGTGGCATATTTGTAGCCCACATCCGAGCCGGTGGTGAGCGGCTGGTTGGCAGAGTCGGCGCGCATGGCCGAAACCATGGGCACAAACGACGGTCCCCAGTGGTGAATAGCGAGAAAAATCTCCCGGTCGTAATCGCCGGGAGCCGCTCCCCCTTCAACCAGCAGAAATCCGAACTGGCCGGTATACGTGCCGCGGGTCAGATCGGAGCCGGCGCCGGCGTGGGTGTGATACCAGCGCGTGCCGGTGGGCTTGGGCGTGTAGGAGTAGCGCAGATGGCCGCCAGGCGGGATCATCGGCGAGCCTTCTTCCATGGCGCCATCGTTCAGCGAGTCAATCTCCTGCCCGTGCCAATGGACAATATCCTCGTTGGGGCTGGAGTTGGTGACATCGATATGGACGGGAACGCCTTCGCGCACGCGCAGGATCGGTCCGGGAACCTGGCTATTGTAGGCGATGGTCTTTATCGTGATTCCTGGTGCGATCTCAAGATCGATCGGGGCAATGTCGAGGGTGTAATCCGGCTTGACCGTTTTTTCAGCGGCTGTGTCCGCCAGCGCGCGCAGTGCAGATGACCCGGTTGCAAGGCCGGCTCCGAGCGCCATGCCTCCATTGCGCAGAAAACTTCTGCGCGCAATATTCTGTTTGAAACCCACCTTTTCGCCCCTCCCGATGTGTGCTGCCGTGAACCGAAGCGATTGTTACACAGCGGCAGGGTGGCGGCAAAACGCGGGACAAGGCTCAGCGGAAGCGGCTGGAGACAAATGAGGCCGACCACGCCTGCTGCCATCCGGCAGCGCCCTGAAGCGGAGCCTCGCCGCTCTCTGGAACAGCGGTAGGCAGCGGAATCGCCATCTGCGCTACGGGGTCGGTGCGCAGGTAGTCGAGATGGCCGTAGTCCCACCCGTCGGGAATGCGGCCCGGCGGCAGCAGGTTGGGCGGCGCAACCCGCGGACCGAGCCGTCCCAGGGCCGCCTGCCACCAGGGATGATCGCGCCCCATGATCTCGGCGGCAAAGTTGCCCACCGGAAACGCCCATTGCAGCACGTCATCGCGCATGGACGAGAGCACGGTGATCGAGTCCACTTTGCCGGGCACGTCGGCAAACTCGGCGGTGAGGCAGTCGTCTGAGACGGCGCCGGCCATGAGAATGGCGCGGCGGACCCGGCGCGTCATGGCGCGGATAGCCTGCAGCAGAACCCGGTTGCCCAGGCTGTGCGCGGCAATCGAGATGCTGGCCGCATCGGCAAAGTTCGCGTCGATGAACTGGCCGGCCATCGTGCCCGCCTCCATCGCATTTTCCGGTTCCGCCGGGTAAGCAAGCGCGTAGAGCGAGTCCGAGTCGCCGGGCCACAGCAGGCCCACAAAAGCCGCGGTAGCGGGAAGCTGCAGCAGCGGCTCCCACTCTGACAGGCACTCGATGCCCGAAGCCTGGTTCACGTTGAAGCCGTGCGTGGCGATCAGCACATCCTTGCCGTGGACAAAGCTCTTCAGGCCATCCAGGCTGAGCGGCGCATACGAGCCCACGGTGGCCGTATACGCGGTCACCGCCGTGGCCACCCCGCCCCCGCCGGCAAGAGCCCTGGTGTTGAGAAAAACGCTCATCGCGGCAGCGCCTTTTTCACCACCTGCATGGTGTTCACGGCCGTGGCCAGCGCCGTCGAGATGTCCTTGGCGATCGGCGCAAGCGGTATGGAGAGCAGGCCGACCAGGAAGGCAAGCGCAAGATCGTGCCAGTGCGCACGGCTGAACAGGATCGTGCCTTCCAGGCTCCACGCGCCCGCCAGCGCCAGCACAATGGCCAGCAGTCCGGCCAGGGTGCGGGTCTTGTTGCGATAAATCTGGTCGGAGCGCTGAAAGGCCTCGTCGAGCATGGAGGTAAGGATGAGATCGAAGCGGGAGAACACGTCACTTTCGGCCTGCGCAAGCGGTGTGCCGGCCAGCGTTTTTACCACAATGGCGCGCAGTGTGTCCGGGTCGACGTTGATGTTCTGGGCAACCGTCTGGGCCGTGCCAGGGCTCAGATGCAGCTTGATGAGCGACTTGGCCACGGCTTTTTGCGCAGTCAGGTCGGCGCCGTTCACCCAGTTGGCCTCAATGGTGGCCAGGATGCTTTTCCGCGGCGGCGCGTTGAGCGGGTCGGGCGGCAGTCCCTCGCCCGCCTGATGCGGCACCAACACGGCAACAGTTTCCTGAATGTGGCTGAGGCCCATGCGGTTGATGGAGCCAAAGAACGGCTTGAGCGCTTCGAGAAGACCGAAGGCCGCGGTTCCCAACCCTCCAATAGCGGTGACGACCTGCTCGAGCTGCAGGCTGGAGATATCGATTGGCATGGTCGTGCCCTTTCCTGCTCAACAGAACTTATACAGGCAAGGCTAGCGGGAGAAAAGGAAATTTTCAGCAAGAAGTTGATTGTGGCTGCGAAACAGCATCCGCGGCCCCTTTAACTTCCTCCCGTTTTACTGCGTAAAGCGGGAGGCTCGCTCCGCGATGACAACTCGAAGATCGAGCGCGTGCCCGCAAATTGCGGTCAGGCGGTCTTGGTTTCGGCCTCGACGCGGGCAGCAAGAAAGCGCTCCATGAATCCGGTGTCGAATTCGCCGGCGCGGAAGGCGGCGTCGGCAAAGATCTCCTGATGCAGCGGAACCGATGTGTAAATCCCCTGCACCACAAACTGGCTCAGCGCGCGCTCCATGCGAGCGATGGCCTCTTCGCGGTTTACGCCGTGAACAATCAGCTTGGCGATGAGCGAATCGTAATAAGGCGGAACAACGCCTTCGGCATACTGTGCCGTGTCCACGCGCACGCCATTGCCGCCGGGCACATTGAACGCAGTAATCTTCCCGGCCGAGGGCGTAAACTTCTGCGGATGCTCGGCGTTCACGCGGCACTCAATGGCATGGCCGCGGATTTCAAGCTGCGGCGGCAAAATATTGCCAAGCGTTTCTCCTGAAGCGATGCGCAACTGCGCCTTCACCAGATCGATGCCGGTAATGGCCTCGGTCACCGGATGCTCCACCTGGATGCGGGTGTTCATCTCGATGAAGTAGAGATCCCGGTCCGCGTCCATCAGAAACTCGATGGTGCCCGCGTTCTGGTAGCCGATGTCGGTCAGGCAGCGGCAAAGTGTCTTGCCGATCTCTTCGCGTAGCCGGGGCGTAACCTGCAGCGAAGGCGCTTCTTCAATCAGCTTCTGGTGGCGGCGTTGGATGGAGCACTCCCGCTCAAACAGCGAGGCCACGTGTCCATGCTCGTCGGCCAGTATCTGAAACTCGATGTGGCGCGGATTCTCGATGAACTTCTCCATGTACAGCTCGCCGTTGCCAAAGGCGTTGGCGGCCTCGGAGTGCGCGGCATGGAAAAGGTTGGGCAGCTCATCGGCGCTGCGCACAATGCGCATGCCGCGTCCGCCGCCGCCGGCCTTGGCCTTCAGAATCACCGGATAGCCCACCCGGTTCGCCCACTCCTCGGCCTCTTCCACCGTGGCAATCACGCCGTCGGAGCCGGGCAGGATGGGCACCTTGGCTTTCTTCATCGCCTGGCGAGCCTTTTCCTTTTCGCCCATCAGCCGCGTCACCTCCGGCGGAGGGCCGATAAACTTGATGTTTGAAGCGCGGCAGACCTCGGCGAAGTTGGCGTTTTCGCTCAGCAGGCCGTAGCCGGGATGAATGGCGTCGACATCGGCGATCTCGGCGGCGGAGATGACCGCGGGTACGTTCAGATAGCTATCCGCCGGGCGCGGCGGACCGATGCAGATGGCCTCATCCGCAAAGCGCACATGAAGAGAGTTGCGGTCGGCCTCGCTGTACACGGCCACCGTGCGCACGCCCATCTCACGGCAGGCGTTGATGACGCGAAGAGCGATTTCGCCGCGGTTGGCGATGAGAACTTTACGGAACATGAACGAACCTGCGCAGTAGCGAGTCAGCGAGTGAGCGGCGTCTGTGGAACCCTGCCGCCGCAACTCTCGGTTAAAGTCCCAGAGGGCCGGCGATGCCTGCCGGCGCCGTCAGGCTGGCCGCACGGCAAACAGCGGCTGCCCGAATTCGACCGGCTGGCCGTTGGCCACCAGGCATTTCACAACCTCGCCCGCGGCGTCGGACTCGATCTCGTTCATCAGCTTCATGGCCTCGACAATGCAGATCACCTGGCCCTTGTCGACGTGGTCGCCGGGAGAAATAAAGGCTGCCGAGCCGGGCGACGGCGACGCGTAAAACGTGCCGACGATAGGCGACTTTACAATGTGCAAATCTTCCTGAGGCGCGGCTGCCGCGACCTGAGCAGCAGGCGCCGAAGCCGCCGGCGCGGACGGAGCAGCCGCGGCGCCCGCCGCCGGTGCCGTGTGCAGCAGCCGGGCAAGATCGCCCAGAGCCGGCGATGCGCCCTCCTGCTGGTTGAACTTGAGGCGGATCTTCAGATCGCCGCGGTCCAGGTCGAACTCGGCCACCTGATACTGCTTCAGGAACTCGATCAGTTGCTTCAGGTCTTGGATGTCCTGTGGTTTCATTCGTTCCTTAACTCGTCCGCCCGCGGGCGCAGTGGATTCAAAACCAACGTCAAAGCCAAACTCAAAAAAATCCGCATCCCAATCGCGGCTTCACAATTCAATAAGCGTCAGTGGCGCGGGTGTCAGCACTTCGCCGCCCGTGCGGGTTACGGCCACCATATCTTCGATGCGCACTCCATACTGCCCGGGAAGATAAACCCCCGGCTCGATCGTGATCACATTGCCGGCCGTCAGCCGGGTTGACTGCCCCGCTCCCACCCGCGGCTGCTCGTGAATCTCCAGGCCCACGCCGTGGCCGGTGGAGTGGGTGAACAGCTCTCCCAGTCCCTGCCGGCGTAAAATGCCGCGCGCCGCCTCGTCCACCTCGCCGCAGCTTGCGCCCGCCGTTACCGCCGCCACTGCCGCCTGCTGCGCCTCAAGAACCGACTGGTAGGCGTGCCGCTCATCGGGTTTCGGCTTGCCCAGAAACACGGTCCGCGTCATGTCGGAACAGTAACCCCTGAGGATTATACCGAAATCCAGTGTGAGAAAACCCCGTCGCGGCAGCGGCTGCCCGGTGGCCCGGCCATGCGGCAGCGCCGACCGCGCACCGGAGGCGACGATGGTGTCGAACGACATGCCCTCGGCGCCCAGCAGCCGCGCCTGGTGCTCGAGCTCGGCGGCCACTTCCAGCTCCGCGACTCCGGGCCGGATGAACTTGAGAATGTGGTCGAAGAGCCGGCAGCCAAGATGTGCGGCCTCGGTCATCAGCGCCAGCTCGTCCGGGTCTTTCACGCGGCGCAGCGGCTCCACAAACGCGGCCGGCAGCGCGGAAAGGAAACTCCGGCGCAGATGCGACGGCAGAGCAGCCTTCCATTGCGCCAGCTCGGCAACCGTGGTGTGCGCCGGATCGTATCCGGCCATCTCCACGCCCGGCTGCGCGGCCAGCCACTGCAACGCAGCCACAGCCGGCGAACCGGTGCCAATATGGACGCGGGCGGCCTTCACTTCCTCGCCCGCCTGCAGGGCGTAGCGGCCATCGGTAAACAGGCAGGCAGCGCGGCGGCTAACGGCCAGCGCCGCACTCGAACCCGTAAAGCCGCAAAGGTAGCGGACGTCAGAAAGGTGCGTGACGAGCAGGCCGGGGAGCCCGGCGCGAGTCAATTTGCGGCGCAACGCGCCCATGCGGCGAAGGTGGTCCACTCGCACAGTTTTATCACGGCAGGGCTCAGCGGCAGAGATCAGGGGTCAGAGATCAGAACTCAGTCGTCCGAGCTGACAAGTCCGGCTGAAGAGTCCATATGATGCGCGAACCTGGCCAGCGCGCACAAAAGCTGCCCCCAGCGATTCGGCCGGAAAAAAGTTCAGAAAGAAAAATCGCGCCCGGACACAAATCCGCAAGGCGCGATTCTCTGAGTTCCCTGATCTCTGTCCCCTGACCCCTGATCTCTGATCCCTGCCCTTACAACGCCGACTGCACCGGCTTCTTCTTCGTCGGGTCCACCTGAATTCCGGACTGCATGTCCGACTGGCGATCCATCCACTCGTCCAGGCGGCTGCGTTTGAAGCGCCAGCGGTTGCCCAGCTTAAAGGCGGGCACAAACCCCTCAGAGGCGTACTTGTAGAGCGTGTCGGGCGAGATGCCCAGGTAATCCGAGGCCTGACGGATATCCATCACCTCGCGTACTTCAGGGACGAGAAGGTTGGAACGGACTGCGGCGTTGCGCATAATGCCTCCTGAATGATGAAGAACCCGAGGGCGGGACTCCGGCGCGTGTGCCGGTAGCTTTGTATATAACGCGGTTTCACCCGTCAATTCAAGGAATTTCCGGAAGTTGAAGGAAATTCATGGGCTTTGACATGCCAGCCCAATCCGTCGGCAGGCGAGCTTCCGGCGGAAAATACATCCGCTTGCGGACAGTATGCAGCCCGGCACAAGTGGTTGGGTTGTTGCGACGGATGGTGCCGAAAAAGCAGCGGCGTTCCCCCAAAAGCCGAATCGGCCCACCCTCAGGTGGGCCGATTGGGTGACAGGCCTCAGCCTGCCTCAGTTCCGGCCGTCAGTTCTGGCCGTCAATTCTGATCTGCTCGGCGGTGCAAAGTGGGCTGGTCGGTCGGATTGCTGCCGTCGCCCGAGCCATCCTGGGTCTGGGTAGTGCTGGCGCGCCGTAGCGAAGGCCGCGTGACGCCCTTGGTGTCAGTCAGGCGGCGTTTGTTCTCAATGCGGGCCAGCCGGGCTTTGATGTCGTTAAACTCCGACGTGGTGACCGTGTACTCGTCGCGCGCCGGCAGAATCCGGGCGATCTCTTCCTGCGTGTGCAGAATGCGGTCGGGCGTCTGAGGATGGTCGGAGAATGCCTTGGCGACCAGGCCGGGCTTGCGCTTTTCAAGAGCCTGAATCTTCTCAAAGAAGCTGATGAAGGCCTGCGGATCGTAGCCGGCGCGGTACATGTACTGCACGCCCAGGTAGTCGGCCTGCGCCTCGAATTCGCGGGAGAATTCGAGGAAGGTGATGGGAATCGCCAGTTGCGCGGCCTCGTAAATGCCGTAGCCGGTCCAGCTGTAGCCGGTCATCATGATCAGCGGCACCATGCTCAGCTGCGCATAGTTGGCGCGGGTCATCTCCCGCGCCGCGTGGTGCGCGCAGACGTGCGCAATCTCATGAGCCATCACCCCGGCCAGTTCAGCCTCTTCGTCCGCGGCCAGAATCAGCCCGGAGTTGACGTAGAAGAAGCCGCCCGGCAGCGCCATGGCGTTAATCTCGTCGGAGTCGATGACCTTGATGGTGAATGGAACCTTGCAGTCGGAGTTCTTGACGATGTTCTGACCGATACGGTTCACGTACTCGTCGATGACCGGGTCAGAGATAAAGCGGGTGCTCTTCTCGATCTCGTCGGCGTACTGCTTGCCCATCTTGATCTCGCTGTCGGTCGAGTACCAGTTGCCCAGGCCGCGGCCGCCAATCTCGCGATTGCCCACCGCGCTCACGTCCTCGATGCTGCCGGGCTTGATCTTGATCATGGCGCTGCCCGGATCGACAACCTTTTCCGGATCGACCTTGACATTGTCGTCGTCGTTTTTCGCGTCCTTATCTTTCGCGCCTTTGTCTTTGTCGTGCTTGTCCTTGGCAGCGTCCTTGTCCTTGGTTTTCGTGCCGGGCGGCGGCGCCGCCTGGTCGCCACCCACAGGCGTTGTGCCGGGAGCGGGCTGCGCCGCAGGAGTCGACTGCGCAGCCGGGGCCGGTTGTGCCGCGGGAGCAGATTGCGCAGCGGGCTGGCTGGACTGAGCCGTCGTGCCCGGTGAAGAGGAAGCTGGTGAATTCGGACTGGTGGACTGAGCCGATGCCGCCGTAGCCAGCGCCATCGCCGTTGCCGCCACAACCGCCGTTAGCAAACCTGTGCGATCCGCCCTCATGCCTCACCTCCGGCCTGTGCCGCTTCGCTCCGTTACTTAGACGCTAGTATCCGCCTGTTTGGTAACAGTTGGGAAGCCGGATTTGAAAATGCCTGCGAAATCTCTTGCTGAGTCGAGCCGGAAAGTGAGTTAGTAAGAGGGAAACACCCGGTGTTGCCGTCTTGGGCGCTGGCCCCCGGCTGCTTTACAGTGAAACACACGGAACCGGAGGATTTGTTTGCGGCGACCCATCCTGACCCTGGTTGCAATCATCGTCTGTGGTGCGGCGCAGCTCTGCGCGCAGGCCAAACCCCGGCCGCCCATCCCCTTGCGCAGCGAGCACTTGCACACACAGGCCGCTGCCCCGTCCACGCCGCCCGCGGTGCTGTTTGACGCCACGGCGATCGGCTCGCCGGTGCTTCTGGACAAGGACTGGCGGGTGGGAATCAGCTCCGATCCGGCGGCTTCCACGGTCGATTTCAACGACTCGCAATGGGCGGTGCGCGGCGCCCAGGCCTTCATGCAGGAAGTTCCTCAGGAGGACCGGCCGCCAGCCGGACCCAACGGCGGAATCCATGCCGAGGCGAACCGGCCGGACGCCGATGTTCCGGGACCGCACCACCGCAGGCAGCGCTATGCATGGTTCCGGCTGCACATCAAGCTGGCGCAGAACCACGGACCGGTGGCCCTGCTGATTGAAATGCCGGTGACCCAGAGCACGCCGCTGGGCGTGGCCGCAACCGGGCCCGGCGCGGAGGTGTTCGCCAACGGCAAAAAAATTCCCCCGGAAGGCCCCCACGGCAGCGATCCGCAGGGCTATCAGGTGATCTCGCGGCTCTACGATCTGAATATCGACCCCTCGGTTACCTCGCTCACCCTCGCGGTGAGAGTCATTTACATTCCCTTCGGACACGGCTCCTATACCACCTTCTTTGCTGGACGCCAACTGATGCTCGGCGACCACGACGACCTGCACCGTGAGCTGACGCTGTGGCAGCACCACACCCTCTTTGAGCGCCTGCCGCCCATTGTCTACTCGATCGTGCTGATCATCATGGTGCTGTTTCTGTTCGCGCTTTATTTTTCCCAGCGGGGGCACATCGAATATCTTTGGCTGGCGCTGCATGAGCTGGCCCAGGCTCCCATCGGATTCATAGAGCTGGCCGGCAGCTCCGCCCGGCTTGACTACCTGTGGTACGCGGCGCTGATGTCCCAGCTTGTCCTCCTCTCCGCATACCTGTTCTTCGAGTTTCTGGTCGCATTCCTGGATCTGCCGCGGCGCTGGTACATCCGGCTTCTGCGCCGCACTTCGCCCGTACTGGCCGGCGTGGCTCCCGCGCTGCTGATGATCGGTCACGTGCACCTCATCGGACTGGCGGTTGCCTGCTTCGCCCTGGCTACCGTTATATGGCTAGCCGGCTGGTCGCTATTCGTCTTCCTCACCCTGTTCCGGGCCGCGCTGCGGCGCAACTTCGAGGCCGGGCTGCTCCTGATTCCTCTGGTGCTGAGCCTGGTGGGCATGCTGGAGCCGTTGGTAACGGCCAGCATGAACGAGTGGACCGGCCACGCCTATCACTCGCCGTTAACCATTCAGGCCGGTCCTATCCCCATTCACTTCGCCTCCATCGCCGACTTCACCGGCATCCTGGTCATTCTGCTCATCATCTTCTTCCGCTTTCTGCGCATCCAGCGCACTGAGGAGCGGGCAACCAGCGAACTGGCCGCGGCGCGCAGCGTGCAGGACCTGCTGATTCCCGTCGAAAAATCCCCCACCCCGGGCTTCGAAGTGGATTCAATCTACAACCCGGCCAACGAAGTGGGCGGCGACTTCTTCCACGTGCAGATGATGGGCGCCGACGGCATGCTGGTGGTCATTGGCGACGTGGCCGGAAAAGGGCTCAAGGCCGCCATGAACGTATCCATGCTGATGGGTGCGCTGCGCCGAATAGCGGACCGCAATCCGGCCAGGATTCTGGAGTCGCTGAACCGCGTGCTGGTAGGCGCCGACAGTTTCACCACCTGCCAGGCCGCCTGGTTCGGGGCCGGCGGCGAACTGGTGATAGCCAACGCGGGACATCTGCCGCCCTATCTCAACAGCCAGGAGATTGCCGTGGAAGGCGGGCTGCCGCTGGGCGTGCTGCCTGAGGTGCAATACGCCGAAACACGGCTTTACCTGCATCCCGGCGACCGCGTGCTGCTGTACTCGGACGGCGTGGTGGAAGCCCGCCAGCCATCCGGCGAGTTGTTCGGCTTTGATCGCGTGCACAACCTGAGCAACCAGACGGCGTTCTATCTTGCGGAAGCGGCAAAGTCCTTTGGCCAGGAAGACGACATTACCGTGCTCACCGTGCGCCGGCTGGCGCAAATGGCCGCGTAACCGCGCGGCGCGCGCAGCCTGTTCGAGCGTGCTGCAATCGGTTCGAGCCTGTTACGACCGGCCGTACGCGCAGTCAAACCTGCATAAAGGGGCTGAGGCCGCGGACAGACATCGCCCGGCACGTTTCGAGGATCTATGAAAAATCACGCTTGCCGATGCTGTACGAAACCACTGCGGGCTTTTTCCGCCGCAGCCGCGATCTTGCTGGCCTGCGTTGCCGTTCAGCCTGCCGCCGCACAGCGCCTTGCAGACACGATTGCCCCCACGCACTACACGCTCAAGCTCACGCCCGATTTGAAGGCGGCAACATTTTCCGGCGTGGAAAAAATCGATGTAAACATCAAGCAGCCGGTAAAGTCCATCACCCTGAATGCGGCGGAGATTGAGTTCCAGTCGGTGACCATCTATCCGAACGGGCCCAAGCAGACGGCAACCGTCACGCTCGATGCCGGTAAAGAGCAGGCGACATTCGCCTTTGCCAACACCGTGCCCGCCGGCAGCGCCACGCTTGAGATTCACTACACGGGCATTCTGAACAACGAGCTGCGCGGCTTTTATCTTTCCAAAACAGCGCGGCGCAACTACGCGGTAACACAATTCGAGCCCACTGACGCGCGGCGCGCGTTTCCCTGCTTCGACGAGCCGGCCTTCAAGGCCACCTTCGATATCTCGCTGGTGGTCGATGCCCGCGACACGGCTATCTCGAATGGCCAGATCGTCTCCGACACGCCCGGCCCCGGCGCGGGCAAGCACACCATCGAGTTCGGCATCACGCCCCGGATGAGCACCTACCTGGTCGCATTTCTGGTTGGAGACTTCGAGTGTACCTCCGGCCAGCAGGACGGCGTGAATATCCGCGTCTGCGCCACACCCGACAAGGTCGCCTACACCTCCTACGCGCTCGGCATAGCCAAATTCGCGCTGCATTACTACAACCAGTACTTCGGCATTCCCTACCCGCTGAAGAAACTCGACCTGATCGCGCTGCCCGACTTTGAAGCCGGCGCCATGGAGAACTTCGGCGCCATCACCTATCGCGAGCGCACTCTGCTGATCGATCCGCGCAACGCCACCGAGCAGGAAAAGCAAACCGTCGCTATCGACGTTACCCACGAGATGGCGCACCAGTGGTTCGGCGACCTGGTCACAATGCAGTGGTGGAACAACCTGTGGCTTAACGAAGGGTTCGCCACCTGGATGGAGAACAAGGCCACAGCGGCGATGCATCCGGAGTGGAATATTCCACAGACCGTGGCCGAAAACGAGCAGTCAACGCTCAATCTGGATGCGCAGCCCAGCACCCGCGCCATCCGCGCGCCGGCCGATACGCCCGACGAAATCAACCAGATGTTTGACGGCATCGCCTACGGCAAGGCCAGCGACGTGCTGCTGGCGGTCGAAAATTATGAGGGCTCCGAAGTCTTTCGCGCCGGCGTGCGTGCCTATCTGCGCGCGCACCTCTACGGCAACGCAACCGCCGAAGATTTCTGGAATGCGCAGACCGCGGTAAGCCACAAGCCCGTAAACAAGATCATGGACTCGCTGGTTACCCAGCGCGGCGTGCCGGTTTTAACCTTCGGCGAGCCCGCGGCAGGAAAAGTGGCTGTGAGCCAGCGTCGCTTTTTCCTGAGTCCGCTGGTTCACGCCGATGCCAGGGAACGATGGACGATCCCGGTCTGCTTCAAGACCGGCGAACAGCAGCAAGAACAGAAGCAGAAACAACCGGATGAACGACAGAATTGCGAAGTGCTCACTCCCTCTTCGCATGCGCTGCGCGTTCCTGCGGCGCCGATCTTCTTTGCCAATGTGGGCGGCCGGGGCTACTACCGCAGCGCCTACGCCCAGCCGCAATACGATGCCCTGACGGCGCAGGTTGAAACCGCGCTGCTGCCCGCCGAGCGCATCGGCTTTACCGGCGATGAGTGGGCACGGGTACGCGTCGGCAAAGCGCCGGTGGGCCAGTATCTGGCGCTGGTGGCCGCGCTCAAACAGGACCCCGACTTCCAGGTGATCGAGAACGCCTTCAACGGCCTGAACGTCGTCTATGAGCAGTTGGCCGGAACGCCGAAAGAGCGAGCGGCGCTGTCAAAATGGATCACGGCAACCTTTGCGCCGGTGTATCAAAAGCTGGGCCCGGCATCGGCAGGCGACTCGGCGAACACGGTGCAGCTTCGCGCCGAGCTGCTGCAGGAGATCGGCTCCTACGGCGACTCTCCGCAACTGGTCGCCGAGGCGCGCGCAATTGCAGACCGGTATCTCGATAATCCCGCTTCAACCCATGCCACGCTTGGCCACGCGGCGCTCATTGTGGCCGCGCGCCACGGCGACGCGGCGCTCTTTGACCGGCTGCAGCGGGTCTATGAAACGTCGAACAATCCGGATCTGGAAAACTTCGCGCTGCGCATGCTGAGCCAGTTCCCTTTGCCCGAACTGGTGCAGCGCGCAGTGGTTTTCGATGCCTCCAGCGCCGTGCGCAACCAGGATGCGCCACTGGAGTTTGCCGCGTCGCTCGACCGGGAAAGCACCCGCCCGGCCGCGTGGAGCGCCATCAAGGCCCACTGGAACAGCGTGCACCGTCAATTGACCACCGGAAATGGCGAGCGGCTGGTGAGCGCAGCCGGCAACTTCTGCTCCGCCCCGGCCCGCGACGATGTGCAGCAGTTTTTCGCCAGCCACACCGTCGCAGCTTCAAGCGCTTCGCTCCGCCACGCCGTTGAGCGCATCAATGAGTGCATCGAGTTCCGGTCGCAGCAGGAGCCGCAACTGAAAAGCTGGCTGGCCGCGCAACCGGGACCGTAATTGCAACTGGAATTCTGACACACGCCTCAGTGCTTGCCCGTGTAGTCGACAAACAGGTCGGGAAACTGCCGGCGCAGTTCGCCGATCTTGGGCCGGTCACAGACCAGGATATATGGATTGTCGGGATTATGAAGCGCGTAGTCCTGGTGATATTCTTCCGCGCGATAAAACCCTTTAAGCGGCGTAACCTCTGTGACAATGCGCTTGGGAAAAACCCTGGCCCCATCGAGCTGCGCAATATATGCGGTCGCAATGCGCCTCTGGTCGTCGTTGAGATAGAAGATCGCGGAGCGATACGAAGTGCCCACGTCCGGACCCTGCCGGTTCAGTTCCGTGGGGTCGTGCGCAACGGAAAAGAAAATGCGCAGCAGCGTGCCGTAGGTAATCTTCGCTGGGTCGTACACCACGCGTACCGATTCGGCATGGCCGGTAGTCTCAGTGGTCACCTGCGGATAAGTTGCGGTTGCCGCCGTTCCGCCCGCATAGCCCACAGTAGTGTTGATCACGCCCTTCACGCGCTCAAACACGGTCTGCGTTCCCCAGAAGCATCCCCCCGCAAAAACAGCCGTGGCGCTGCCGCCCCCATGCGCCAGAGGCAGATCTTCAGCCGGCGCGGGAATCGGAGACCGGGTTGTCGCGCTTCCATTGCACGCAAAAAGAAAAACCACGCCGCAAAGCGCCAAAAGGCCGCGCATCCATCGCATCTGGTTCACCGAGAAATCCTCCTCCACGCTGCTGCAGGTGAGATGAGCCTGCGCGTCGGATGGTTACAACACCCGGCTGGAGCAATGCTGCATGAATTCATGCGCCTCATGCGCCGCAGCCACTGGCCTACGGTTGATTGCGCCACAGCCAGGGCACCAGCGACACATCCAGATACCACGACAGGATGAAAAGCACGGTCACGGCCAGCACCGTCCACAAAAACATGCGTAGCGGAAGCGTGGCGAGCAAATGCTCGGCCGAGTGGTCCGGCAGCCACGGCCGGGCAAAAAGAATGCCGCTGAGCAGGCAGATGCATCCCGCCAGACCGATGTGGGCCAGCGCCAGAACCATGCGGTCTTCCCACCGGGTGCCGGGAATGAAGAACGCGCAGCCCACAACCGGATAGAGCGAAAGAATGCTCAGAAAGAACGAGAACGCCCTGGCAATTTCGAGAATCATGCGCCGGCTCAACTCAACGACAACAGCATTGTAGCCCGAATCTGGAAACCGCCTATTGATCCGGCAACTAAATACTGTCAGGGTGCCCCATCCATTTCCACGTCTTTTGCGGAAATGGGTGGGAATACGATGCCACTGTTTTATTGCCGGATCTCTAATCCATATCGCGCCAATTCGGCCCGAAAGCCGCATCGGCCACCAGCGGGACGCTCAGTTGAACGACCCCTTCCATCTCCGCGCGCACCAGCGCCTTTATCTCTTCGGTCTCCTCGTGCGGCACCTCGAACAGCAGTTCGTCGTGAACCTGCAGAACCATGCGCGTCTTCAGGCCGCGCTCCGCCAGCTTGCGATCCAGCGCAATCATGGCCAGCTTGATCAGATCGGCCGCCGTGCCCTGCAGCGGCGTATTGATGGCGGTGCGCTCGGCAAAGCCGCGCTGGTTGGGATTGCGGCTCTCGATATCGGGAATGGGCCGCAGCCGGCCGAACATCGTCCGCACAAAGCCGTCTTTGCGCGTCTGCGCAAGCGTCTTTTGAATAAACGCCTGCACCCCCTCGTAGCGCGCAAAATAGCGATCGATATAGGCGCGCGCCTCAGCCTGCGGAATGCCAAGCTGCGCCGCCAGCCCGAACGCCGAAATGCCGTAGACAATGCCGAAATTCACGGCCTTGGCGCGATTGCGCGTCTCCTTGTCCATCGCGTCGATGGGAACGCCGAACACCTCGCTCGCGGTGAGCGTGTGGATATCGATCTCTTCGGCATAGGCGCGCTTCAGCAACGGATCGCCGCTGAAGTGCGCCAGCAGGCGAAGCTCAATCTGCGAGTAGTCGGCGGAGAGCAGTTGCGCGCCCGGTCGAGCAACGAATGCGGCGCGAATCTCGCGGCCCAGTTCAGTGCGCACAGGAATGTTCTGCAGGTTCGGATTGACTGAAGACAACCGGCCCGTCGCGGTTGCAGCCGCCTGAAACGTCGTGTGTACGCGTGAGTCCGCATCGGCCAGCAGCGGCAGGGCATCGATGTAGTTTGACTTGAGCTTGGCCAGATGGCGATACTCGAGCACCAGCTTGGGTACTTCGTGCTGCTCTGAAAGCTGCTCCAGAACATCCTGCGCGGTCGATATGGCTTTGCCCTTGCCGCGCACACTGGGCGGCTGCAGGCCCAAATGAGTGAATAGCACCACGGCCAGTTGCTTGGGCGAGTTGATGTTGAAGCGCTGGCCGGCCAGCTCGAAGATACGCCCGCCCACGCGTTCAAGCTCCGTGCTGAAGCGCGCAGACAAGCTGGCGAGCGCGTCCCGGTTAATGCGCACGCCGGCCTGCTCCATGGCGAACAGCACCGGCGCAAGCGGCAGGTCAATCTCGCGATGCGCGCGCTGCACCTGGGCTTTTTCCGCTTCCTCCATGAGCACCGGCGCCAGCCGGCAAACCGCCGCGGCCCCGGCGGCAAGCGTGGCGGGCGCGGCCTGGTTGTGGCGCGCAGCCACATCGGCCAGCGCCTGCGTGGCATGGGTAGGATTGAGCGCGTAGGAGAGCAGCATCGTGTCCTCCACGCTGCCCCGCAGTGCAATGTCCTGCGCTGTCAGCAGGTGGAGAGCCAGCTTGAGATCGTGGGTGCGCTTGGGTACTGAAGCGTCTTCAAGCAGCGCGCGCAGCTCGGGCGAAATCGGCAGGCGCAGAGCGACAGCCGGATCGGCGCAGACGCCAACCGTCGAGCCAGCCTGCTTTTCAACCGCTTCAGCCAGATCGAGCAGCGACATCGTAACCGGCACGCGCGGCTCGGCATCGTCCTCCGCCGCCATCGCAGCCGCGGACGCGGCATCGAGCACAAAAGCGAATCCACCCGCGCGCGCAGCCTTCAAAAAAGCCGCCGTCTGCTCGGCATCGGGCTCTTCGATCAGCTCCGTTCGGTCGGCTGTGGTCGAAGGAGCCAGCTCGCGCAGCATCGAAGTGAACTCAAGCTCGGTAAACAGTTCGCGGCAGGCTTCAACGTCGGGCGGCTGAGTTTCAAACGCGGCCAAATCAAGCTCCAGCGGCACGCGGCTGTCGATAGTGACAAGTTCTTTCGAAAGCAGCACAGCCTCGCGGTTCTGTTCCAGAGACTCGCGATAGGTCTTGCGCTTGACCTCTGCGGCGCGGTCGAGCACAGCTTCCACGCTGCCGAACTCGACAATCAGATCCACGCTGCCCTTGTCGCCGATGCCGGGCGCGCCGGGAATGTTATCCACCGTGTCGCCGCGCAGCGCCATCACGTCGACGACCTTCCCCGGCGGCACGCCAAGCACTTCCATCACCTTGGCGGGGTTGAGGACGAGGTTGTCTTTTTGCGGATTGAGAATCTTCACCCGCTCGGTCACCAGCTGCATCATGTCCTTGTCGCCGGATACGATGAACACCTCATGGCCACGCTCGGCGGCCTCGCGCGCGAGCGTCCCGATCACGTCGTCGGCCTCGAAACCAGCGGCTTCCAGAATCGGAATGTGCAGCGCTTCGAGCGAGCGTCGAATGTAGGGAATCTGCCGGCGCAGGTCTTCCGGCATCGATTCGCGGTTGGCCTTATAACCTTCATAGCTCACATCTTCAAAGCTTTGCGTCTTGCCGTTCCACTTGCGCAGCGTTTCCAGGCTCCGCGCCCGCTCGTCGCGAAACACCTCGCCGCTGGGATCGAACACCGCCGCAAAGTAGCGCGGATCGAAGTCCTGGCGCAGCTTTTTGATCATGTTCACAAACACGTAAGTGGCCGCCGTGGGCAGGCCGGAGCGCGTGGACATGGGGCGGCTGCGCTGCATCGCGTGATAGGCGCGAAAGATGAACGACATGGTATCGAGCAGGAAGACGGGCGGCTTGGATTCGTCGGGCACGGTAGTGAGTTTAACAGGGCGGCTGCAATTGCAAGTTGCGGAGTTACGCGATGAACATGCAGTCGCCGTAGCTGAAGAACCGGTAGCGCGCAGCTACAGCATGGCGATAGGCGGCCAGCACATGCTCGCGGCCGGCAAAAGCGCTCACCAGCATGAGCAGGCTGGACTGCGGTAGATGAAAGTTGGTAAGCAGCGCTCCGGCCACGCGGAACTGAAAGCCCGGCGCGATAAATATTTCAGTGTCTCCGGTGTGCGGCTCCAGTTCCACGCCCTGCGCGCCAAGGGCGGCAGCTTCGAGCGTGCGCACCACGGTTGTGCCCACAGCCACAATGCGCCGCTTCTGCTTGAGCGCGCGATTGATCGCTTCCGCCGCGGCTGCGGAGAGCGTGTAGCGCTCGCGATGCAGGCGAACGTCCTGCACTTTTTCAACACGCAGCGGAGCAAAAGTGCCAAGACCCACATGCAGCGTAACGCGCGCAATCTCCACGCCGCGTTCGGCAATCTCCTCCAGAATCACGTCAGTAAAGTGCAGGCCGGCAGTGGGCGCGGCCACCGAACCACGCTCGTGCGCAAAGACGGTCTGATAGCGCTCGCGGTCGGCCTCCGCATCCGGACGATGAATGTAAGGCGGAAGCGGTATATGCCCAATGCGGTCGAGGATGGCGAAAAAATCGTCTGCCGGCGCAAATTGAAGCAGCCGTTCGCCGAACTCCCCGCGCTCCAACACCTCGGCTTCGAGCAGTGTTTCGCCGCTGGGCCCGGCAAACGCCAGCCGCTCGCCGATGGCGACCTTGCGGCCCGGGCGCACCAGCGCGCGCCAGCAATTTTCGCGCGCCGGTTCAGTAAGCATCACTTCGATGCGGCCGGTGGGGTGCTCGCGCTCACGCACCAGCGTGCGCTGCGCGTAAAGGCGCGCGGGAATCACGCGGCTGTCGTTGAGCACCAGAAGATCGCCCGGATTGAGGCGTGACGGAAAACTTGCAAAGGCTGAATCTTCCAGCACTCCGTTGGCGCGATCCATCGTCAGCATGCGGCTCAGTCCGCGCCGGTCCGGAGGCTGCTGCGCGATCAGCTCTTCGGGCAACTCGAAATCGAAATCGGAGACCAGCAGGTCTTTGCGCGAGCCGGTCATTGCGCGGCCTTCCCCAGATGCGCAATCGCGTGCAGACGCGCGCGCTCGATGGCAGCATTGAGTTCTTCGCGTTTCGATTCAAAATCGCACTCGGCCAGATCGACCGCCACATGCGTCCAGCGCGCCCAGCTCACCACAATTCGCGTAAAAGGCAAAGGCACCAGGAATCCATCCCACGACTTCAGGCGCAGCGCGTGTCGCGGCTCAAGATGAAACGCGCCGATGCGCGCGCCGGTCATTTGCGCAAGCTTGATGGGCCCCATCTTGGTGCGGTAAATGGGGCCGCGCGGGCCGTCGGCGGTAAAGATTGCAGGATTGCCGCTCTCGATCACCTGCTTGAGGCCCAGCAGCCCTTCGCGCCCGCCCACGGAACTGGAGCCACGCACCGCACGAAAACCGAACAGCGCCAGCACGCGCGTAACGAGCTCGCCGTCAAAGCTGCGGCTGATAAGAATGCTTGCGCCGGTGCGGCGAAAGTAAAGTGCGCAGGGCAGCACACACTGATGCCAGAAGCAGAAGATCTCGGCCCCGGCGCCGGCGCCGCCCGGCAGCGGGGTTGCGCCCTCTTCCGAAATTACCTCGAAGCGCCAGGTAAAGCCCACGAGCCAGAGCAAAGCCCATACCATGCGCGGAACAAGGGCCAGAACCATGCGCTGGCTCAAGCTGAATCTGTGGCTGGCTTGCGTAGTCACTCAAAATGATTCTAGTGGAAACATTCACCCGCACTCATCTGGCTGTGCCGGTCCAGCCGCCTGGCGCCGCTCAGGAGTAACGTACCCAGCGCAGCAGCTCAGGCAGAGTAGCCCGCTTGCCATACATCAGAATGCCCACCCGATATAGCCGCGACGCCACCCAGACCACCGCCCAGATCGTAAGCAGCAGCAACGCAACAGACAGCGCAATCTGCCACGCCGGCGGCATGGAAAGGCCAATGCGCGGCATCATCACCAGCGGCGCGGTGGGCGGAAAAAGAGAGGCGGCGACCACCCATCGCGAGTTGGGGTTGCTCAGCAAAAAGGGCAGTATGGCAAAACTCGCCCAGGTGGGCACAACCGCCAGCGAGACGTACATCTGCAGATCCTGCGCGGTTTCGCAGGTAGCCGCCAGGCCAGAAAAAAAGGCGCTGTAAAGAAAGAACCCAAGCACGAAGTAGATGGGAAAAAAGATCGCTTCCATCAATGTGAACCGTATTTTTATATCTCCGGAAAGCAGCGGATGCAGCAGAGCCGAGGTGCTGAGAATAACCGCCGCCGCCAGCCAGATGGCAATCTGCGTAATGCCCACGGCGCCCACCCCGACGAGCTTGCCGGTCAGCATGTCGTCGGCGCGGGTAACCGAAAGCATCACTTCAAAGATGCGCGAAGACTTCTCTTCCACAATGGAGCGCGCCATATCCAGGCCATAGAGCAAAATAGGCATGGTCATCAGGAAGGTCATCAGCATGGCCTTGTAAAAGGGAGCCATGCCCTGGCCCTTGCCGGTCTTGCCGTTACTCGAAACCTGCAGCGTTTCAACCGGCACATTCTCGACAAGCGCGTGAACCTGTTCCGGAGTCATTCCGCGCTGCGTCAGGCGGAGATTCAGCAGACCGTAGCTAACCGCGGTTTTAAGATCCCCGGTATCCAGCAGGTCGGTCGAAGACTGCGAGATGTAGGTCACATGCGGCGCATCCCCGGCCGAGTCGTCCACGGTCAGCAGACCATCGATGGATTTTTTTTCCACGCGCGCCAGCAGCTGTTCGCGATCCTGGTCGGTGACCGGCGCAACCACATCGACCCGATACTCTGCTCGCTTGTCTTCGAGAAGATTGGAGCGAATGTCGGCAGCAAGCGCGGCATTGTCAGCCGCAACCACGATGTGCTTGCCCCGGCCCATTCTGCGGCCGGTGAATGCGCTCACGCCGAGCAGACCGATCACCAGCACTGGAACCAGTATGGTGGAAAAACGGAAGGCTCTGCCGCGGATCTGCTCCAGGTACTCGCGGCGGGCTACAAGAAGCATGTTACGCATCGGCTTTGCCTCCCACAGTCTGGATAAATATCTCTTCAAGCGAAGGCTCGACCAGTTCGAAACGATAGATGGTGGCCATGGCGGCGGCCTCGTGAAGCAGCTTCTGCGCATCGCCGCCCGGCTTGAGCGTGATCTGCGCGTGCCCGGAGTAGTTGTTTGCCACAGCCACTTCGTCGCTCTTCAAAAAATCGGCGCTGCCGTCGAATTCGACGATCACGCGGTTGCGCTCGTAGCGGCTTTTGATCTCCCGCATCCGGCCCGACAGCACGGCTTCTCCATTATTGATGAGGCAAATGGAATCGCACAGCTTCTCCACCTGGTCCATGCGGTGGGTTGAAAACAGAATCGCCTTGCCGTTGGCCTTCAGCTCCAGCAGCGCATCCTGCAGCAGTGTGGCATTGATCGGATCGAGCCCGCTGAACGGCTCGTCCATCACCACCAGGCCCGGATCGTGCAGCAGCGTGGCAATGAACTGAATCTTCTGCTGCATACCTTTGGAAAGCTCCTGGGTCTTTTTGTCGAGAACCGTTGAAATGTCCATGCGCGCCGTCCAGTCCAGCGCGCGCTTGCGCGCCTCCTCTCCCGACAGGCCGTGCAACTGGCCGAAAAAGACCAGCTGATCGAGGACTTTCATTTTTCGATAGAGGCCGCGTTCCTCCGGCAGATATCCCACGCGATCCAGGCTGCGGCGGTCAAACGGCTTGCCGAATAGCTCCACGCGACCCGAGTCCGGCAGGGTAATGCCCATCATCATGCGGATGGAACTGGTCTTGCCGGCTCCGTTGGGGCCCAGCAGCCCGAACATCTGGCCGGCTTCAATCGACAGGCTCAAATGTCGGACGGCAACTTTGCTTTCGTAAGCTTTACTAACCGCCGCAAGCTCTACAACTGGCATGGATACTCCGGGATCGTGCGCGTCCTTGGGCCTACAGCGACCAGCAAAGGGGCTGCCAGCAGTTTAGCAAAGCCGCGGCGATTCTTCCCGTTCCGCTCAGCCATGCTCACAGGCGAAGAGGACTCGAAGATGCCGCTCCACTACGACCAATGGGTGAGCATGCTGCCGACCAAAGGAGCATGCATAAATTTTCGTGGAAGAAGTAAATTGGTAAACACACTCAGGAGACAAGATGGCGACAGTGCTATCCATGCAAGACTATGAGTATGATTTCGGTGCCACTCCCTTAAATATTCCCGGACCCGAGACCAAACCGCGCTCCCTTGGCGATCTCGATGTGCGCCAGTCGGTCGTTGAAGATCTATTTCTAAAGCTCCTCTATCTGTCCGGCGCGCTCTCAATTATTGAACTCTCCGACAAGCTCCGCCTGGGCTATGAAGTCATCGACGAGCTTTTCTGCAAGCTGCGCGCGCAAACGCTTTGCCAGGTAACCGGCATGACAGGCAATATACCGCAGGTCGCCATTACCTCGCAGGGCCGCGCCCGAGCTATGGAGATCATGCAGCAGAACCAGTATGCGGGCGCCGCGCCGATCGCCTTTGAAAGCTATGTGAGGCAGGTCAAAAAGCAGAGCGTTCAAAAGGTGGAAATTCATTCCGCGCACATTCGCCGCGCTTTCCATCATCTGGTCATGGAAGAGCAGATACTGGATCGCTTTGGCACCGCGCTCAACTCCGGCAGCTCCATTCTGCTCTACGGGCCGGCCGGAACAGGCAAGACCACCATCGCCGAGGTGCTTTCGCGCGTTCTGGCCGAGGACGCGGTATGGATTCCTCATGCCATCGAAGTGGATGGCCAGGTCATCGCCGTGTTCGATCCGTCGATCCACCAGCAGGCCGAGGATGCGCCCGCCAACTGCGATACGCGCTGGGTCCTGTGCCGCCGTCCCGCGGTGATCGTAGGCGGCGAGCTCACCGCTGAAATGCTCGATATGCAGTTCAACCCGGTCAGCAAATTCTATGTGGCCCCGGTGCAGCTCAAGGCCAACAATGGAGTCTTCATCATTGACGATTTCGGCCGCCAGCGCATCCGTCCCGATGAGCTGCTCAACCGCTGGATCGTTCCTCTGGACCGCCGCAAGGATTTTCTGACGCTGGTGGGCGGCAAAAAGCTGGAAGTTCCCTTTGAGATGCTGGTGGTGTTTGCGTCAAACACCAATCCAGCCGACCTGGTCGATCCCGCTTTTCTGCGGCGCATTCATACCAAGATCCGCATCGGCGAAGTCAACGACGAGCAGTTCTCCGAGATCTTTCGCCGCGTGGCTTCGGAGTGCCAGGTCTCCTACGACGCCGACATTCCGCACAGCCTCATCACTTACATCCGCAACGCGCTGGGCCAGGAACTGCGCTCATGCTATCCGCGGGACATCGTCAACCAGGTCTGCTGGGCGGCGCGGTATGACGGCAAGGAGCCGCACGTAGATCATGCCGCACTGCGCCGCGCCATTGAAGCCTATTTCGCGGCGAGCGCCTGAAGGGCCACTGGAGAGGACCCATCAGGCGTTCGCCCCGAAGGGAACGCGCCGACCCACTCCAAGGAGCCTCTGGATAAGTCGACAACTCAATAAGTAGACAGATCGATAAGTCAATAGCTCAATAAGTCGATCATTTGAAGGGTACGGGCTGAACAGGCTGCGGAAAAACTCGTGTATCTGGGTTCAGTATTGCTTTCGGTAAAGATTTTCGCGAGTTGAGCCTGTTTTTTGGTTCGATTTCTGTTGTTATTTTTGCCTCCGGAAGCCGTTTTACCGGCATTC